>CANPZZ010000144.1 GCA_947589125.1 uncultured Lachnospiraceae bacterium
GCTGAAGTATGAGATCGACGACATGAGACTGCTGTATGAGAATGATATACGGTTCCTGAAGCAGTTTTGATCAGCGACGAGGCATACGCAACTTTTCAGAGGCTGACAAGACGGAGTTGAATCAGGAAAACAGAGTCTGGCAGGCTGGAGGTGAATCAGAAAACCAAAAGCTGTCGGGCCAGAGGTGAATCAGAAAACAGGAAAATAAGAAACGAGCAAACCGGCTGTCAGACCGGGTGCCCCTTGCGGTACAGAATCTGAAAGCATCATATTAAATCTTAGCAAAATTCAACAAAATAAGGAGAATCCGATCATGAATACAGCATTATCATGGATCAAAGCATATGTCCCGGATCTGGATGTGACGCCCCAGCAGTACACGGACGCCATGACATTATCCGGTACCAAGGTGGAGGGTTATACCTGCCTTGACAAGAATCTTGAAAAGATCGTCGTCGGCCAGATCACAAAGATCGAGCCGCATCCGGACGCGACGAAGCTGGTTGTCTGCCAGGTGGATCTGGGCGATGACAATATCATCCAGATCGTCACCGGTGCCCCCAACGTAGAGGTAGGGCAGAAGGTGCCGGTCGTCTTAGACGGCGGCAAGGTGGCAGGCGGTCATGACGGCGGCCCGATGCCGGAGGACGGCATCGCCATCAAGAAGGGCAAACTGCGCGGCATCGAGTCCAACGGAATGATGTGCTCCATCGAGGAGCTGGGCTCCTCCCGCGATATGTATCCGGACGCGCCGGAGAACGGCATTTACATTATGCCGGAGGATACGCCTCTGGGCGCGGACGCCGTCGAGGTTCTGGGTCTTCACGACGCGGTCTTCGAATATGAGATCACATCCAACCGTGTGGACTGCTACAGTGTCGTCGGCATCGCCCGCGAGGCTGCGGCTACCTTTGACAAGCCGTTCTATCCGCCCCAGGTGACGGTTACCGGCAATGACGAGGACATCCATGACTATCTGAAGGTGACGGTGGCTGATCCGGATCTGTGTCCCAGGTATTGTGCGAGAATGGTCAAAAATATCAAGCTTGCGCCGTCTCCCCAGTGGATGCAGCGCCGCCTGGCGGCCAGCGGCATCCGCCCGATCAACAATCTTGTCGACATTACAAATTACGTGATGGAAGAGTACGGTCAGCCCATGCATGCCTTTGACTACGACTTGCTGGCGGGTCACGAGATCATTGTCAAATGCGCCAAGGACGGCGATACGTTCCAGACCCTGGATGGCCAGGAGCGGAAGCTGGACCACACGGTCCTTATGATCAACGACGGCGAAAAGGAAGTCGGTATCGCCGGCATCATGGGCGGTGAGAATTCCAAGATCACCGACGATGTGAAGACCATGGTCTTCGAGGCCGCCTGCTTCGACGGCACCAATATCCGCCTGTCCGCAAAGAAGATTGGTCTGCGCACCGACGCTTCCGGCAAGTTCGAGAAGGGCCTTGATCCCAACAACGCCGAGGAAGCCATCAACCGGGCCTGCCAGCTGATCGAGGAGCTGGGCGCAGGCGAGGTCGTCGGCGGCATCATTGACATTTATCCGAATAAGAAGACAGAGAAGAGGATCCCCTTTGATCCGGATCAGATCAACGCGCTTCTGGGAACCGACGTGGACGAGCAGACCATGCTTGGGTATTTTAAGAAGCTGGATCTGAAATTTGACGCTGAGAAGCGGGAGGTGGTCGCGCCCACGTTCCGGCAGGATCTGGAGCGGCCCTGCGACCTGGCGGAAGAGGTGGCCCGGTTCTACGGCTATGACAATATCCCCACCACGCTGCCCTCCGGCGAAGCGACCATGGGCGGTCTGCCCTATGATCTGCGTATCGAGAACGTGGCAAAGGAGATCGCCCAGTTCTCTGGCTTCAGCCAGAGCATGACCTACTCCTTCGAGAGCCCCAAGGTCTACGATAAGCTGCTGATCCCGGCGGATTCTCCGCTGAGGAATGCGGTGGAGATCTCGAACCCGCTGGGCGAGGATTTCAGCATCATGCGCACGCTGCCGTTAAACGGAATGCTGACATCCCTTTCCACCAACTACAACCGCCGCAATAAGAACGTCCGCCTCTACGAACTGGCCAAGGTCTATCTTCCGGGGGCGCTGCCGCTGACGGAGCTGCCGGATGAGCGCCAGCAGTTCGTACTCGGCGCTTACGGTGACGTGGATTTCTTCAGCATGAAGGGCGTGGTCGAGGAGTTCTTCGATAAGGTCGGAATGACAAAGAAGGTACACTATGATCCCAACGCGGGATTAAGCTTCCTGCATCCCGGCCGCCAGGCCAGTATCGTCTACGATGGGAAAAATGTCGGCTATCTGGGCGAGCTTCATCCGGATGTGGCCGATAACTATAAGATTGGTGACAAAGCCTATGTGGCGGTCCTGGATCTTCCGTCCGTCCTGCCGTATACCACCTTCGACCGCAAGTACGAGGGCGTAGCCAAATACCCGGCCGTCACCCGCGACATCAGCATGGTGGTTCCCAAGGACATCTTAGTGGGACAGATTGAGGACATGATCCGCCAGCGCGGCGGCAAGATCCTGGAGGACTGCAGCCTCTTCGATATCTACGAAGGCGCCCAGATCCTGGCCGGATACAAGTCCGTCGCCTATTCCATCACCTTCCGCGCCAAAGATCACACGCTGGAGGACAAGGAAGTCAGCGACGTGATGAAGAAGATCCTTCACGGCTTAAGCGGTATGGGAATCAATCTGAGAGAATAATAGCAAGAGTAATTCTATGAAAAATGGTCATCCTATCACATAGAACAGGTGTGAACAGGAGGGCCATTTTTTATGTATGATAAATTCGAGATCACCGAAGTCCGCGCCCGCGAGATCCTTGACTCCCGCGGCAATCCGACGGTGGAAGCGGAGGTAAAGGTGGAAGGCGGCGCCAGCGGCCGGGCGGCGGTTCCGTCCGGCGCGTCCACCGGCAGATTCGAGGCCGTGGAACTCCGCGACGGCGGGATCCGCTACGGCGGCAAGGGCGTGTTGGAAGCCGTAGAGCATGTGAACACGGTTCTTGCAGATGCCATTGCCTTTGAGAGCGCCTTAAACCAGCGCCGCATCGACACGATCCTTAAGGAGACGGACGGCACCGATAATAAAGCAAAGCTTGGAGCCAACGCGATCCTCAGCGTCTCCATGGCCGTGGCCCGCGCCGCAGCGAATCAGCTGCAGATCCCGCTGTACCGCTATCTGGGCGGTACCGGCGCGTGGGAGCTTCCGGTGCCGATGATGAATATCTTAAACGGAGGCGTCCACGCAGACAATACGGTGGATCTGCAGGAATTTATGATCATGCCCGTCGGCGCGCGCAGCTTCTCCGAAGGGTTGCGGATGTGCGCCGAGATCTATCATACGCTGAAGAAAATACTGAAAACGTCCGGATATTCCACCGCCGTCGGCGACGAAGGAGGATTCGCACCGGATCTGAAGGATGCGGAGGAAGTTCTAAGTTATATAGTGGATGCGATCAAACTGAGCGGATACAAGCCCGGCGAGCAGGTCGCTATCGCGATTGACGCGGCTTCCAGCGAGCTTTACGACGAAGTTTCCGGCATCTATCTTTTCCCGGGTGAGAGTAAGATGAGCAGCGGGAAAGTTCAGCGGACAGCGCAGGAGATGGTGGCGTATTATGAGCGGCTGGCGGATCATTTTCCGATTATCTCCATCGAGGACGGACTTCATGAGGAGGACTGGAAAGGATGGCAGATGCTGACGGAAGTTCTCGGAAGCCGGATACAGCTGGTGGGCGACGATCTGTTTGTCACAAATACGGAACGGCTTAAGAAAGGCATCGAACTGGGCGCAGGCAACGCGATTCTGGTGAAAGTGAATCAGATCGGTACGCTGACGGAAAGCTTCGAGGCCATTGAGATGGCGAAACGGGCCGGTTTCGGCACGATCATTTCCCATCGTTCCGGAGAGACGGAAGATTCGATCATTGCTGACATCGCGGTGGCGACGAACGCGCGCCAGATCAAGACCGGCGCGCCCTGCCGCACCGACCGGGTGGCGAAGTACAATCAACTGCTGCGGATCGAGGAGCAGCTGCTGGGATAATTTTGGAATATATGATTGCTGCTGATGGCAGAACAGTACTGGTTTTGAAGCAGGTTTAAGCAGGTAATGCAGATTCGGAAGCATTTTGGCCAGATAACGCGGGCTTTGATGCGGCTTTATGCGCGCGCGGTGGGATCATATTATGAATTTGTGCTTAATTTGCGAAAATAGAGGTTGTTTTTCTCGCAAAAGTGTGCTAGAATACTTTTGTTTTATTATAGGAGGTGTAGAGCATGGCAGTGCTTAAAGTAATTTTATCAATCGTGTTTGTTCTCATATGTATCGCCCTGACCGCTATCGTGCTTTTGCAGGAAGGCAAGTCCGCGGGACTTGGTTCCATCAGCGGTATGGCGGACAGCTACTGGGGCAAGAACAGAGGCCGTTCCATGGAGGGCACGCTGGAGAAGTTCACCAAGTTCGCAGCCGCCGCGCTTCTGATTCTGGCGCTGATACTGAACATCATCTGGTAAATGCAAAGGACAGACACTCTTGGAAACAAGAGTGTTTTTTTCTGGGAATCTGCAGATCATATCCTTTGGAGTGAAGATGGCAGTGACGGAGGAATGATGATGACAGACGAAGAAAGAAATAAGCGCAAGTCGATGCTGACGGAACTGTTTCACGATAAGGCGTACCGGCCCATGAAGCTGAAGGAACTGGCGATTTTCCTCGATGTGCCGAGAGAACAGCGGGAAGAACTGGAAGAAGTTCTGAACCAGTTGGTGGCCGAAGGCAAGGCCGGCGTCTCCAGGAAGGGCCGGTATGGCAAACCGGTCTGGGAGACTGTCAAAGGCACCTTTAGCGCGACGGCGAAGGGCTTCGGTTTTGTGACTGTGCCGGAGCGGGACGGAGACATTTTCATACCGGCGGATAAGACGAAGGGCGCCATGCACGGCGATCAGGTGGAAGTGACCGTGAAGGAAGCATCCGACGGCCGCAGGGCGGAAGGCGCGGTCACACGGATCCTTGAGCGTGCCAA
>CANPZZ010000145.1 GCA_947589125.1 uncultured Lachnospiraceae bacterium
CCGTCGTCGAGCGGAACGAGGTCGAAGCCGACGCCGGCGACCTGGATCGCTTCCGCCCTGGCGGTGAAGCGGCCGGCTGTCTCGGACCTGGCTGACGCGGTTATGGTGTTTTCTGATCCGGCTGTCTGCATACCGGCTGTCTCGGACCCGGCCGCTGCAGTCAGCGTATCAGTGTCGGTTCCTTCCGGAAATACGATCCGCACCAGCTGTCCCGGCTCCAGTCCTGAGAAATCGATCTCAATATAAGGTTTTACGGTCTCCGCGTCAGGAATTTCCATTTCTCCCAATCCGGGGATCAGGATTACATAAGGGCTGTCCGCCGGACGGTCCGTTTCTGTCCCGGCAGTCTTTACGACGCCGTAGTAGACGGGCGCGGTTTCGCCAGCCGGCGTCAGACTTCTGGGATTTGCCAGAAGAAGGACGGCGGCCAGCAGGCAGATCAGGCAGACCACGACAACCGTAGTGCCTGCGGGTCTTTGGAAACGGAGGACATTCTGGATGCGGGTCTCTGGTTCCCGTTCGCCGAAGGCCAGGGGAACGCCCCGCGGGGAGCCGTACTCTTCTCCGGCCGCAAGGGCCAGAAGGGAGGCGGAGTAGGCCTTTTTCACGCCGGTTCCGGCTTTTCGAAGGACCGCCTCGTCACAGGACATCTCCATATCGCGGCCGCTTAAGGCGCAGGCCAGCCACACCAGCGGATTGAACCAGTGAAGGCACAGGGCGAGGCAGGCCAGAAGCCGGAAAATGTGGTCGCCGCGGCGGATATGGATCCGCTCATGGAGAATGATATAATCTGCGTGTTCCATATCGATGCCGGCCGGGATGTAGATTCGCGGACGGATCAGGCCGAAGACGAACGGCGTTCCGAAACCGCCGGTCTGCCAGAGGCCGCCGCCAAGCGGCACCGCGTTCTTAAGCCGCCGGCGGAGACGGACACAGGAGATCAGGCCGCAGGCCAGCAGGAGAAGGACGCCCAGAGCCCAGACGCGGGCGCCGACGCGCAGCCAGAGCGGGAGCGAATGCGGTGACACAGCAGCCGGGTCCGGAGACGCCGGACGATGCAGGGAATCCGCTTCCGGTGCATGTACATTGCTACCGCCGTAAGATACAGATGTCATTTCCGGCGACGGGCTGTTGTATACCGCAGCCTCCGATATATAGTTCATCCGTCCGTAATCATCGGATTTCTCCTGCCAGAATCCCAGAAGGGAAACGCCGGAGGTGAAGGAGAACGGACAAAGGAGCCGGAACAGAACCACGGCCCAGAGGGCGTAGGAAAAGATCCGCGGGGCGCGTCTCAGCGCCAGCCGCAGCAGCAGTACCGCCAGGATTACGGCGCTCGCCGTCAGGCTCATATTCAGGATCTCGATAAACAGATGTTCAAGCCTCATGACTGCCGCTTGCTCCTTTTCTCTCTTCTGGCTCATCTTCCGGGTATTCCGCGATCATCTTCCGCAGCTGGGCGATCTCCTGGCTGCTTAAACGCCGCTTTCTGGAGAAAGCGGCCAGAAACATGGGCAGGGAACCGTGGAAGTTCTCATCGATAAACTGCTGACCCTGGGAAGCCTGAAAATCCTCGCGGGACATTAAGACCGTCACGGTGCCGTTCTCATTGGCGAAGATTCCCCGGTCGCAGAGACGTTTTAACATCGTATAGGCCGTGGTCCGTTTCCAGCCGAATGCTTCCGCGCACCGCCTGGCCAGCTGCCCCGAAGCGATAGGCGCCTCCGCCCAGATCAGTTCCGCGAAACGCTGCTCCATTTCCCCAAGCTTGAATTGTTCCATGATGGTTCCTCCCGTCGTATGTTCGTTCCCGCGCATGGCGTAAATGCGGCGCGGATGAATGATAAATGGAAAATGATTTTGTCTAATGCTATTAGACAAATATAGTCTAACATCATTAGACAGAATAGTCAAGTGCATTTTGCATGTTCCTGTAATTCTTCTTTTTGTAATTTCCGGCTGCAAATCGATAAAACAGATCGATAGAAGCTTGTAAATCGATAGAAAAAACTGCGAGTCGAAAAAATCTGAATTTACGAAATCGATATTTTGCGGTAATATGGCGGTATAAGAATGATGGATTGCAGGGGAGATTATTGGATGCTGACGAGATATGATTACGGAGATACAAATTCGCGGAATGTCCTGATCCAACTGGTCGGGGAACATGATCTCGCGCAGCTGCCGGATACTGTGGAAACGGTAAGCGCTCTGGCGGGCGAAGACTTCTGCCTGACCGCGCTGAAGGTGGACGACTGGAACCGGGAGCTGTCGCCGTGGAAGGCGCCGGCTGTATTTCCATACAGGAAGAGCGCCGGCGACGCTTTGCCTGTATTTCCATGCGAGAAGAACGCCGGTGACGCTTTGCCTGTATTTTCATGCGAGAAGAGCGCTGGTGACGCTTTGCTTGTATTTCCAGGCAGGCAGGTCGCTGGCGATGCATTATCCGTATCCGATGAAGAAGGTTTCGGCGAGGGCGCGCGGGAGACCCTGGATCGGGTACTGGAGACGGCGTCGGACGCCGGAAAGCGTTATTTCATCGGCGGCTACTCTCTGGCGGGACTATTTGCGCTGTGGGCGGTATACCAGACGGATGTGTTCGCGGGGGCCGCGGCCGTGTCCCCTTCGGTCTGGTTTCCCGGGTTTGTGGATTATATGAAGGAGAAGGAGATCCTGACCGGCAAAGTGTATCTGAGTCTGGGCGACCGCGAAGAGAGGACCGGCAATCCGGTCATGCGGACGGTAGGCAGATGCATCCGCGAAGGCTATGAGATCCTTGAGAAAAATGGTGTGGACAGCGTTCTGGAGTGGAATAAGGGGAATCATTTTAAGGATCCGGGAAAACGGGTAGGAAAAGGATTTGGGTGGCTGCTGGGCAGAATGACGGAAGGCGCTGCGAAGGAGAATATAGCAAAAGACGATAAACCGGAATCGTCAGAGAATAATTGAGAAGTCGGAGATGAGAATTATGTTATATGAAAATAACGAAGTACGGTTTCGGATCATGACCATCGCGGATTACGAAAAGGTATATGATCTCTGGATGTCCTGTAAAAATATGGGCTTTAATAATCTGGATGATTCCAGGGAAGGTATTGAAAAATTTCTATTAAGAAATCCGGAGACGTCGTATGTGGCGGAAGAGGCGGACCGTATTGTCGGAATCGCTCTTTGCGGACATGACGGCCGGAGAGGCTATATTTACCATATGTCCATCGCGGAGGATCACCGCAGGCAGGGGATCGCCGGCAGGCTTCTGGAACATTGCCTTGCCGCGCTGAAGGAAGAGGGTATCAATAAAGCCGCTCTTCTGGTTTTCAGCCGGAACGAGGCTGGGAACGCGTTCTGGGAGAGCCAGGGCTTTACGGTCAGGGAGGATGTCGCATATAGAAATAAGGCTTTGGCGGAGATGATCCGAATCGATACGTGAGACAGACTTCGTACAAGCTTCAGGCGGATCAGTTGGAAATAAGTTGATAAATGCGCATAATATGTGTATAATATAATCATGGAATGCGTATATTATACGTACAAACTATAGTTGCTGGATACATATGCATCAGAAATGGGGGATGATGCATGAAGCGAAGAGATCTGATCAGGCTGCTGGAGCAAATCGGGTGGTATTGTAAGCGAAGCGGGGGTAACTAAAGGAGGCAGACATGCTTAAAGAAGGCGCATATCCGGTTATTCTGAAACCAACAGAACAGGGATATTATGTAAACATTCCTGATTTTCAATCCGGAACGCAGGGCAGGACGATTGTAGAGGCGATCGAGATGGCCCGCGACGCAATCGGACTTCTGGGGATCGATATGGAAGATGAACATAAAGAGATTCCCCGTCCATATTCGATTGCCGTGCAAGCAGATGAGGGTGATATCGTAACTTTGGTCGATGTGGACTTTGTTGAGTACAGGAGACGGGTGGATAACAAAGCCGTAAAGAAAAACTGTACGATTCCGTATTGGATGAGCGTAGAAGCGGATAAACTGGGGCTGAATTATTCCAGGATCCTGCAGGATGCGCTTGCCGGTGTCCTGAAAAAACATTCAGTGAATAAAGGTACAAAATCACTACTGAGATGATCCAAATCGATACGTGAAACAGAATCAGTACGGACAGAAGCAGTACACGAGACAGTTCGCCAGACTGACAGACTTGCCTGCCGGTCTGGCGAATAAATCCATGCGGGCAGGGTGCCAGTGACGCCCTGCTCATATTTCACTGTATAGGCGGAACGGTGTACCGTCTGTTTCTCAGCGTCAGCCGAGCTCTTCCATCGGTTCGCCCCATTTCCCGAGATATCTTCCGTCAATAGGGGCGTAGTCATCTTGAAATTCCGGAAGAACAGGTCGTCCATCTGCTTAGAGATCTGGTGATAGCGGTTCTCCAGCGCGCGGGCTTTCGGCGTCAGGCGGATCAGGTTCTGCCGCTTTGCAAGGAAAAAGCCGCACTGTACATCTGATTCCCGTCACCGGCTCTTAGCATCCTTCCGATACTGGGCGGGCGAACAGCCCACGTCTTCCCGGAAGCAGCGGGTGAAATAGTTCTGGGTGCTGAACGCCAGCTTTTCCGCGATCTGCTGGACGGACAGGTCCGTCGAGGCCAGGAGCATCCGGGCGCGTTCGGTCTTCGCGCGGCGGATATAGAGGAACAGAGGGACGCCGGTTTCTTTCTTGAATTTTTCAGTCAGGTAATATTCCGTATATCCGGTCAGATTTGCCAGGTCGGATATGCGGATCTTTTTGTCCAGGTTCAGTTCAATGTAATCGCAGCATTTCTGGATGGCCGGGGAACAGTCGGGGTTAATGTGAAGATGGTGTACCCGGTAGATGAAGTCGTGGTACATCGTCAGCGTAAGCTCGTTCAGTTCGCCGGTATCGCGGCTGTTCTCGGCGGCCTCGATGTAGAAATCTCCCAGAGGATAAGCGATCTCCGGACTCAGACCGCCCTCCATTGCGGCCCGGCAGACCAGGGAGGTGAACACGATAATGCTGATTTTGGCCTGTCGGAGCGGATCCCTGCCCTGAACGGGAACGCCGGGACTC
>CANPZZ010000146.1 GCA_947589125.1 uncultured Lachnospiraceae bacterium
GTTTTCTGTTTTCTGGCAAAAAAGTGGAGCCGCTGCTCCATAGGTGATTACTCATCTATTTTGCAACGGCCCCTTTTCTGTATATCAGCGGTCCTCCACCGATAATTGTATATCAGCGGTTCTTCCTCGACAATTCATTCAGATATTTCACATCATCCCTGTCCTGCTGCCTCAGTTCCCTCTCTCTCCTTTTAAGATCGTCCCATGTATCGTCCATATCGTTGCCTTTGGAACGGTTACAATGTTTACACAGAAGCTGCAGATTATAGCGCGAGTCGCTGCCGCCCCGGCTCTGCGGTACAATATGGTCGGCATCCATATCATCCGCCCGGAACTTCCTCCCGCATCGCGGGCAGGTATACCAGCCATGATTAGAGTCCGTATTGTCAAAGGCCTTGGCGCGGTAATCCGGATCCCGCTCCTGCATGTCATGATACATCTCAACGATCTCTCTATTCTGCCGATCTTCTGCGATATTCTTAATGAATCCGTCAAAAATTCCCATATTCTCTCCCTCTGCAGTACGTACAGCATACATCGTAATTATCTTCCAGCACCACAATATCCGCGTCACACCCGGCTGCCAGACGGCCTTTCCGGCCGGCCACACCCAGGCACCGCGACGGGTTCAGCGTGCAGGAGTTCAGCGCCGCGTCGAACGGCACCATCGCCTCTTCCACCAGAAGCTTAAGACCCCGGTTCATATGCAGGGTACTTCCGGCGATCGTGTCGGTACCTTTCAGATAAGCCAGACCATTTTCACGGATCTCGATCGGATGGCCGCCCAGATCGTACTCGCCGCCGGGCGGGCAGTGCTTGGCCCGCAGGGAATCGGTAATCATCACCGCATAATCGCGGCCTTTGGCAGTAAAGAAATTATTAAGCGCCGCCAGATGGGAATGACATCCGTCGCAAATGACTTCGCCATAGATATCACGGACACGCATCGCTGTCCCTACCAGCCCCGGCTTGCGGTGATGGTAGGCCGTCATTCCGTTATAGACGTGAGTCATAGAGGTTGCGCCATTGGCGATGCCCAGAAGCGCCTGCTCATAGCTCGCCGACGAATGGCCCATGCTGACCACCACGCCGTGGGTGCTGCAGTACCGGGTCAGCGCAAAATCCTCGTCATGTTCCGGCGCCAATGTAATATAGCGGATCAGCCCGCGGGCCGCCTCCTGATACCTCTGGAACTGCTCCACTGACGGCTTCGCGATGGCCTCCGGCGGCTGAGCCCCCTTGTATTCCATGTCCAGATATGGTCCCTCGAAATGAATCCCCAGGATCTCCGCGCCCTCGTATCCATTTTCCACAACCGACGCCACATTCTCCACCGCCTTCGTGAGAACGTCCGGCATCTGGGTCACGGTGGTCGGAAGGATCGAAGTGACGCCCTCTTCAGGGATGCGGCGCATCCACTCGCGGAGGCCTTCCGGCTCGCCGTCGTTGGTGTCGAAACCGTACGCGCCGTGGGTGTGGATGTCAATGAATCCCGGCACAACGCGCTTATCGCCGTAATCCTCGTCGGCCTTTTTCGTGTTATACGCATATACGGCTTCGATCCGGCCCTGCTGCACATCCAGCTGCGCCGGGATGAACTGTCCTGCCTGCCAGATACGGGTACTCTGTATGATCATAGTAGTGGTCTCCTCTCAGAACAAACTCCGATTACTATTTATTCATCCCGCCTGATCACGATCGACGTGATCACCGGCTGATCTTCCTTCGCGATGGTTCCGTTATCGTCCGTCGGCTTCGCGTCCCTGCAGATCTGATCCACATACTCCATACCGGACGTCACGTAACCGAACGCGGCGTACTGACCGTCCAGATACGTACTGTCGGACTGGACGATGAAGAACTGGGAGCTGGCGCTGTCATAGTTCTGAGACCTGGCCATGGAGATCGCTCCCCTGGTATGCGACAGCGGGTTGTCATGGCCGTTCGCCGAGAATTCGCCAACGATCTCCTGATCCGCTCCGCCAAGGCCGGTTCCTTCCGGATCGCCGCCCTGCATCATAAATCCATCGATGATCCGGTGAAATGTCAGCCCGTCGTAGAAACCGGCTTCCGCCAGCGCAATAAAATTCTCCACCGTAACTGGCGCGGCGGAAGCATCCATCGCGACAGTAATCGTACCGTACCCTTCGACGGTAATATCCGCGTAGATCGGATCCTCAATCCCATCCGGCCCTGTTACCGCTCCATCGTCTGCAGCATCGGCAGTTCCTTCCGCAGCGCTGTCATCTGCCTGAGCCGCCATCGTGGTCTCCGTGTTCTGCTCCGCATCACTGCCGGCGCCCAGCCCCCTTGCGATAAATACCACAAGAAGCAGAACTGCCACAACCGCCACCGCTGCACATATAACAATAAGACCCTTTCCATCCTGCGAGCCGTTCTGCTGTTTGTTCTTCTGCTTATTCTGGGATTTGCCCTGCGATGTATTCTGTTGTTTGCCCTGTGCCGCATTCTGCGGTTTCTTCTGTGATTTACTGTCCATAATACGGTTTCCCCTTTCCATTACTTATATCGATGCAGCGGGCGCACTGCCGGCGTCCATTCCTGCACACTGACGCAATCAGAACGCCGCGTTCCCTCCCAGCAGGTCATTCATACAAATGGTCTATAGTATCTCAGTGCGCCACTTCCATCCGCACGCTCTTCCCCTTGATCTTCGCGTTCTTCATGGCCTTCATGACCAGCCGGGCGCTCTCCTGAGGCACATCCACAAATGTGTAAGCGTCAAACATGTCGATGCTTCCCACGACTCTCCCGGAAATACCGCTTTCTCCCGCAATCGCTCCGAGAATATCGCCGGGCTTCACATTCTGGTCCTTACCGATGTTGATGAACAGGCGGACCATGCCATCGGCGCCCTCGCGCCGGCGCTCATAACGGCCGTCTCCGTAACCATCGCCGCGGCTTCCATACCGTTCATCACGGCCGCCGCGCCGGTCGTCCCAGCCATCACGGCCATAATCCCGGCCGCTCCGGCCGCGCCCTTCACCATAGCGGTCGCGATCTCCACGGCCCTCGCCATAACGTCCGTCTCCATACCGGTCGTCATGTCCATATCGGCCGCCCCGGCCATATCGGTCTCGGTCGTCGCCCCCGCGGCCATATCTCCCGTACCGGTCTCCTCCACGGTCGCCTCTGCTGCCGCGCCGGTCCAGATCATCCAGCGACCTGGGCAGGACGCCGCTGTCGGAAATATCTTCATTTTCCTCTCCCATGGACATCTTCAGCAGCGCCGCCGCCACATCCATGGACGTATACTCGCCCTCCAGAAGCTTCCGCTCCACCATGTCGATCATATCGCTCAGATCCGTATCCCGAATCAGTTCTTCCGCCTGCTCCATGATCTTATCCACCTTGATCGCCGTGATATCGTTCAGCGACGGAATCGGCTGGGGAATGATCTTCGTCTTGCAGTACCGCTGGATGTCCCTGAGCTTATACACCTCGCGTCCCACCGCAAAGCTGAACGCGATCCCCGCGTGTCCCGCGCGGGCGGTACGTCCGATCCGGTGGACATAGTACTCGTCGTCCTGCGGAATATCATAGTTGAAGACCGCCTCGACATTTCCCACGTCGATACCCCGGGCCGCCACGTCCGTAGCCACCAGCACCTCGGTCTTGCCGGTGCGGAACCGGTTCATGACCTGGTCGCGCTGCATCTGCTTCATATCGCCGTGAAGCCCGTCCGCAAAATACCCGCGGCCCTGCAGTTCTCCCACCAGATCCTCCACCTGCTTTTTCGTATTGCAGAACGCCATGGACAGCTTCGGCGAATACATATCCAGAAGACGGCACATGACCTCCACCTTCGTGTCGCGCCGCACTTCATAATAATACTGGGTCACTTCCGGTACGGTCAATTCCTTCTTGACTACCTTCACCAGCACCGGATCTTTCTGGAAATTCGCCGCGATCCGCTGGATCTCCATCGGCATCGTCGCCGAGAACATCAGGGTCTGCCGCTCCTCCGGCAGTTCCCCTAAAATGGTCTCCATATCCTCCAGAAATCCCATATCCAGCATCTCATCCGCCTCGTCAAGGATCGCCGTATGAATGTGGTCGCAGCGGATCGTCTTCCGCCGCATATGATCCATCACGCGTCCCGGCGTGCCGACTACGATCTGCACGCCTTCCTTCAGACTGCGGATCTGTCTCGTGATATCCTGTCCGCCATAGACCGGCACCACCTTTACGCCATGCATATATTTCGCCAGGCGGCGCAGTTCCTCCGCCACCTGGATCGCCAGCTCCCTCGTCGGGCAGAGGATCATCGCCTGCAGCTTCTTCTCCTCCGGATCCACCTTCTGCAGAAGCGGGATCCCGAAGGCCGCCGTCTTGCCGGTACCGGTCTGAGCCTGACCTACAATGTCATGTCCCTCCATCTGCACCGGGATCGCCTGGGCCTGGATCGGCGTCGCCGCCTCAAAGCCCATCTCCGTCACCGCCCGCAGGATCCTGCTGTCAATTCCCAAATCTTCGAATCTGATTGTTTCCATAAAATCTTTCCAAAATCCTTTCTGTCAAACGCACAGATGCATTTCCGGCCATAAGCCCCGCTCGCAACGTCCATATTGCTCCGCCGCTGTCAGGGTCTGCCGTTCCCTCCGCGAAAAAACGAGAAGCTTCAAGACAGATTCCTGAATCTTCTCGTTTCACATTCCAGACTATAGCAGACTTTCCCTGGAAAGTCAAGGAAATATTTATACCTTAAACCGGTACCCCACGCCCCAGATCGTCTCAATATACTGGGGCTTGGCCGTGTTGAATTCGATCTTTTCCCGAATCTTCTTGATATGCACCGTCACCGTGGCGATATCGCCGATGGACTCCATATCCCAGATCTTCGAGAACAGCTCTTCCTTCGTATACACATGGTTCGGATTCTGCGCCAGAAACGCCAGCAGGTCGAATTCCTTCGTCGTGAAATTCTTCTCCTCGCCGTTGACCCACACCCGCCGGGCCGTCTTATCGATCTTCAGGCCCCGGATCTCGATGACGTCATTGACCGGCGCGCCGCTGCTAATCAGCCT
>CANPZZ010000147.1 GCA_947589125.1 uncultured Lachnospiraceae bacterium
CGAGATCGGCGGGACGCATACAAGGATCGGCCTGGTGGATATCCATCAGAAACTGATCATGGATCTGGTTATGCCGACGGATCCGGAGCGCGGCGCGCAGAGCGTGTCAGAAGAGATCGCGGCCCGGACGCAGCAGCTTCTGGACGAGACCGGAATCTGCGTCGATCAGTGCGTCGGCGTCGGAGTCGGCGTGGCCGGAACGGTGGATCGGATAAATGGAATCGTCCGCTATTCCAATAATATCCGCTGGGAAAATGTGAATCTGGCGGAACTATTCGGCAGATTGTTCCCGATCCCGGTGCGCGTCGCCAACAACGCGGACTGCGCCGCCCTTGGCGAGCTGGTGGCCGGCGCGGGAAAGGAATGCCAGGATCTGGTGCTGCTGACGCTGGGAACCGGGGTCGGCAGCGGGATCATTCTGGATGGCGAGATCTACGAGGGAGGCCGTGTGGGCGGCGCGGAACTTGGCCATATGGTCATCGTGGAGAACGGCGAGCCCTGCAGCTGCGGCCGGAAGGGATGCCTGGAGGCGTATGTGTCGGCCGGGGCGCTTAAGAGAGAGGCTGCGAGGGCGAAGATAAGAATGCTCGAACAAGATGCAGAGAAGTCAGCCGTGGAGTCGTTTAAACAGGCGACCAGGAAGGCGACAACACTGGGCACAGAAGCTTTAGTTGGTTGTGCGGATAGCAGCTTGGATGGCAGCGAACTGACAGCAGAATCTGTTTTCGCGGCAGCCGCGGCAGGCGACGCGGCGATGCAGGCAGTTGTGGACGCGTATGTCCGCAGGTTAGGGATCGGCATCGTGAATATCATTAATATTTTCCGGCCTCAGACCGTGCTGCTGGGAGGTACGCTGTCGGCGCAGATGGAACCGCTTCTTAAACCGCTTAAAGAGATCGCGGCCCGGAACTGTTTCGGAGGCGAGGAGGGAGAACTGCCGGATATCGCCATCGCGGCGCTGGGAGAGAAGGCCGGGATGATCGGGGCGGCGAACTTGTAGGATTTTAAAATGCAGGAAACCGGCGTAACGGTTTTGATTGTTGTGGTAGAAAATAGAGAAAACGCGCAGGAATGTCTACATTTTTTGACTGCTTGTGTTGGGTGGCCGCCGCGGCAGCAGCGCCGTGGGCTGTGATAGCCGGCAGATACAGGAAAGCGGACATGGCTGGCAGTGTCGATTGCTAAAAAAGGAGGTACTCGATATATGCTTCAGGATGAAATGAAAACGCATCTTCTTAAGAAACTGATCCCTTTCTGGGAGCGGCTGCGGGACGAGGAATATGGCGGGTATTACGGGTTTATGGATTCGGATCTGCAGGTGGATGAAAAGGCGGTAAAGGGCTGCATTCTCAACAGCCGGATCCTGTGGTTTTTCTCCAACGCATGTATGTGTCTCGGAGAGGAAGCGCCGGACAATCTGCGTGGATATGCGGACAGTGCCTACCGATTCCTGCGCGATCATTGCCTTGATCTGGAAAACGGCGGCGTATACTGGTCTGTAACCTATGACGGTAAACCAGATGATACGACGAAACATACCTACAATCAGGCCTTTGCGGTCTATGCGCTTTCGTCCTATTACCGGGCGTTCCACGAGGAAGAGGCGTTCCTGCTGGCAACTTATCTGGTCGTCATGATGGAGGCGAAATGCTTCGACCAATACGGCTATAAGGAGGCGCAGAGCCGGGAATTTCAGCCGATTGCAAACGATAAGCTTTCCGAAAACGGGGTTATGGCGGACAGGACCATGAACACGCTGCTTCACGTATTGGAGGCGTATACAGAGTACGTGGTCGCCTGCAGGGAAAGAGTGGAATATGTGGAATCTGCCGGCGGGAGCAGAAAGGAAAATGTGGAGCTTGCCGGCGGGAGTGAAAAGGAAAATGTGGAGCTTGCCGGCGGGAACAGAAAGGAAAATATGGAGTCTGCCGGCGGGAATAAGTTGGGAAATGATAAATCCGACAGTGACAGGAACGCAGGGAAAAACGTATCGGACACCGGGAATATGGTTTCCGACTACGGCGCTGTCGCGGAGCATAAGCTGCGCTGGATCCTGAATCTGGTGGAGAAGAAGGTTTACAACTCGGCAAAGCGCCGTCAGGAGGTATTCTTCGACAATGATATGAACAGCCTGATCGACCTGCATTCCTATGGTCACGATATCGAGGCCGCCTGGCTCATGGATCGGTGCCTGGATGTCCTCGGAACGCAGGACATGCTGCCGCGGCATCTGCCGCCGCAGCCGATACAGGCAGCGAGTTCCCGCCAGGTTCTGGTGGCAGAACGGAAGGAGAACGGCCTGGCGGATTCGGCTTTTGGCTGGCGGATGCGTCCCATTCTCCGGTCTCTGGAGGAGCAGGTGTACATTTCCGCCTACCACGCCCATTCGCTTGACAATGAGTGCGAGCGCGGCGTTACGGATACAAAACGGATCTGGTGGGTGCAGGCGGAAGCGGTGGTTGGATTCTATAACGCCTGGCAGAGGACCGGCGAGGAGAAATACCGCGCGGCGGCCGAAGACATCTGGAATTACATAAAAGAGCATATCGTGGACGCCCGTCCGGACGGAGAGTGGTTCTGGTATACGACGAAGGAAGGCGCGCCGGCTATGGAGAAGCCGATCGTGGAGCCCTGGAAATGTCCGTATCACAACGGACGGATGTGCATGGAGATCATGAGACGGGCGGGAGCCGGGAGTTGACAGAACGTGTTTGGAGAAATTGGGAGTTTGGAATCGCAGGAATATGATTGAAGAAAGAGTCTGGCAGCCGCGGATTGTCAGGATATGGTCAGGGCGAGAAGCTGAAGGCTGCAGATAGCTGGAGCGCGATCGAAAGAAGAAACTGAGAGCCGTGAGTTGCCGGAATGCATGAAAAAACTGAGAAAAAGAATTGAAGATAGAGAAGAAAGACAGAAAAACGGAGAGGAGTGTGAAAGCTATGGATTTTCAGGAGAAATACGCCCGGGAACTGGCAAGGCAGGAAGCCCTGCTTTCCCGCGACAATCAAGTGGACGATTCCTTTTATAACGGGATCTATGAGAGATACAGATATCCGGTTCTCACCCGTGAGCATGTGCCGCTTACCTGGCGGTACGATCTGAACCCGGCGACGAATCCCTATTTCATGGAGAGGCTGGGCGTCAACGCGGTCATGAATTCCGGCGCCATTTATCTGAACGGAAAATTCTATCTGGTCGCGCGTGTGGAGGGAAACGACCGGAAATCCTTCTTCGCGGTGGCGGAGAGCGACAGCGGGGTCGATCATTTCCGGTTCTGGGATTATCCGGTGGTGCTGCCGGACACCTGCCAGGAGGAGACCAATGTGTACGATATGCGCCTGACGCAGCACGAGGACGGCTATATCTACGGCGTCTTCTGCTCCGAGAGCAAGGATACAACGTCTTCCGACCTGTCCGCCGCGGTGGCGGCCGCCGGGATCGTGCGGACGAAAGATCTGAAGAAATGGGAACGTCTCCCGAACCTTAGGACTCTCCGTTCCCCGCAGCAGCGGAATGTGGTTCTGCACCCGGAGTTCGTGAACGGAAAGTACGCCTTTTATACCAGGCCGATGGATGACTTCATCGAAACCGGCTCCGGCGGAGGCATCGGCTTTGGACTCTGCGATGATATCATGAATCCGGTCATCGACGAGGAGCGGATGACCAGCTGCCGCCGGTACCACACAATCACCGAATCCAAGAACGGCGCCGGCGCGGTGCCGATCAAAACGCCGCGGGGCTGGATCCATATCGCCCATGGCGTCCGCAATACGGCAGCCGGGCTCCGATACGTGATCTACGCGTTCGCTACGGCTCTGGACGATCCGGCCAGAGTGATCGCAGAACCTTCGGGACTGCTGATTGGGCCGCGGGGCGGCGAGCGCGTCGGAGACGTCTCCAATGTGGTGTTCACCAATGGCGCGGCGGCGCTGCCGGACGGGCGGGTCTACATTTACTACGCGTCCAGCGACACTCGACTGCACGTAGCCGTGACGGATGTGGACCGGCTCTGCGATTACGTATTCAATACGCCGCCGGATTCGCTGCGCAGCGCGGACTGTGTGCGGCAGAGATGCGGGCTGATCGAGCGGAATCTGGCGTACCTTGCGGGGAAGGAAGAAGGCTGAGCGGAGTTCTGAAAGAGTGGGAAACCGTGCCGGATTGAAGGAAAATGGAAGATGATCCGGATTGCGGGGGAAAAGAAAGCTGATCCGGATTGCGGGGAAAAAGAAGGCTGACTCAATTTGCATGAGAAAAAGAAAGTCAATCCGGTTTGCAGGGGAAATAAAAGCTAATCAGATGTGTGGAAAAATAAGAGCTACTTCGATTTGCTGGAGAATAAGACGACTTTGGTTCCCAAAAAGATGAATGGATGAAAAGCAGATATATCAAAAATTTATATAGAATGAGAGGAGAATGAATATGAGCAAGTACAAAATGATCGCGCCGGCGGTCCCGAATATGCCCTGGCAGGAGGGACCGTCGTCATTTACCGGGGCGCCCGTGTGGCGTTACAGCGAGAATCCGATCATTGGCCGGAATCCGCTGAAGAACGTGGCGCGTATCTTCAACAGCGCCGTTATGCCCTATGAGGACGGATTCATCGGCGTGTTCCGCGGCGAGCAGAACAACGGAATCCCCTACATTTATCTGGGGCGGAGCAGGGACGCCGTTCACTGGGAATTCGACGAAAAGAAGATCCCGTTCGTGGACGAGGAGGGAAAACCCTTCATGCCGGTCTACGCCTACGACCCGCGTCTGGTGAAGGTGGAAGATACCTACTACATCATCTGGTGCCAGGATTTCTACGGCGCGGCTATCGGTATGGCGAAGACCACGGACTTTAAGACATTTACCAGGCTGGAGAATCCGTTCCTGCCGTTTAACCGCAACGCGGTGCT
>CANPZZ010000148.1 GCA_947589125.1 uncultured Lachnospiraceae bacterium
GTGGCTGGATAAGGTGTTCGGGGAGAAGCTGGAGAAATATCTGATGTCGGCGGTCATGGTATTTTCCGTGATCGCGGCGGTGCTGATCTTCATGGTGCTGCCGCTGGGCATCAGCCGGCTGCTTAAGCCGTTCGTTCCGTCGGATACGCTGATGACATTTATAGAAGGCATTCTGCGTCTGGTGATCTTTATCATTTATATTAAATTGATCTCGAATATGGAAGACATTCGCCGTACTTACATGTACCACGGCGCGGAACACAAGTGCATCAACTGTGTCGAGCATGGACTGGAGCTGACTGTGGATAATGTGCGTGCCAGTTCCAAGCAGCATAAACGCTGCGGCACCAGTTTCCTGATCATCGTCATGCTGATCAGTATCGTGGTGCTGATGATGGTGCGGGTGGACGGATTTCTGATGAAGGTGGTCAGCCGGATCGTGCTGATCCCGGTGATTGCGGGGCTTTCCTATGAATTCCTGCGGCTGGCCGGACGAAGCGACAACTGTGTGGTGAATTTTCTGAGTAAACCGGGACTTTGGATGCAGAACATGACTACGAAGGAACCGGACGACAGTATGATCGAGGTGGCCATCGCCGCTGTGGAGGCGGTCTTCGACTGGCGCGGGTATCTGAAGGAGAATTTTGGTTGGACAGAGAAATGACGAAGCCGCAGCCGGCCGGCGCCAGAGAGAAAAAAATGGAGCTGACCGGAGGGGAAAAGACGACGCTGCGTCAGCTGGAAATGGAAGCTGCGGCCGTACTGGCGCGGGCCGGTATCGAGGAGGCGCAGCTTGACGCCCGCCGGCTTCTTCTGGAGGCTTTCGGTCTGGATGAGACGCATTATCTGCTGGAACGGACGCGGGTGATCGCGGCTGATACGGGGACGGAACCGGCGCGTTATCGCGGGATGATCTCCCGCCGCGCCGCGCGAATCCCTTTGCAGCAGATCCTGGGGCGGCAGGAGTTCATGGGCCTGACTTTTCAGGTCGATGAGCATGTACTGATCCCGCGACAGGACACGGAGACGCTTGTGGAACTGGTACTTTTGGAGCAAAATGACCCGGCGAGGAAGGTACTTGATCTGTGTACCGGCTCCGGCTGCATCGCTATAAGCCTGGCGGTGAAAGGCGGCTATACGGATGTGACGGCTGCGGATCTGTCGGCGGAAGCGCTGGCGGTGGCAGAGCGGAACGCGCGCGGGCTGCTGCGCGGCGGCGGCTGGCGGATTCTTTCATATGAACAAGAGAAAACGTCGGATGGCGGACAGCCTGCCGAAACGATAGGGTGTACGACTGATATTAAGGTGAAACCGGAAGAGGACAAGGACAGACGATATTTCAGGCTATGTCAGGGGAATCTGTTTGCGGCATTACCGTGGGGCAGCAGGTATGATATCATTGTTTCCAATCCGCCCTATATTCCGTCGGACGTGATCGGCGGCCTTCAGCCCGAGGTGCGTGACCATGAGCCGCGCATGGCGCTGGACGGCGCGGAAGACGGACTGGCGTTTTACCGTCGGATCGCCGCGCAGGCGCCGGACTGGCTGAATCCGGACGGCGCCGCCTATCTGGAGATCGGCTGCGATCAGGCGGAGGCGGTGAGCGGGCTGTTAGCTGATGCCGGATTTGTCAATATTGAGGTTTTTAGGGATCTGCCCGGTCTTGACCGTGTGGTGCGGGCGTTTTGGACGCGCGGGCGAGTCTGATGCCGGACTGTGGCAGCTGTCAGCCGGGCGGCGCCGGTCTGCAGCCGGGCTCGATCGTTACCGGCCGGCTTGAAACCGGCAAGCAGAGCATTTTCAGCGGCACAGCCGCATATACAGGAGGAATTACCATGTTTGACCGATTAGACGACATTCTGATCCACTATGAGGAGCTGATGCAGGAGCTGAACAGTCCTGCCGTCACCGAAGACCAGAACCGTTTCCGGAAGCTGATGAAGGAACAGGCGGATCTGACGCCTCTGGTGGATACCTATAAAGAATATAAGAAAGCGAACCAGGACGTGGCCGACAGCCTGGCTCTTCTGGATGAAGAGAGCGACGAGGAAATGCGCGAATTGGCTAAGGAAGAACTCTCTGACGCCAAAGACCGTATTGCCGGCCTGGAGCAGAAGCTGAAGATCCTGCTTCTGCCCAAAGACCCCAACGACGACAAGAATATCATTCTGGAGATCCGTGCCGGCGCCGGCGGTGAGGAAGCGGCGCTGTTCGCGGCGGAACTCTACCGGATGTATGTTAATTATGCCGAGAGCAACCGCTGGAAGGTGGAGATGGTCAGCGTCAATGAGAGCGGCATCGGCGGCTTCAAGGAAGTGGTAGCCATGATCACCGGCAAGGGAGCCTATTCCAAGCTCAAATACGAGAGCGGCGTCCACCGCGTCCAGCGCGTGCCTGAGACCGAGAGCGGCGGCCGCATCCATACTTCGACGGCCACGGTGGCCGTTATGCCCGAAGCGGAAGAAGTGGACGTGCAGATCGATATGAAAGACTGCCGCATCGACGTGATGCGTGCGTCCGGCAACGGCGGTCAGTGCGTGAACACGACAGACTCCGCCGTCCGCCTGACCCATATTCCCACCGGGATCGTGATCTACAGCCAGACGGAGAAATCCCAGCTGCAGAACAAGGAGAAGGCGTTCCGGCTGCTCCGTTCCAAGCTCTACGACATGGAACTGGAGAAGCGTCAGAACTCCGAGGCGGAGGAGCGCCGCAGCCAGATCGGCACCGGCGACCGCTCCGAGAAGATCCGCACCTACAACTTCCCCCAGGGCCGCGTTACCGACCACCGGATCAAGCTGACCCTGTACCGGATCGACTCGATCATGGACGGGGATATTCAGGAGATCATTGACAGCCTGACGGCGGCGGATCAGGCCGCCCGCCTGGCGAAGATGGGCGAGGTTGCGTGAGCGGAATATATTCGCGTCATACTTGCCCGGGGAACATCCGGTAATTGCGGCGGAATGGTTGGAAACCGTGATAATAATAAAATTCTTGCCAGATAATTACAACTATGCTATAATGTGAAAACGCGCAAACAGCGCAGAGGCGCAGGCAGCCGCGGGCTGTCCGATGCCATTAATCGATATTTTTAAGAAAAGGGATGATGAAAGATGGGGCTGGCCCTGTGAACAAAGCGAAACTGAACATTATCAGAAAATATAGCGTGATCTACCGACTGTGCGGCCTGGTGTGAATTTCCCGATGCAGGAAGCGCATTCATCTGCGCATTTCCTGAGACTTAGACAAGAATCATTGAACTCGCGGATCCGCAAAACAAAACAAACCGAAGCGGATCGCCGATATAATTCTGGATAAACACAGCCAGAGCGGACGCGGCGCACCGAAGCGAACCGTCCGCCGCACAAGAAGGAGGATCCAATCATGTTAAATTATAAGAGATATAAACACGTACCCCCGGTAGACTACCCGCAGCGCCAGTGGCCGAATAAGATCATCGACAAGGCCCCGATCTGGTGCAGCGTTGACCTTCGCGACGGCAACCAGGCCCTGATCGAGCCTATGGTGGTCGAGGAGAAGATCGAGTTCTTCAATATGCTGGTGAAGCTGGGATTCAAGGAGATCGAGGTCGGTTTCCCGGCCGCGTCCCAGATCGAGTTCGACTTCCTGCGTCAGCTGGTGGAGCGGAAGCTGATTCCGGACGACGTGCGCATCCAGGTGCTGGTGCAGTGCCGCGAGCATCTGTTAAAGCGTACCTTCGAGGCCATCGAGGGCATTCAGAAGGTCATTTTCCATATTTACAATTCCACCTCCACGCTGCAGCGGGACGTGGTGTTCCACAAGGATAAGGACGAGATCAAGAAGATCGCCACCGACGCCACCGAGATGGTGCGTCAGTACGCGGAGAAGTACGAAGGCGACCTGCTTTTAGAGTATTCCCCGGAGAGCTTCACCGGCACTGAGCTGGATTACGCGCTGGAAGTCTGCGAGGCGGTCATGGACACCTGGGGCATGGCGACGCCGGAGCGGCCGATCATTTTTAATCTGCCGTCAACCGTTGAGATGACCACGCCCAATGTCTACGCGGATCAGATCGAGTGGATGAGCACCCATTTCAAGAACCGCGACAGCATCGTGCTGAGCCTTCATCCGCACAACGATCGTGGCACCGGCGTGGCGGCGACGGAGCTTGCCCTGATGGCCGGCGCGGACCGCGTGGAAGGCACGCTTTTCGGCAACGGCGAGCGCACCGGCAACGTGGATATCCTGACCCTGGCTTACAATATGTTCTCCCAGGGCATCGACCCGAAGCTGAATCTGGAGAATGTCCGCGCCATCGCCGAAGTTTACGAGCGCTGCACGAAGATGACCATCGATCCAAGGCATCCTTACGCCGGCAAGCTGGTATTTACCGCCTTCTCCGGTTCCCATCAGGATGCGATCAATAAAGGCATGCAGGCCCTCAAGGAGAGGGGCGGCGAGTACTGGGAGGTCCCGTATCTGCCCATCGATCCCTCCGACATTGGCCGCGTCTACGAGCCCATCGTCCGCATCAACAGCCAGTCCGGCAAGGGCGGCGTGGCGTTCGTCATGGATACGTTCTATGGCTTCAAGCTGCCCAAGGGCATGCACAAGGAGTTCGCGGACGTGATCCAGAAGATCTCCGAGAAGCAGGGCGAGGTGGCACCGGAGCAGATCATGGAAGAGTTCCGTATCAATTACACCGAGCGCAAGGAGCCCATGCATTTCCGCAAGTGCCAGATCCACGACACGGAGCTGGCCGACGGCGGCTTCGCGACACTGGTCACCGTCACCTACACCAATCACGGTATCGAGAAGGTGTTCGAGGGCGTGGGCAACGGCCCCATTGACGCCCTGAAGAACGGACTTGAGAAGGAACTTGACAT
>CANPZZ010000149.1 GCA_947589125.1 uncultured Lachnospiraceae bacterium
GGCATCTATAAGATGAATGCGATGGGTTTTTACGATGCCGCGAAGTTCTTCCCGGACTATTCCGACCGGGACAAAGTGCTGGCATACGCCATCCTGGGAGGCGTTCCCCATTATCTTCGGCAATGGGATCCCCGGCTGTCCGTAGATGAGAATATCAAGCAGAACATTCTGACAAAAGGCTGCATTCTATACAGTGAAGCGGAATTTCTGCTCCACCAGGAGCTGCGCGAAACGCCGATTTACAATTCGATCATTGAAGCGGTCGCCCTCGGCAACCGAAAACTGAACGATATCAGCCAGAAGTCGCTGATCGAAGATACCTCCAAGACCAGCGTTTATTTGAAAAATCTGATCGAACTGGGTATCGTAGCGCGCGAATTTCCGGTCGACGCCGGAGCAAAAGAGAAGGCGAACGCGAACCGGGGCTTCTACCGGCTGACTGACAATTTCTTCCGCTTCTGGTACGCCTTCGGGTTCACGAATTCTTCACAACTGGAGGACGGCGACGTGGACGGCGTTTATGAATACGCCGTAAAACCGGCCCTTCATGAATTTGCCGCCTGCGCCTTCGAAGATATCTGCCGGGAATTTGTCCGTGAGAAACAAAAGCGAAATGAACTGCCTTTCCGCTACGCGAAAATGGGCCGCTGGATGGGCAGAACCACCGTCCGGGACGTCAAAGCTGCCGGCGGGCTGCGCACCTCCGAAACGGAAATCGATCTTTTATGTATCGACAAAAGCGGGACGGAATACCTGGTGGGAGAATGTAAGTTCAAGGGACATCCGTTTTCCTACTCCGAATATCTCGATACGGTCGCAAAACTTACGCCCCTTAAAAAGGACGCAATATTCCATTACGCTCTTTTTTCGGAAAGCGGCTTTGATGAAAAAATTACGTCGGCGGCCCGGGAAAGTGAAATCCTCCTTTATTCTCTGGCAGAGATCGTGAATGCCTTTCATTCCGCCTGAAGATCAGAAGAATGTAATCTATATCTTTATGACATATTGGTAAAAAAAGAAACGAGCAGCCCGCTTAAGTGAAAACACTGTACGGTAAAAACCCATTTCTTATTACCGATAATAAGCCTTTTTCCTATATTGTCAATTCCTGATTTAATTTTTCACTTCACACGGGAATTTCACACAAATTAAGTATTCATTCCATACAGAAAAAACTCCGAAGGCAATCTGTCTTTCCCCTCGGAGTCCTTTCATCATATCACGAATTTATGCTCCCCCGGCCCGGCCATGTGCCTGGTTCCGTCCGGAAGGCAAATCTCCGCCTCCAGATTGGCCGGAAGTTTTACCCGAAGCGTCCATTCTCCGCCTCGATAACTCCACTCGCTTTCGATCCGCCCCGCAGGCGAGTCAAAGCAGGCGCTGGCGTGCGTAAGGAGCGGATGCGGCGCGGGCGCGATCACCGTTTTCTCGTCGCTGTAGCGGATCCCGCAGACGCCAGAGATCAGCCACCCGGAAATCGCCCCGTAGGAATAATGGTTCTGCGACGCCTGACCGTCCCAGGTCTCCCAGATCGTGGTCGCTCCCTGTTTTACCGCGTACAGCCAGCCGGGCGCCGTTTCCTGCAGAAGCACCCGGTAAGCGGTCTCCGTATGGCCGTATTCGGCCAGCGTGCCGCACAGATGCGGAGTGGTCAGAAAACCGGTATTTAAGTGGTAATCATTCTTCCGCACCAGTTTATCCAGTTCATCCGCCGCGGCGCGGCTTTCTTCCCCATCCAGAATCCCGAAGCGGATGGGGCGGATATACTGGCACTGCCGTTCGCTTTGGATCGTACCGTGATCCGTATACTCCGTCCGGTAGGCGCGGCGCGCGCCTTCCGCGATTCGTGCGAACTGCTCCGCATCCTCTGCCGTCCAGGCGCCGTTTTCTGCGCTTTCCGCAGACTCAGCGAAACGCTCCGCGTCTTTCGGTGTCCAGGCACTGTTTTCCGCGCTTTCCGCAGTCTCAGCGAACTGCTTTACATCCTTCGCTTCGCCGAGAAGCGAAGCGATCTCAGACAGAAGTTTCCCGGAATTGGCCAGGTAAGCGGTGGCGACATCGAAATTTCCATTGCGCATGGATGCCATGGGATTGCTTCCCGGTTCGCACCATTCGCCGTAGTCGATGCCATTGTGAATGCCGTAAAGCGGCCGTCCTTCCTCATCCGTTTTCCCGCTGTCGGCCCGTCCCGCAAGAAACGTGAACCACCGTTTCATCATCGGGTAATTGTCCCGCAGTACCCGCAGGTCGCCGCTCTGCCGGTAAAGCGCGTAAGGAACCAGGATACAGGCGTCTCCCCAGGCGGCGGAGCCGTACAGAAGCCCGCTGAAATAACTGGGACGATTGTTGGGCGGCGTGATATTGGGCAGCCTCCCATCTTCAAGCTGGCCCAGCCGGCACTGCCGGAGCCATTTGAGGAAGACCGGGGCGGAATCCATCAGCGTCAGCCCCGTCTCCGCGAAGATCCCCGCGTCGCCGGTCCACGCCGCCCGCTCCCGCGTCGGGCAGTCCGTAGGCACATCGCAGAAATTGCCCTTCTGGCTCCAGACGCTGTTGCGGAAAAGCTGGTTGACCAGTTCGCTGCTGCAGGAAAATGTTGCCGTTTCCGCCATGTCCGAATACACGGCGTGGGCCGTGAACCGGGCCCCGCTTAAATCCAGTTCCGTCTCGACCTTTGCGTAGCGGAATCCCATAATCGTAAAGCGGGGCTTATAGTGGTTGGCTCCTTCTTTACAGATATAAGAGACCATCTGGTAGGTGCCGTTCTCCTTGTGACGCTTCCGGTCCTCAAAATTCTCCTGCGTAAAATTACCGTCCTTATCCAGGGTCTCGCCGTGCCAGAGGCGGATCTCCGCCCCCTCCCTGCCTTCGATCCAAAATTCCACATATCCGGCCAGATTCTGTCCGAAATCGATGACCCTGCTGCCGTCCGGGGCAGTAAACAGACGGCCTTCAAAAGACTCCTGCTCCCGAATCGGGACGGTATCCATCGCTTTCAGGATACTGAACGGCGGCGTTCCCGGCTCCCCGCTCGCAAGCGCCTTCACGCTGTGCCAGTACTCTGCCGTCCTGCGCGCGTCGTATACCTCGCCCTGCTGCAGATCGTTCTGGCGCAGGGGGCCGTCCTGCGAAGCCTCCCACGTTCCGTCAGTAGCCAGAACCTCCCGGCCTCCGCATTCCAGCTGGCAGAGCAGCGCAGACGTATCCCCGTAGAGGCATCGGTCTCCGTCCACGCCGGAAGTACTTCTGTACCAGCCGTCGCCGAGGAGAACCGTGATCTCATTTTCCCCCTCTTTCAGAAGACCGGTCACATCATAGGTCTGAAACGGGATCTCACCGGCATAATTGCCCGTGCCCGGCGTAAGCACCGCATCTCCGACGCGCCTGCCGTTTAAGTACGCCTCATAGAGACCAAGGGCGGTGATATAGAGCCGGGCGGGTTCCTGAGCCTCTGTCGAAATAAATGTTCTGCGAAGAACACTGGCCGGCTGATGCGGCATAAACGCCTCCTGTTTCGCATCAGCTTCCCTGCGTTCCTCCCACGCGGCCATTGCCAGACGGTTGATCGCGTCGGAACAGTCGTAATTCTCCGCCGTCAGCTTCTCAAGCTCCGGCGTGATCCACTTCGCCTGCCAGTCCGCGCCCGCCAGAAGCCCCATTTCAAAGAACGCGGCGGCGCTGTAATCTCCTGCTTCTCCATGTTCATCCCACAGACGCACCTTCCAGAAGATCCGCTCCCTGCTGAGTGCCGCTCCGCCGTAAACCGCGTGCATTTTCTCTGTGTCCACCCGTCCGCTGTCCCAGACGGTTTCGTCCCCGGATAGTGCCACGATCTGATACGCGGTCTGTTTTACGCCTCCCTCGCACTGCCAGGATAAAAACGGCGCAGTGTCGCTGATCCCGACCGGATCGCGGCGGTAATTCGTTTTCAAATTGATCGCTTTCACTTGTTCTCCTCCAGCCATCCTCACTCCATCGACAGATCGGCCACATCCCGGCGAAGCCCGTCATACTCGGCGAAGCCCCTGCATTTGGGCTGACCGTCCTCCGCCGGATCCATATTCAGATAGATCTGAAACTGATTGTCCGCCCGCAGAACCAGACTCAGCTTCATCTGTCCGTTGTGCTCTCCGTGGACGTTCAAATCGCTTTCGATCGTCGTCTCGCCGGGCATGAACATATTGGCAGGCGCCTTTACGCGGATCCACCCGTCATAGAAGGTCTTTCCGTCCTCGCTGAAATTCTCATAACGAGTCTGCAGCTGTCCGGACTCAAGAAGCGTATTTTCCACCATTCCGCTTGCTCCCCGGATGCGCAGCGGAAATTCCATAGTCACTGGCTTAAGCGCCTCGGAGACCGGCAGCGAATACGGGATCTGATCCGCGTCCGGCGTTCTCTGCGCCGAAACCGGTTCCGCCGGCGCCTTGTCAAGCAGATGGCACACGCGCAGCCGGCACTCTACATTTCCCTCGCAGAGCCGGGTCTTCTCATTCCACAGCGCCTTCGTGCTGTTGGGATGCCAGCTCATGGGAGAATAATATACCCACCGGCCCTCAGGATCGCTTAAATCGACGCCCTGATACGCCCGGCCTTCCTTCATGGAACGGTCGATGTGGATCAGCGCCGGTCCGATATTGCCGGCCCGATGATGCCGGACACCGGCGATGGCGTACTGATACAGCACATTCAGGTACCGCCCGCGGGTGACCAGGTCGTTGCTTAAAGGAACGACTCCCAGCACGCCGAAATCCGTCTTCGGCGAGAACCGCGGCGACATGCAGACCGCGCAGGTCTCATCCGGCGAGAAAATGGCAGTCTCCTCATATCCCAGCGTAT
>CANPZZ010000150.1 GCA_947589125.1 uncultured Lachnospiraceae bacterium
CTGGTTCAGAAGCACTGTCTCCCACATCTTATAGATCTGCTCCGCCGGATAAGCGGTCTTATCCTCGGCCAGCACGCCGAGAAGCTCCAGATCCATAAGTCCCAGTTCGGTCTTCCGATTGGCCCGCTTGTTGCGCGCCATGGAAGTCAGCGTGCCGCGGTGATACTCGAAATACAGTTCGCCCTCCCATACGGGCAGACGCTTATTATCCCACACTCTCTCCTTCAGCTCGTCGCCGTAGCCATAGGAGATCAGAATGTCGTTGTTGATATCTTTATTCTGGTAGCGCATCCATCCGCCCATGATGGAATCCGGATGCAGCGAACCGTTGTACGTTGTGAAGAAATCCGTCGCCGGCTGCTTAATGCCCAGAGTCGTGATCAGGTGGGTCAGCACTTCCGAGCCGTCGATGCCTCTCCAGCGCATGGTGTCGTAGGGCACCTTGTTGAACTGGTTCCAGGACAGTTTGGTGGTCATGAAGTAATCGATGCCGCATTTCTTCATGATCTGCGGAAGCGCCCCGCTGTAGCCGAACACATCCGGCAGCCACAGGATCTTGCTGTCCACACCGAACTCGTCCTTAAAGAACTTCTTGCCGTGCATAAACTGGCGCACCAGGGACTCGCCGGAGGTCAGGTTCGTATCCGACTCCAGCCACATGCCGCCTTCCGGCTCCCAGCGGTGCTCTTTCACACGCTCTTTGATCTTCGCGAACAGTTCCGGATAGCGCTCCTTTAAGAACGCGTAGAGCTGGGGCTGGCTGGACATGAAGCGATAGGACGGGAACTCATCCATCAGCTTCAGGACCGTCGCGAAGCTGCGGCCGGTCTTCTCCCTGGTCTGCTCCACGGTCCACCACCAGGCCACATCGATATGCGTGTGACCGATGCAGGTAGCGATCACGTCGCTGTAGCCGGCCATATCCGTATAAAGAGCCTTGTCAATGTAGTCGCTGGCCGCCTGCAGGGTGCTGTAAAACTCGTCGGAATAAGGAGTCCGCAGGTCGATGAGATTGATCGTCTCATTGAGGACATTCTCGATCTCCATGCGGGTCTTGTCTTCCTTATCCATCCTCGTAAAGGCCCACAGCGGTACCTGCAGGTCATAGTAAACCTTGTTGATCAGGGCGTCCATCTCAAAGAAATCCGCCCGCAGCTGGAACTCGTCATGAAGCGTGCCGGTATAGGACTGAAGCTCTACTTTCAGCTTCTCGCCGCCCTTGGCACACTCCGTGATATTCACCATGCGGTGGTTCATATCGATACCCTGAATCACTTCTCCGTTGATAAACAGAAGAAACTGCGGATTCTTGCCGTCGTCCCACTCCTTGATCTGAGTGGACACATGCATCCAGAGTCTCCTGCCGTCCATTTCCTCCGGAACCGTAAGTGTCGTCTTAAACCAATAGTGCTCATCCGGACCATACCAGTGCATGGTCCTGCTGTCAAAATGCTCCCATGGAGTTTCGCAGCTCTCCGCATCCTCCGGATGGAAGAAATTCCCTTTCTTGTATTCCCATTCCATAACCGGGATCCTGCCCTTAACGCGCAGCTTCTTGAGTTCATTACAGATCACCTGAACCCGCTTGTCTAGAAAATGCATGTCACCCTCCTGTTTTTGTTGCTGTTCCGTTCTTTTTTCTTTCGTTACAATACAGATTCCATAACCCGCCGCGTCTGTTTTTCAATGCGGAAGGCGCGCTGCCGGTACATGCCCTCCTGTACATTTTCACAATAAAAGAATGGTGGAGATGTCCGACATCGCCACCACTCTACCATATTTTAAACCATAAAGCAATCTTATTTTTGACATTCGTGAAATATATTTTCAGAGGCAATTTTACGCTTTACTCCATGGAAGTGCAGGAGCCTCCACCGCCTTGTCGCGCATCATCAGGTCCCCCACCGCATCCGCCGCGGACTTGCCCTCAAAGAGCACTTTATTCACCTGTTCGATGATGGGCATCGGAACCTGATACTTCTCAGCCAGCTTAAGCGCCGCCTTGGCGGAATAGACGCCTTCCACCACCATATTGACCTCATCCATGGCCTGCTGCATCGTATAGCCTTTGCCGATCAGAATGCCGGCCCGGCGGTTGCGGCTGTGCATACTGGCGCAGGTGACAATCAAATCGCCGATACCGGAGAGCCCGCAGAAAGTCTCAAATTTGCCGCCCATGGCCCTGCCCAGGCGGGCGATCTCATGGATGCCGCGGGTGATCAGCGCGGCCTTCGTATTGTCGCCGTATCCCAGGCCGTCGGCGATACCGGCTGCCAGAGCGATCACATTTTTCAGCGCTCCGCCCAGTTCTACGCCGAGAACATCCGGGCTTGTGTAGACACGGAAGACCGGCCCCATGAACAGGTTCTGGACCGTCTCGGCCGCTTCCTTCGAACGGGCCGCCGCCACACAGGTCGTGGGAAGTCCGCGGCTCACCTCCTCCGCATGGCTGGGTCCGGAAAGCACCGCCACGACCGCTTCGGGAAGTTCCTGTTCGATGATCTCGGAAAGCGTCATCAGTGTGCTCTCCTCGATTCCCTTCGCCACGTTGACCACAAGCTGTCCCGGCTTCAGGTACGGCTTCATGGATGCCGCCGTCTTCCTCGTATAGACGGAAGGCACCGCCAGCACCAGCATATCCTTCTGCTCCATGGCTTCGCCCAGCTCCGTCGTAAATACCATATCCTCCGGCAGGATCACGCCCGGCAGCGTCCGGTGCTCATGCTTCTCCCTAAGTTCCGCGATCTCCTGCGGAAGCGCCGACCAGACCGTAATCCGGTGTCCGCTCCCATGCAGAAGAACCGAAAGCGCCACGCCCCAGCTTCCCGCTCCGATGATTCCGATATCCGCCAAATTGACCGTCCCCCTTCTTCCGCCCCCAGGCGTATAGTATATTCTGATTCTTCACCTATATCTGTCTGACACAGCTGCTGCTTTTGTGTAACTTACCACACTACGCACAGCAAACTGGCGGCTCTGCTCCGTCCGCCCGATACTGCGTCACTTCGCATGCCCGATACTGATCTTATTCTCATTCCCGTGGATCAGCCGGACGATATTCGCCCTGTGACGCCAGAACGCCATCGCCGTCACCGCCGCCGAGAGCACATAGAATTCCGTCAGAAGCTGAGGCGCCAGGCCATAGTCGCCGCGGCTCCCGAAGAAGATCATACCGATCAGGAAAAGGCTCACCACGACCAGCGACCCCAGCGACACGTACCTGGTCGCCGCCACGATGATGATGAAAGCCACAAGGCAGATGAGCATCACCCTCCAGTCCATGGCCGCCAGAAGTCCCGCCGTGGAAGCGATCCCCTTGCCGCCCTTAAACTTTAAGTAGAACGGAAAGTTATGTCCCAGAATCGTGCCGAACGCCGTATAAAGCACCAGAAGGTTCGCCATCTCCGGCATCCGCGCCTGAAATACCGCCCGCACGATCAGGCAGGGAATCAGCGTCTTGAAGGCGTCCCCCAGAAATACGATCAGTCCCGCCTTCGCCCCCATGGTCCGCATTACGTTGGTGCTGCCGGAATTGCCGCTTCCCACGCTACGGATATCCACATGGTGCGCCTTCGTGTAGAAATACCCGGTCTGGATAAGCCCGCAGGCGTATCCGATCACAAGACAGATGATTCGTTCCATCGCTTTCTCCTCTCTTAAGCGTTCTCCTTCGCGTTCCTCTCCCGGATCATGAATCTAAGCGGCGTCCCTTTAAATCCGAAGGTCTCCCGGATCTGATTCTCCAGATACCGCTGATAGGAGAAATGCATCAGCTCCTTATCATTCACAAACACCACGAACGCCGGCGGCTTCACCGCCACCTGGGTCACATAGAAGATCTTCAGCCGCTTGCCCTTGTCCGACGGCGGCTGCTTCATGGCCACAGCCTGAGTGATAATCTCGTTAAGCACACCGGTCGCCACCCGCAGGTTCTGGTTCTGCCGCACCATGTCGATGGTCTCGAACATTTTATTAAGCCGCTGTCCCGTCACCGCCGAGATAAATACGATCTCCGCGTAAGGCATGAAGGACAGGGTATCCCGCACCTTCCGCGTAAATTCATAGATGGTTTTATCATTTTTCTCAATGGCGTCCCATTTATTGACGGCGACAATAATGCCCTTGCCCCTCTCGTGGGCGATCCCGGCGATCTTCGCGTCCTGTTCGGTAACGCCCTCCGTCGCGTCGATGACCACGATCACCACCTCGGCCCGCTCCACAGCGGCCACGGCCCGGATGATGCTGTAACGCTCCAGTTCTTCCTTGATCTTATTCTTCCGCCGCAGACCCGCCGTATCGATAAATACGTATTCCGTACCGTTATAGACCACCTGCGTGTCCACCGCGTCCCTGGTAGTCCCGGCGATATCGGAAACGATCATCCGGTTCTCACCCACCAGCTTATTAACCAGCGAGGATTTTCCCACATTGGGCTTGCCAATGATGGCCACCCGCGGCCTGTCGTCGTCCTCATCCTCAAACTGCTTCAGATCGAAATGCTTCACCACCTCGTCCAGCAGTTCCCCGAGCCCCAGCATCGAAGCCGCCGAGATCCCGAAGGGATCGCCGATCCCCAGGTTATAGAACTCATAGACATCATTGCCGAATTTCTTGACGCTGTCCACCTTATTGACGCAGAGAACCACCGGCTTCTTGGCTTTCCGAAGCATATCCGCCACCTTGAAGTCCGCGTCCACCAGTCCCTGGCGCACGTCCACCATGAAAATGATCACGTCCGCCGTGGCGATGGCGATCTCCGCC
>CANPZZ010000151.1 GCA_947589125.1 uncultured Lachnospiraceae bacterium
ACCAGCGCCTGCAAGAGCCCGGCGAATCTGCTCAAGTTCTTCGATCTGTGGTATGAGCCGGAGAACGTGATGCAGCTGCAGTACGGCCCCATCGGCGTGTACTTCAACGAGCAGGATGAGAACGGCGTATGGCTGAGCATCACCGAGGAGGAGAGCCAGGCCAAGTACAACAAGGGCGCCGGCGAGCTGAAGGGCGAGAACGAGGTTCAGGGACCGAAGCTGATCTTAAGCGACTACTACAGCACCACCTTCAAGATGGAGGACCGCGCCATCGAGCGTCTGACCGACCTGTATGACTTCTGGATGCCTTACGTGACAAGCACCACGACCTACCCGGTCGACTGCGTGTACACGAAGGAGGAGCTGGATACGATCGATATGTATAAGTCCGATTTCGAGAGCATCGTAGCTGAGAACGAGGGCCTGTGGCTCCGCGACGGCGGCCCGGACGACGCTGCATGGCAGACCTATCTGGATACGCTGAACAATAACTGCGGCATGGGCGAGCTTCAGGCAGTGTACCAGGCGGCTTACGACCGGTACGCGGCGGCGCAGGCGGAATGAGAATTACGAAGGATTTCACTGTGAGGGGAAGAAACGACGGACATGGTACGCATAGGTCTGGTTGTACCGGCAGACCATGAACGCGCCCGGCTAAAAGGAGAGATCAGACGGAAAAGCCGTCTGAGATATGAGAAGTGAAGTAAGGATGACAACAGGGGAGCGTCTTTTGCGGGGCGCTCCCCTGTTGTCGAAAAAGAAGCATTCTGCGGCAGGTTATATTGTGAGCTGCCGGATTGATTGAACCGGAAAGATTGTTGTATAGCAGCCGGGAGAACAAGATGGAGAATCTCCGCAGGGAGCGGAATCAGGAGGTTGGATATGAAACGGATAAGATCGGGAAAATGGGCGGCCGCGTTCCTGGCGGCCGGCATGGCGGCGATGCTCGTCTCCGGGTGCGGCTCATCCGCCGGCAAAGGTGAGCTTCTGCATCTGGCTTTCAATGAAGGAAAGGGCACGGAAGTGTCGGACAGCGCCGGAAAACTGGAGAATGCGGAGGTCAAATACGCGTTCACCCATTCGGCATTTATGGATCCCCACGATCCCCAGTGGCGGACCTCGGGCATCGAGGGAGGGTCGCTTCTTTTTGACGGCAGCTCCACCAGCATCGCCTACACGCCGGAGCAGTTAAGCGTCAGCGGCGACGCCTTTTCCATCAGCGTCTGGGTGGCGCCCAGAACCTACGAGTGGGACGATCCCAACGCGGCGGAGCAGGGAAATGAGCATCTGACTGCCATCGTCAGCCAGTATAACAAAGACAAAAAGCAGGGCTTTCTGCTGGGGTACCAGCGGTTCGGCCGCCTTGCCTTCGAGGTGGGCACCGGCGACAACTGGTATACCCTGTGGGGAGACAACCTTGAAAAATATAAATGGACACAGGTTACAGCCGTATTTGACGGTAAGAACGGCAGCATGGCGTTATATGTGAATGGTCAGAAATCGGCGGAGAAGAGCATTGACGCCGGCTGCGCGATTCAGGCGCCGGAGCGGGAGAACCTGCTGGTAGGCAAGAACTCCCATGCGGAGCAGATCGCCGCGGGAACTTACAATATGTTCAGCGGCCAGATGGATGAGCTGAAGCTCTATGACCGGGTGATCAGCGAGGAGGAGATCGCCGAGATAGCCGGCGTGAGTGCACCGGAGGTGGTCTTCGACGATATCTGGCTGGAAAAAGGCCTCCTAAACAATGACATTTACAAGACTCAGTACCATGGCGGCCCTTACGAACACTGGATGAACGAGCCCCACGCGCCTGTTTACTATAACGGCAAATACCATTTGTTCTATCAGGCCAACATGACAGGCACTTACTGGCGGAATATCTGCTGGGGGCATCTGGTCAGCGACGATATGGTGAACTGGAAGCCGGTCAAAGAAGCGATCACGCCCACGGAGGGAACCGTCGTTCCCGACGGCGTCTGGTCCGGAGGCGCGGCGCTGGACGCGAACGGCACGCCCCTTCTGTTCTTTACGGCAGGTAACGACAGCTTCGCAAAAGACGGGCTCATTTCCAATCAGAATATCGGCGTGGCCTATCCGGCGGACTTAAACGACCCGGAACTGACGGACTGGGTGATCTGTGACAAGCTGGCGATTGCCCAGGCCGATGGACAGGGCCGCGCCGGGGAGTTCCGCGATCCCCATATCTGGAAAGAGGGGGATACCTGGTGCATGCTGATCTGCTCCGGAAGTTCGGAAACGGACGGCGGAAGCGCCCTTCTGTACACAACGGATACGCTGGAATTAAAGGACGACGGGACCATCGACATGGACTGGCAGTACAAAGGGCCGGTCTATGAGATGGAGAACCAGCCGGCCACCTTCGGCACCAGCTGGGAGCTGCCGATCATCCTGCCCTTGGAAAACGAGGCCGGGACGAAGAGCAAATACATTTTCATGATCTCCCCGGCGCCGGCGGGACTGGCGGACAACAAGGTGTACTATTTTCTTGGGGATTTCGACCTGGAGAGCGGCAGGTTCACGCCGGATCCGGAGTTTGACAACCATCCGGCCCTCCTGGACTATGGTTCCAACGTATTTACCGGCCCCAGCACCCTGATGGATCCGGTAAGCGGCAATACTTACATTTTCAGCATCATGCAGGACCAGCGCAACGGCGCCGAGGAAGGCTCGGCCGGATGGGCCCACTGCGTGGGACTGGCGAGGCGGATCTGGCTGAACGACGAGGGAACCGATGTGATGATGAGTCCTATCGACGCGCTGCATGATCTGGAGGGAAATGTCCTGGCGGAAGGCGAGAATATGACGCTTGAGGAAGCCAACGCCGCCCTGGCCGCGGTAGACAGCGATATGCTTTACCTGCGGATGACCGTGGACGCCGGAAATGCCGGACGGTTCGGCCTTTATGTGAAGAAGGGCGGCACCCGGGACGAGTCCTCCTTCGCGGTGAACGCGGCAAACGGCACCATTGAAGGAAATACGAGGAACCGGGGCAGCGCGGCATCCACCAGTCTGGTGAACGGCCCCCTCGTGCTTGAGGACGGGAAACTGGAATTCGAGATGTATATCGACCGGTCGCTGGTGGAGGCATTTTTCAATGACACCAAAGCCATCAGCATGCGCTGCTACGGCGATGCGGCGTCTCAGGGGCTGGAGCTGTTCGCGGACGGGGATATTACGGTGGAAAGTCTGTATGTGGCGGAGATGAAGTCAATTTATGAGTAGCTGTGGCGGGGATGAGATCTATTTACTGGCAGATGCGCCGCAGGGGCCGGGAAGTACAAAAATTTAAGAATAAGTTCACAAAGTATGTGCAGAAAACCAGTTGCATACTTTGCGGGCGTCGTGATAAAATGTCCGTTAGAAAGTGTGAAAATACGCTTAAAAGTAAGCTGGAAGCGGCAGAACCGCGTGAGACGGCGCGGCGCACAGGATCGGAGGAACAGAGAAGCATGAGCAGCCAGACATTGCGAGAGGCGCGTAAATACGAAGAAGTATACGACAGGATGATCCCGCCGGAGGACCGGCCCAAGTTCCATCTGTCGGCCCGGGTCGGCTGGATGAACGACCCCAACGGATTCTCCCGCTACAAGGGCGAGTACCATATGTTCTACCAGTATCATCCGTATTCCACCATGTGGGGACCCATGCACTGGGCCCATGCGGTCAGCGACGACCTGCTCCACTGGAAGGTTCTGCCCGCGGCCCTGGCTCCGGATGAGATCTATGATAAAGACGGGTGCTTCTCCGGAAGCGCCCTCGAGCTGGACGACGGCCGCCAGCTTCTGATGTACACTGGAGTGCAGAAACAGCAGCAGGCCGACGGGACGTTCCGGGAGGTGCAGACCCAGTGTCTGGCCGTAGGCGACGGCATGGATTACGTGAAATACGCCCGCAACCCGGTGCTGGATGAGACGGACCTTCCCGAGGGCGGAAGCCGGTATGATTTCCGGGACCCGAAGATGTGGAGGAATGCGGACGGCACGTTCAGCTGCGTCATCGGCAACCGGCCGGCGGACGGCAGCGGCCAGATCCTGCTGTACGGAAGCTCCGACGGTTTTCACTGGAACTTTAAGCGGGTCCTGGCGGAGAACCATAACCGCATCGGCAAGATGTGGGAGTGCCCTGATTTCTTCGAGCTGGACGGCAAGGCGGTCATTCTCACAAGTCCCCAGGACATGATGCCCCAGGGCTTTGAATATCACAACGGCAACGGCACCTTATGCCTGATCGGCCATATGGACCCGGAGAGCGGGGATTTCGTGGAAGAAGCCAATCAGTCCATCGATTACGGAATCGATTTCTACGCGCCCCAGACCATCCTGACGCCGGACGGGCGCCGGGTGATGATCGGTTGGATGCAGAACTGGGATACTTCCAATCTTCGAACCGAGATCCACCGCTGGTACGGCCAGATGACGATCCCGAGGGAGATCTGGATTCAGGACGGACGGCTCTGGCAGCGCCCGATCCGGGAGATCGAAAGCCTGCGGGGCGCGAAGGTGAAGTATAAGGATGTGTCTGTCACGGACGGCGAGGTCCGGTTTCCCGGCGTGGAAGGCCGCTGCGTGGATCTGACTGTGACAGTGCGCCCGGCCGATCCGGCCGCAGTCTACCGCAAGTTCGCGGTCCGCTTCGCCCAGAATGAGGAGTTCCGCACCTCCGTCAGCTACCATCCGTCGGAGTCGGTCTTTAAGATCGACCGGAAGTTCTCCGG
>CANPZZ010000152.1 GCA_947589125.1 uncultured Lachnospiraceae bacterium
TGATATGGAAGATATTGTAAATGATCAGGTACCCGGCCAGAAAAATCACCAGCAGAAGAACCAGGATGCCCGCCACCGTAGCCGGATCCACATAGCTGGTCGTGTACGCCCAGTTGATGCCTGTATCCGGAACATTCTCTCCATCCGGGTAGAGACGTGCCATGAGCTTCTCCAGCTTCTGCTCGATATTCCAGCTGTTCGCGAAGTTGAAATCCACCGCCAGATATCCGCCGTAGGGCGCATAATCCTGCTCATAGAAGCTGACGGACGGCGTAGGGGCGGCCGCGTCCGCAAATATCCGCGACACCCAGCATTCCTGGGCCATGGCCAGCTTCTCTCCCTTCCAGTATCCGCAGAGCGTGAAGACATGTTCGGAAATGCTTCCGTTCACGTTCAGCGTGATCGGAACCGGGATTCCCAGCTCATAGGGAAGGCCCAGTTCATCCAGGACCAGGGTGCTTACCGCAATCTCATCCGCTGCCGTCGGCATACGCCCGGTCGTGGGCTTACAGAACATGGAAGCGGCCTCTGCCTCGGCGGCGGCCATGTCGGCTGGCTCCAAGGCCGAACCACCCACAGGTTCGACGGACTGCTGGTTTTCTGTATCAGTACCCGTGACCGCTATGCCGCTCACGGTGTTTCCGCCTGCGCCTCCGGCCGGCACCGGACCGGCGCAGTTTACTTCCACGGAAATATTCTTAAATTCTTCATTTTCCGCGAATCCCACGATACTCCGGCAGACCACATCGCGAACCGCCGGGTCATTTTTCACCTTCTCATAATCTTCCGGCAGCACATATTTCAGACCGGCCATCCGGTTCCCGCCCACCTGCCGCATGGTCTCCTGCTGAAAGCCGTTCACCAGGCTTCCGCCGATGACCACCAACGCCGTGAACATAACGCAGGTCAGAATGATCGACAGGACAATGACCGCATTCATCCTTTTGCTGTTTCTAAGCTGCCGCAGAGCCAGGCGGCGCACCGGCTCCCGATTATCCACCTTAAGCATCGGCCTCACCTCCGTAGAGGATGCGTCCGTCCTCGATCCGGACGACCCGGTCCGCCATCTGGGCGATCGCCTCGTTATGGGTGATCATCACGATGGTCTGGCTGAATTTCTGTCCGGTAACCTTCAGAAGGCTCAGCACATCCTGACTGGTCCTGGAATCAAGGTTCCCGGTCGGCTCATCCGCGAGAATGATCGCCGGCTTCGCCGCCAGCGCCCTGGCGATCGCCACCCTCTGCTGCTGGCCGCCGGACAGCTGGTTCGGCAGGCGCTTCTGCATCCCGTCAAGCCCCAGGAGCCGGATCACCTCGCCCACATACCCCTGATCCACACGGTTCCCGTCCAGCTGGACCGGAAAGACGATATTTTCGTACACATTCAGGGCCGGCACCAGGTTGTAGGCCTGAAAGACGAAACCGATCTTCCTCCTGCGGAAGATCGTAAGCGCCTCGTCCCGCAGCGAGAAGATGTCCCTGCCGTCCACAAACACCGTCCCCTCCGTGGGCCTGTCCAGCCCTCCCAGCATATGGAGAAGCGTGGATTTGCCGCTGCCCGACGTCCCTACGACGGCGACGAATTCTCCTTTTTCGACGCTCAGACTGACGTGGTTCAGCGCGATGACCCGGCTCTCGCCGGAACCGTAGATTTTCGTAAGCTGCTGTGTCTGAAGTACAGCCATGTTCTATTTACCTCCGATTCTATGATATTTGCGGGAAGCGCCGCAGTTCCGAGGCTTGCCGATGCAGAAAGCGCACCTCCGTCTCTCTCCTGCACACCCGCACAATATGCACAGAGTGTCGCCGGTGCCCTGCCATATGGAAATACGAGCAGTGCTTCTGCTAGCACGGAAATTTAAAATGCCTGCCGCCGGCGCAGCGGTTTCCACTGTGCCGATCATAGCAGGCAATCCTTTCATGAGTCTTTCTGAAATCTAACGGTTCTGCAAGAATCCGCTTTCTGCCGATTAAGATCGCAAATCGGTTTCTCCGGCAATTTCCTTCTTCGAAAATAAAACCGGAACTGCCATCCCGCGGCAACAAACATCTCCTGCCATCACACAGGCAGGAATACCCGAAACACACTCCCCTTCCCCAGTTCCGATTCCGCCCGAATGTAGCCGCCCTGCCCTTCCACGATCTGCCGCGACAGGTATAACCCGATCCCAACGCCGCTCTCCTGTCGGACGTTCTGGCCCCGGTAGAAACGTCTGAATATCTTCGGAAGTTCCTCCTCCGCGATCCCCACGCCCTGATCAGCCACGCGGACGCAGCGGAACATCTCATAAGAATCGATCCCAATGCTGACCGTGGAATTCTCCGGCGAATACTTTACGGCGTTGTCCAGGATGTTAAACAGCGCCTCACAGGTCCATTTCCGGTCGAAGCGAGCCGTGCAGGGTGCCGCTTTTGCCCCGCTGCTGACACTGGCGTCCGCCCCCGACACTTCCGGCTTAACCGCCGCTCCGCTGCTGCCGGCCGCCGTACTCTGTTCTTCCGGCTTAACTATCTCTCCGTAGTCGCCGGTTTCCGCTCCGACTGCCTCTTCCATCGGCAGAATCCGAATCTGCATCCCCTTCTCCTCCGCCCGCGCCGCGGCCTGCTCCGCCGCCGCACGGATCAGTTCCTCCACGTTATTTACCTCCGGCGTCAGCTGGAACGTCCCGGTCTCCAGCCGCGACGTCTTCACCAGCGACTGGATCAGAAATTCCAGCTTCTCCGCCTGCACACGGATCTCTTCCGCCAGCTGACGGCTCTGCGCGTCCAGCTCCTGCTCCTCCAGAAGCTGGGTGTACAGAAGGATATTGGCCAGCGGCGTCTTCGTCTGGTGGGAAATATCTGAGACCAGCTCCTTTAATTTCTCCCTCTCCCGCTCCACATTCTGCCGCGACAGCTTCGACGCCGTCAGATACTGGAACCACCGGGACTCCAGCCGGGAAAGCCGCGATTCATCGAAATCCGATTCCGCAAATGTCCCGTTGATCCCATCTTCCAGCATCTGATCCAGCCGTGCAAGCAGTTTTCTCTCTCCGATCATCCGTTCATCCCGCTTTTATACATTTTCTCACAAGTATTCAATAGGCAGCGCTACTAGATTTTCTCTCAAATACGTCTTCTGACCAATCAGGCACAGAATCACGCCCAGCCCCCTTATCTTACCGGGAATCTTATCCAGAACCATATTCGCGGCCGCCATGCTGGCTTTCGGATTACCTGTCATCTTGATCTCTACGGGATAGACGACGCCGTCTTCCTCTATAATCAGATCTATTTCATTCTCCGACGCGGCCCTCTTGTCCTTCCCTCTGTAATAAAAAATTGAGAATTTGTAGTCCTTTCCTTCGTTGGCATACGATTTCAGTATCTCCGATACCACAAACGTTTCAAACATACTGCCTGCAACCGCCGAAAATTTCAGCGTGTCCGCAGTCAGCCATCGCGTCAGATAGCAGGCAAGACCAGTATCCCTGAAATAAAGCTTCGGCGCTCTGATCGCGCGGTTCAGCGCACTCTGACTGTACGGCTGCAGCAGATATACGATCCCTGTTCTCTCAAGGATCGAAATCCATTTCTTGACTGTCGGTTCACTGACGCCCACCTCGCCCGCAATATTGGCATAATTCAATATTTCGCCGGTTCTGGCGGCAGCCGCGGTCAAAAACTTCGTAAATGCGATCCCATCGCTGGAAATGAATTCATTCACATCCCTTTCAAGATAAGTGGCCACATAGGAAGAATAATACTCCTGCCAGTCTCTTTCCACGTCGTACAGTTCCGGATAGGAGCCTTTATGGATCGTCTGCCAGATATCTGCGTACGGCTTTATCTCTCCCTCTCGTGCCCGCATATACTCGTCCGTCGGTATAAAATGCCGGTTAAAACGGATCCCGTATATTTCCCGCAGCGAAAGTCCTAAAAGTTCTGAGACAGCCACTCTCCCGGCCAGAGATTCACTCATGCCCCTCATCAACTCCAACTTCTGTGACCCAGACAAAATAAATCGTCCTCTCTGATCCGATTCATCGACGATCAGCTTGATCTCCTCCAGAATCGAACTTTCTTTCTGAACCTCGTCGATAAACAGAGGGCACGGATGGTTTAGGAAAAACAGTCCCGGCTCCTCCCTGGCCTGAAGCCTGGCAAGCCTGTCGTCAAAATTCACCCTGTTAAATTTCGGAAATTCATGCCGGATCACCGTCGATTTCCCGACCTGACGGGCTCCTGTCACCAGAACGCATTTGCTTGACCTTACCCTTTCCTTCAGAACGGACGCAATCGCCCTTTCAATATATGCCATAGAGTTTTACCTCCCGCCTTGCGACGACTAATCTAAAGTCTGATTTTATTATAGCCTCCGCTCATTGAAATATCAAGCCCTGATTTTTATTGTTTTTCAACGGATGTATCATTTATATCGCTCATAGCCGGTCCTCCTTATCCCTTTGCCGCAATCCCTGCGTCTGTTGTGCGTTTTCAGCACAATCCCTTCATTTTACAGGTAAATCCAATATCTCCGCATAATATGATGACCTTCCGCATCGTTATATGATTGTATTCTATCCATCAGCTTCCCGCCAAGTTTTTCGCATATATGCGCCGAAACAAGGTTTTCGTCATTGATATTCATAAGCACTTTATCCATGCC
>CANPZZ010000153.1 GCA_947589125.1 uncultured Lachnospiraceae bacterium
GCCCAGACATTGACAAGCGTCAGATCGTGATCCGCGAAGATCGTCTGATCCACCGGATTGCCCGCCAGATCCTCCGCCTGAAATCCGGTAAACGAATCGACATGGATCCCGGCGCTGGACCGCTGGCCAGAGAAGATAAACGCCAGACTGAGCACCAGAAGCACAGCCCACCTGGCATGACCCTTCAGGGACAGGATGAACTCCTTCATGGAGCCTTTCTTCTGTCCTTCTTCTACTCTGCATGAGCAGAAGATAAACAGGAACATGGTTATCCCGACAGCCGGAAACATCACCAGCACGGCTTCCAGAAAAACATAAAGCAGCATTATGGAAATCTCTGACAGCAGCCCCTCCTGAAACAGATTCGTCAGAAAAAAGTTTCCTAAATTAAAGATAAAGCATACCAGAAGAATAAGAAACACGAAAAGCATCTCACGGAAATGAGTCGCCGCCCCGTCTCCCTTCAGCCCATATCGGAATCCGCTGACGGAAAATGTAAGCAGAAGCAGCGCCGCGAACACGACCGGTATCTGGAGCAGCGCTCCTCCCCAGACTCCCAGCTGGCTTCCCCCGATCTCCAAGAGAAACGGCAGATAGCTGCAGATAGCATGAATAATAATCGCCAGACAGGCGACAGCCGTCACGCCGCCGATCACGCAGGCGATCCTGTCTCCCAGTCCGACAGACGGCTGTTCTTTTCTTTCAACCGCTGATCCCATGATCGATTCTCCTCTCCTTTTTTCTCATTATCCGATACCGATACATTCCAGACAGATATTGGCCGCCTTGTTAAATACCGTGCCCGGCTCTCCCTGCATAATTCCCAATACGATCAGTACCGCGGACAGCGCGACCAGTCCCCAGCGGATCATACCTTTTTGTTTCTCGCTTAAATTCCGGCTCATTGCGCTTCCTCCAATCTGTTCTTTTGCCCGAAAAGTTCCTTTGCCGATGTGGTGATCGCACCCTTAGGGCACGCGTCCATGCACTTGCCGCAGCGGATACATTCCATGCTGTTGGGCGTCTCCCAGGTCTTCACGTCCATGGGACAGACCTTCTGACAGCCGCCGCATTTTACACAGGCCGTTTCATCCACCTTCAGCCGGTAGAAGGAAATGGGATTGAAAATGCCGTAAAGCGCCCCCAGGGGACACAGATACTTGCAGAAGGGCCTGCTGTACTTGATGGACAGCCAGATGACCACGATAAGGACCCAAAGCTTCCATCGAAACAGAATGCCCGTGGCGCTCCGGACCCCCTCGTTGCCGATGACCAGAGGAATCCCTCCAAGAAGCGTTCCGCTCGGGCAGATCCATTTGCAGAACCAGGGCGTTCCGGCCAGATCTCCCTTCGCGAAATACGGAAGGATGATGACGAACAGCGCCAGAACCACATATTTCAGATACCGAAGGTATTTGTCGCCCGGCATATTCCTGGCCTTCTTCTTAAGAGGGATCTTGTTCAGCATATCCTGCACGAACCCAAAGGGACAGAGCCAGCCGCAGATAAACCGCCCCAGGAACGTACCGAAAGCCATCAGCATACCGAACACATAGCAGGACAGCTTAAAGGAACCGCTGTCCAGCACGGCCTGCAGAGAACCGATCGGGCAGGCGTACAGGGCGCCCGGGCAGGAATAGCAGTTCAGTCCGGGCACGCAGATGGTCTTGGTCTTCCCGGTAAATATCTTCCCCTGAAGATAACCGGCCGCGTAACCGTTAGTCAGGGCGAACCACGCCGCCTGGACCCAGTGGCGAAAAGCGCCGCTTCTCTTTTTCATAGGTATCTTATTTCCTCCTTCTGTGATACTCGCTGTGCCGGCCGGTACACTGCTATCCGGCCGGGGAAAGGCAGATTTCAATTAACGCAGAATCCCGAACTCCGGCAAATCTATTTCAGCGGACCTATTTTAATGTATCCGGATCTACCGTAAAGCGGAGATGATAATATCCATCGGCGGTGGTGACAATGCCGGAACCAGAATAGTTATTCGTATAGACCGGCACGGCGTCCACTGATTCCGCGAGATAGAAGGTATGCGCGCCCTTGGAAACAGTCAGATGCAGACCGTCCGCCTCGCAGACCACCTTCTCGGGAGCTTCATTATCGATCACGATCTCAAACTCCGTTCCCGCGAAATCGTACTCGCTGCCGTCCGGAGTCTGCACCGGAATCACCACATCATACGTCTCCGGTGATTTATCTCCAGCCACCCGGATCCTTCCCGCCGGCCTGTCGATGGTCAGGGTATCCGTTCCGTCGTTGGTCAGATGGAGGATATAATCCATGACAATGGCATCCTCGCCGCCCAGCTCGCCGAATTTCATCGCAGAATTAAATCCGTCAAAGGTCGTCACATAGTTGTTGGTGACCACGAAAAGATCCGTCTCTTCGTCGTCCCTGGAAAGCTCGGTGCCGTCGTCAAGGACTACGGAAACTACTTTATTTCCCGCTTCGCCCGCGGGATCATACGTGTATGTGATCCCGGATACCTGCAGGAAGCTGCCGGAGGGCTTTTCGCGGACCAGAAGTCCGGTATCGTCCTGGCCGGTCATCGAAAGGCCGAGTTCCAGCGCCGTGTAAAGCTGGGAGGGGTACACCCGGATCACGTCCACCGTATTGCCGTGGTTAAAAGCGTTCAAAATATCTCCCCGCGTCACGATCCCGTAGGGAAGCGTGGCGCTGATCCCGCCGCCGTTCTCCACGCCGATCACCGGAGCGGTTATATTGTTATTGTCAGCAAATATCTGGCCGTAATACCGGAAAGCGTCCGTCACCAGGTCGCCCATGGTCGTTTCCACGATCCTCGGCTCCGCGTAATCATAGTAAATGTATCCGCCCCAGATAGGAGCGCCCGTAAGGGCCACCTCCTCAGCCAGGATCGGATCGATCTCGATAATGCTTTCGTCATAGGCAGCCGTAACCGCGGCCTTCGCGGCCTTGCCGTCTTCATTCAGCGCAAATGCAGATGCCTTTTCATAGTCCCAGACCTCTCCCTCTGCCGTAAATCCGCTTTGGCCGTCGAAGGAAAGAGCAACGACACCCAGACCTGTGTTCTGCGTACCGGTCTGAACGATGGGGACAGCGCCGACTGCCGTCTGTTCAACCGTGTGGCTGTGACCGTCTATGACGGCGGCAACCTTCGCAAGCTCCTCAGAGGAAAGACCTTCCAGAAGCTGCTGGGAAGTAACATCCGTCGCAAGGGCGTTATCGCCGAGATGAGTCACTAAAATGATCGCGTCCACGCTGCCGGCGATCTCTCCGATCTCAGCTTTGGCAGTCTCGATCTCATTTTCAAAGGTGATGCCCTGAAGCTTCGCCGGATTGGTGGATGTTGCCGTCGACGCGGTGGTGAGACCGACGACGCCGATCTTGTACCCCGCCGCCTCAACAATGACATGGCTGTTCAGCAGCGGCTTTCCGTCCTTTAAAGTGTTGGCAGAAAGAATGGGGAACTTCGCCTTCTGCGCGTTAGCCAGAAGCGCGTCCGCGCCGTAATCAAACTCGTGATTACCCGCCGCCATAGCCGCGTAGCCCGCGGCGTTCATGACATTGATCACATAGGAACCGTTATCAACGGTAGCGAAGCTGGCTCCCTGCGTGGCGTCGCCGGCGTCCAGAAGAATGGCGTTCTCCGTGGATGCGGATATGCCTGCCACCTGCGGCAGTCCGATCACTCCGTCGTCAGGGCTCTCCGCCACGACTCCGTGAATATCGTTGGTGGAATAGATCGTTATCACCGCGGGGGCGCGGTCCGCGGTCTCTTCCTGAGCGGCGGTCTCCGCGGTGCCTGCTGATTCCGTTTCCGCGGCTTCCACTGATTCCGCCCGGGAAGATTCGGCGGTCTCGGAGGCATTTTCCCCGCCTCCGCAGGCATTTAACCCCAACACCATAATAAGACATAATATAACTGCTGCCGCCTTATAAGATATTTTTTTCATACTAAATCTCCCTGAACTCCCTCGGTAGTGTCAAAATACTACCTGTTTTTTATTGTGATTCTTTAATAAAAACCTTGATTTTAAGGGAAATCCGCAATTAAAAGAGCATTGACCTCCCTTTTCTGGTATAATGTCAATCGCCAAACCAACACCCCAGAAAGGAGCCAATGCTCATGGACATTATACTATACTTACTTTCCATTATTCAATACCTTTACCAGCAAAATTGCTGGCTCTTAAACTTTATCTGCAGATATATTCCCCTCAGGCAGTGGGCCTTCGACGATTCCCACTCCCCGAAGTACCAGAAGTTCACCACCGACGAACTCCCAAAGATCCAGATCCTCCAGCACGACTGGGACTGGCAGCTCCTCATCCCTTACTTCGAGCATAAGTACCATAAGAAAATCAAACCCATCTCACGCCGCAAAGAGTGCGACATCCCCCGGGACTGCCGCTGCCCTTCCTGCAATGCTCCGCAGTCTTATCTCTACCGCAACAACGGCACGGCTGGACAACTTTGCTGCAAGGTCTGCTGCACACGTTTCTCCCCGGATGACAACCGTTTCTCCAGACACTACACCCTGCGCTGCCCCCACTGCGGACATGCTCTCGTCCCCAAGAAGGACCGGAAACACTTCATCATCCATAAATGCGTGAACCAAAAGTGCCCCTTTTACCTTCACAACCTCAAAAAGGTCGA
>CANPZZ010000154.1 GCA_947589125.1 uncultured Lachnospiraceae bacterium
AGATCACCGCGTCGGGAAATCCCGCCGCGTCCAGCATCTTGCGCGCTTCCTTGGAGAGATAGGCCAGGTCGCCGCTGTCTAAGCGGATGCCGTAGAAGGTCAGCGGGATGCCTTTTTCACGCATTTCGGTGAAGACTTTGATCGCGTTGGGGACGCCGGATTTCAGCGTATCGTAGGTGTCCACCAGCAGGATGCAGGCGGACGGGAAAATACTGGCGTAGGTGCGGAAGGCGGTCAGCTCATCCGGGAAACTCATGACCCAGCTGTGGGCGTGGGTCCCGCGGACCGGCACGTCGAACATCTGGCCGGCCAGCACGTTGGAGGTGGCGACGCAGCCCGCGATCATGGCGGCTCTGGCGCCGTAGATTCCCGCGTCCGGCCCCTGGGCGCGCCGCAGGCCGAACTCCATGACGCCGTCTCCCTGGGCCGCATGGACCACGCGCGACGCCTTGGTGGCGATCAGGCTCTGGTGGTTGATGATATTCAGAAGCGCCGTCTCCACGAACTGGGCCTCCATGATGGGCGCGATGACCTTCACAAGCGGCTCCTTCGGGAATACCACGGTCCCCTCCGGAATCGCGTAGATATCGCCGCTGAAATGGAAACCGCGGAGATATTTGAGGAATTCCTCCTCAAAGAGGCCGGTGGAGCGCAGGTAGTCGATGTCCTCGGAACTGAAATGAATGTTCTTCACATAGTCGATGGCCTGCTCCAGTCCGGCGCAGATGGCGTAGCTGCCGCCGCCGGGATTGCTGCGGTAGAAAGCGTCGAAGATAACGGTTACGTTCTGTTCCTGTTCTTTGAAATATCCCTGCATCATCGTAAGCTCGTAGAGATCGGTCAGCAGGGTGAGATTGCGGTCTGCCATGGTGAATAATCCTCCTTTTTCGCACCCCGGCGGGGCGCGGGTTTTGTTGTGCGGAATTCCTTCTCCCTGCGGAAATTCCGCGTATTTCCATGCAAACAAGGCGCCAGTGACGCCTTGCTTGTATTTCCATGCAGGAAGTGTGCCGGTGGCATGTTTCCTATATTTATGGATAGTATAGCACATATTTTCGGGGAATCAATCAGAAATTATTTTATTTTTATTTTATAAACAAAATAAATTGTTAATATTCTACATTGATTTTTTATAATTTGGAATATATAATTAAAATGCACAGATAATTTTGGGCGATACGGGGAAGGTATGAAAGAGGGAATTTTCTGACGTGAAATTGACAGCTAAGGGGATACAGAATTATCTGGCTGTTGCAGTGACAGCCATCGTATTGACAGTTCTGCCATACGGAAATCTGCTGACGGCAGAGGCGGTTGTACATGATTCTTCCGCAATATATGCGGACGATGTGTTTGTGCGTTTTGAGAATGGGGAAGAGCAGTCATTTCGTGATAAAGAAGAAGCAAGGCGTTTTCTGGAGGCCTATCTTCTTCAGTATCGGATGAACGATATCTGTACGGACAGGTACCCTGTTGTCAGATACAGTGACCATGTTGTGCTCAGGTTTCCGGACGACCGAAGATATGACCGGAACTGCCAGATCGAGGCCATTTGGGATCGGTTTGGCAGTCTGGAAGGAGATTCGGCTTCTGAACGGATTGCAGACATGTGCTGCAAACTGAATGAGAGAATGATTTACGATACGGATTTTGCCGACGCCGCTATGCTTCAGTCGCTGGAAGCGGGTCGGGGAGTTTGCTGGCACTATGTTAAGATCGCTGCCGTTCTGCTGCGGGAAAATGAAGTCCCTACGGCAATAGTCCACGGACTTTTGGATGGCGACAGTCACGTCTGGCTGAGGTGCCGGTTGGAGGATGGGACAGTTGTTGATGTGGATCCGGAGGTAGGGATACTGAATGATGCACAGATGAAGCACCTGACGGTGACTCCTTACATAACGCCGTGCAGATGAATAACTCACACGCCCGTATGGCCGGGAAAGGCCGGATACGGGTGTGTATTTCCAAGCAGGAAGAGCGCCAGTGATGTTCTGCATGTATTTTCATGCAGGCAGGGCGCCAGTGATGGTCTGCATGTATTTTCCAAGCAGGAAGAGCGCCAGTGATGGTCTGCATGTAATTTTCATGCAGGCAGAGTGCCAGTGACGCCCTGCTTGTAATTCCATACGGGCAGGACGCCAGAGACGTCCTGCCCGTAGTATGTTATTAAGGGTATCTGCGACAGTCTTTTCGCATTATTAATGTTTAAAGAGTGCGGCGGTCAGCAGTCCGGCGGAAAGGCAAAGGACGGAAATTCCGATCAAAAACCAGGTTTCGGGCGAAACGGTTATGGTTTCGGCTTCCGCGGCGGGGGCATTCCAGTTCTGACGCTGTCCCCGCTGCATAAAGCTGCCATTCTGGCCGGTCTGCCAGTCAGCAGTGTTCTGATCCGGCGGCGTGAAGCCGCTGTTTGGATCAGGCTGAAAGTTAGTATCCCCGGAGGGATTCCGGAACTTCATGTGGTACTGGTCTGGGGTCAGGATATCGCCGGAGGCGGCGTCCTGACTGTCGGAGGATGGTGAGTCGGGAAGTTGGGGTGTCTCGCCGTCTGGTAGTTGTGGAACTTCTCCATCCGGCATTTGCGGTATCTCTCCATCCGGCATCTGCGGTATCTCTCCATCCGGCATCTGCGGCGGCGTTCCGCCGCCATTCATCTGTCCGCCCATTCTGCCGCCGAAGCCGGCTCCGCCTGTGGTTCCATCGGTGCTTTCATCCGTGTTATCACTCGGATTCTCGTTCGTATTTCCACTTGCATCCCCGTTCATAGTTCTGTCAGGCCTTCTGCCTATGCCGTCGGATATGCCCCCATTCATGCCGTCGTTTACGTCTCCATTCATACCCCCGTTCATGCCGCCCCGCATACCGCCGAAGCGGCCGCCCATGCCGAAGCCGCCGGCAGAGGAGTTGTCGACCACGACTTCCGTCTCCGTGCCGTCGATCACGACGGTGCAGGTCTCGCCCATCTGAAGCTGCGGTGCGCTGAGAATGATGGAAGAGAAGCTGCAGGGCACGGTTCCAGACAGGAGAGTCTCGCCGGATTCATTTTTCAGGGTCACGGAAGTGTTTTCCGCTGTAGTAGAGACGGTCTGCATGATGAAGCACTGTTCCGACGTGGAATCGAAGCCTTCCGCCATGCCGCTGCCGCCGGCCGCGATAACGGTGCCGCCGCTGATCTCGCAGACGCCGCCGCTTTCGGTACCGCAGTCCAGGGCGCAGTTGGAGCCGCTGCCGTTCACGCTGATGAACAGATTGCCGCCGGTGATGTAAATGCTTCCGTTGGAGTCCAGACCGTCCGCGTCGCGTCCGGTGGGGTTCACGATGCGGATATCACCGCCTGCGATGGTGATGGCAGATGTGCCGTAGCCGTTGGCGTTGATGCCGTCGTCCGTCGGCATGATGTCGATGCTGCCGCCGCCTATTATAACGTCGATCGCCTCGATGCCCTCATAGCAGGAGGGTATCGTGACGCTGCCGGATTCCATATAGAAATAGCTGGTGTTATCGTCGTTGGACGCGGTGATGCCGTCGTCGCCGGCCTGAATCGTCAGGTTCGCGTTCGCAAATCGCACGCTGTCATTGGCGTGAAGGCCGTCCTGGGGCGCTGTGACCGCGATCTGTCCGCCGGTGATCGCCAGATCGTCGTTGCAGACGATTGCGTGCTGATAGCCAGAGGTCACAGTGAGAGAACCGCTGCCGTTGATCGTCAGGTCGTCGCGGGAGTAGATCGCGCCGTCGATGCTGCCGGAAGAACTTTCGGATGCACCGGCAGAAGCATTGCCGGATACATTGCCGGAAACGTCCGTACTGTTTTTTTCGCTGGCCGCTGTCCAGCCCGCAATCTCATTTTCCGTCCCATCCGCCAGGGTCAGGAACACTTTTTCCGCCTGCTCCACCAGAATCGCGGCGCCGTCCTCGTTCCGGATCGAAGTGCCGTCCATCAGGAGCCAGACTTTATCATCTTTATCCGCGTCGACGACCAGACTTCCGTTATCTAACTGCCCGGAGACAATATATCTGCCCGCATACACGATCTGAATGCTGCCGTCGTAGAAATACGCGCCGTTGCCGTGGATCTCAGCGCCGTCGCCGGTCAGCACGATCCGCGTGGCGTCGTCGGCTTCGTCCGCCCAGTCCCCATCCAGGTCGTTGGCTGTGAACTGTCCGCCGCCGGCGTCCTCGTCCGCCATGACCGTGATTCCGAGCTTCTGTCCGTTCATGAAGAGGATGGTCAGAAGGAGAGTGCAGACGATCGCGATGACGCAGATCCGGTCAATGTGTTTGCTAGATGCCATAACCCGTCACCCCATATAATCTCCGTTGTAGCTGACCAGCACGGCGCTGCTGACGCCGGGCATCGCGGCCAGCGCGTTGACGAAATCGGTGTTGTCGTCCTTCAGCCGGACTTCCAGGTTCAGCTCCACCATGCCTTTCTGGGCCGTCTTGCTCTTGACGGACATATGACTTACATTCTGCTCGAGAAATGCCTTCGCCGTCGTCTCATATTCGTGTCCGGCGCACTGGAGAACCAGAATGTATGGATTTACGTGGGATTTACGGTTGACAAATACCAGCAGGATCACGCCGATGATCACGCTGCCGATCACGGCCAGAGGGATCATCCCGGCCGCCAG
>CANPZZ010000155.1 GCA_947589125.1 uncultured Lachnospiraceae bacterium
GAATCTGCTCTGACAAGACGGTGCAATGATTTCACAAAGCTGGAGGTATTGTGCCTGAAGTATCACCGGTAACCTTCCGCATGTTTGAAAAGATATATGTAAAATCAGCGAAAAATACTCCTATACTTGTTCATGGAGTTTTTTATATTTTCATGCAGGGAGGATGGAAGGGTGCCAGTAGCACGTTTTCTGTATTTTTCCATGCAACCAGGGTACCAGTGAAGCCCTGATTGCATTATAGTTTTTAATATTGATCAGGAAGGGTTGTAAAGAATTCATTTATAAAAAATCCTTGCATAACAGGCTGCAAAGAGTTATAATAACCAGCGAAATCAGATAAGTTCTTCGGGGCGGGGTGCAAGTCCCCACCGGCGGTATAGTCCGCGAACCGCTTTGGCGGCCGATTTGGTGAGATTCCAAAACCGACAGTATAGTCTGGATGAGAGAAGAAACTGCGTGCCGTGCGGATGCGCGGGCTTCGCTGTGATGAGACGCCCCGGGTGTTAAGCCTGGGGTTTTTTATTTCCATGCGGCCGGAGTGCTGGAAACGTTTTGCTTGCATTTTCATGCGGCCGGTGTGTCTGTGACGTTCTGCTCGCATTTTTCTGCAGGCCAGGACACCGGTGACGCTCTGCCCGGATTTATCTTGTCACAGCCGGCGGCCCTGCGTATAGGCGGCGCGCGGTTCCACTTGCGAATGAACTTAGTACGATCATTTCATTTTCAAGGAGGATGTAGTCATGAAGGAAGAGAAGAAACTGCTGTCTGTGAAACACGTCACGCTGATGGGAATGTTCGGCGCGCTGGGCGCCGTGCTGATGCTGTTTGAGTTCCCGCTGCCGTTCATCGCGCCGGCGTTCTATGAGCTGGATCTGAGCGAGATCCCGGTACTGGTGGGCGGGTTCGCCATGGGGCCGGTGGCCGGGGCGGTCATCGAGCTGGTGAAGATCCTGGTGAAGCTGGTGATCAAGCCCACATCGACCGGGTTCGTGGGGGAATTTGCCAATGTCTGCATCGGTTGTTCGCTGGTGATCCCTGCGGCGGTGATCTATAAATTCAAACGGACGAAAAAAGGCGCGATCATCGGAATGATTGTCGGAACCGTCTACATGGCCCTTGTGGGCGCGGTGCTGAACGCGCTGGTCATGCTGCCGTTCTATTCGAATTTCATGCCGTTAGAGCAGATCATTGAGCAGGGGGCGGAGATCAATCCAGCCATCTCCAATGTGTGGACTTTCGTGTTCCTGGCGGTGGCCCCGTTCAATCTGGTGAAGGGGGCGATCGTGTCGCTGATTACGGCGCTGGTATATAAGCGGATCAGTATTATGATCCACGGATGAAATAGGAAAATCTCTGACCGCCGGCCTTGCTATTTGGAGGTATACCGTGTATACTGAAGAATGCGGGGCCGGCGTTTGTATTTCCATGCAGGAGGAGAGCCAGTGACGTTCGACATGTATTTCCCTGCAGGAAGAGAGCCAGTGACGTTCGACTTGTATTTCCCTGCAGGAAGAGCGTCGGTGAACGCCCTGCTCGTATTTCCATCAGCGTGCGGCGGATATCGCTGCCGCGTGAAAGGGGGAGAGTGTATTATGGAGAAAATGAAAGATCTTGCATATTATAACGGAACGGTCACCAGGATCGCGGACATGATGATCCCGGCCGGCGACCGCGGCTTTTATTTCGGGGATGGAATTTATGAGGTGGCGATGGTATTTCACCGGAAGATATTCGCGCTTGAGGAACATCTGGACCGGATGGAGCGCAGCGCCGCCATGGTTCGCATTGAACTGCCGATGGTGCGGCGGGAGATCGGGGACCTTCTGCAGGAGCTGGCGGACCGGGTGGAGAGCGACTGCCAGTTTTTGTATTGGCAGATCACCAGAGGTACGGCGCCGCGCAATCATCTGTTCCCGGCGGGTACGGCCAGCAACCTGTATGTCTACAGTAAGCCGTGGCCCGGCGTGGAGATGTCGGATGATTACCGGCTGGTCAGCGTGACGGATACCCGTTTTCTGAACTGCAATATTAAGACGCTGAACCTGCTACTGAATGTGCTGGCGGCCCAGACAGCGAAGGAAAACGGCTGTCAGGAGGCGGTATTCGTGCGGGACGGTATTGTGACGGAAGGGTCCCATTCGAATGTGTCCATGATCAAAGACGGCGTGTTTATCACCCATCCGGCGGATAATCTGATCCTGCCGGGCGTGGAGCGGAGGCATATGATCGCGTACTGCGGGGAACTTGGGATACCGGTGGAGGAGAGGCCATTTACTCTGGAGGAACTGAAAGGGGCCGACGAGATCATCATGTCCAGCACCAGCCATCCCAGTATGCGGGTGCGTGAGATCGATGGTGTGGCTGTGGGCATGAAGGACGCGGCGACAGTAGAGAAGCTGCGGAAAATGTATCTGTACGAAGTGGAGAAGCGTGGTCAGTAGAGGCAGAAGCCATATTGTGAATCGGATGGCAGCAGACGAACCGTGCATGCTGCACGCGCCATGGGTACCGGAAACCGGGCAGCGGCGGATATCAGCCTGTAAGCCAGGCAACGGCGGACATTAGCCAGGCAACAGCAGATATCAGCTTGAGAATCAGGCAACGGAAGACATCAGTCTGTAAGCCAGACAACGGCGGACATTAGCCAGGCAACAGCAGATATCAGCTTAGGAATCAGGCAACGGAAGACATCAGCCTGTAAGCCAGGCAACGGCGGACATTAGCCAGGCAACAGCAGATATCAGCTTGAGAATCAGGCAACGGAAGACATCAGTCTGTAAGCCAGGCAACGGCAGACAATAGTCTGTGCGCCGGACAACGGCGGACAATAGCCTGAGAGCCGGCCATCGTCTGATAATAGTGAGTAATGTACGGCAGCAGATTTGTGAAAGGCAGACGGAAATATGCAGAAAGAGAGAATTCGGGATTACGGAATCACGATCGGGCGCATGAAGCCCGGCGCGCGAAATAAGATCACCGATGTGCCTGGCGTGAAAGTGGGCCATGTCACGATTAAGAATGAAACGCACCGTACCGGCGTCACGGTGATCGTGCCCAGCCCGGATAACGCATTTACGAACAAATACACCGCCTCCAGCTATGTACATAACGGTTTCGGCAAGAGCGCGGGGCTGGTGCAGATCGGAGAACTGGGGACGCTGGAGACGCCTATTGCGCTGACCAACACGCTGAATGTGGGTCTGGTCTGGGACGGCATCGCCCAGTACACGATCGACCGCTGCCGCGCGGAAGGCGTGAAGGTGACCAGTTTAAATCCGGTGGTGGGCGAGTGCAATGACAGCGGCCTCAGCGATATCACTGTTCGCGCCGTGACTCAGGCGGACGTGCTGGAGGCCATTGCCGGGGCGTCTGAGGACTTCGAGGAAGGCGACGTGGGCGCGGGAACAGGTACGGTCTGCTATGGCTTAAAGGGCGGCATCGGCTCCGCCTCCCGCGTGATCGAGATCGGCGGAACGAAATATACGATCGGCGTGCTGGTCCAGAGCAATTTTGGCTCTACCGTGGACCTGACGATCGGCGGCATACCGGTCGGCGGGAAAATCCTGAAAATGAAGGAATCCCGCAATGATATGGCCATTTCCCGGCAGGATCAGGGCTCGATCATGACGATCCTGGCGACGGATCTTCCGGTGTCGGAGCGTCAGCTTTACCGGATCATCCGGCGTACCGGCGTCGGGATCGCCCGGACCGGCGCGTATACGGGCCACGGAAGCGGCGAGGTGATGATCGGATTTACTACGGCCAACCGGGTGCCGAAGGACGCGGGAAACGATAACCTTCTGCTGACCCGGACGGTGATCCACGAGGATCTGATCAACAAGGCGTTCCAGGCCGCGGCTGAGGCCGCGAACGAGGCGATCCTGAATTCCATGGTCTGCGCGGAGCGGGCTGTGGGAAGGGACGGGAAAGTATATTACAGTCTGGCGGAATTTCTGCCGGAGTGCCTGAGTGAATAGAGATACGGAGGATAATATCGATATGACGAAGAAGGAACTGGCGCTTGCGATCATTGAGCGTCTGAAGCAGGAATATCCGATGGCGGAATGCACCCTGGATTACGATCAGGCCTGGAAGCTTCTGGTCAGCGTCCGGCTGGCCGCTCAGTGTACCGACGCCCGCGTGAATGTGGTAGTGCAGGATCTGTACGCGAAATTCCCGGACGTGGAGGCTCTGGCGGCCGCCGATCCGGCGGAGATTGAAGCGATCGTGAAACCCTGCGGCTTAGGCCACAGCAAGGCCCGGGACATCAGCGCCTGTATGCGCGTCCTGAGGGACCAGTATGACGGCAAGGTGCCGGATGATTTTGACAAACTTCTGGAACTGCCGGGCGTGGGCCGCAAGAGCGCCAATCTGATCATGGGCGACGTATTCGGCAGGCCGGCTATTGTCACGGACACCCACTGCATCCGTCTGACCAACCGTATGGGGCTGGTAGACGGCATCAAGGAGCCGAAGAAGGTGGAAATGGCCTTATGGAAGATCATTCCGCCGGAGGAGGGCAGCGATTTCTGCCACCGTCTGGTCATGCACGGCCGCGACGTCTG
>CANPZZ010000156.1 GCA_947589125.1 uncultured Lachnospiraceae bacterium
GCCGACATGGTCCGGCGGCTGAATCCGACGGGCACCGACGTGCTCAGGCGGCTCGGCAACAACGATATCGTCGGAGATTTAAACGGCCGCTCCTTCTCGACATTTGTGGATGTGGCGGCGACCGATTACGGATGCTATTTCATCCTGGACAGCGCCGGCGGCAAGATCTTCGCCTACGATTATGACGGCAACTCCCTCTTCGCCTTCGGAAAGAAGGGCATCAAGGAGGGCAACGTCCAGCAGCCGGTAGCCCTGGCGCTGGGAGAAGGGCAGGATAAGATCTATGTGCTGGACAACACGCTGGGCAGTATCCTGACCTTCGAGATCACCGATTACGGACGCCACCTTCTGGACGCTTTACGGCTTAACGACATCGGCGACGCGGAAGGCTCCAACCGGGAGTGGCAGGCGGTGATCCAGAGCAACTCCAACAACGAGATGGCTTACATCGGCCTTGGCAAGACGTATCTGGCCGAGGGGCAGTACAAGCAGGCCATGGAATATTTCAGGCTGGGCAACAGCCGCAAGTACTACACCAAGGCGTTCTTCTATTACAGGAAGGAACTGATGGAGAACAACTTCGGCAAGGCCATGCTGGTGCTGGGACTTGGCATTGTGATCGCGCTAATCGTTTACTATGTGTTCAGATTCAGAAGATGGGTAGGTGAAGTGAGATGCTTTATGTCGAAACGATAAAATACGGATTTTATGTGATCACCCATCCCCTGGACGGTTTCTGGGGCATCCGCAGGGAGAATAAGGGGAGCCTGGCGGCGGCGTTTACATTTGTGGCCCTGACGATCCTGACGCTGACGATTGAGAAGCAGAACACCGGTTTCCTGTTCAATATGAACCGGCTGTCGGAACTGAACGTGCTGGTGGACATTTTCACGGTGCTTCTGGTGTATGTGCTCTGGTGCGTGGCCAACTGGTGCACCACCTCCCTGATGGAAGGCAAGGGGCGGATGAAGGATATTCTGATCGCAATCGGATACGCCCTTCTTCCGATCATCCTGATCCGGCTGCCTATGGTAATCATGAGCCATATGATCACGGCGGATGAGGGAACCTTCTACTATGTGCTGGGAACCATCAGCTACCTGTGGACGGGGCTTCTGATCTTCACGGGAACCATGACGATCCATCAGTATTCGATCACCAAGACCATCGTGACCATCGCGATCACCATTGTGGCCATGGGGATACTGATGTTCATCGGTCTGCTGTTCTTTAACGTGATCCAGCAGATGCTGACATTTGTGATGACGATTTACCGGGAACTCAGGTTCCGGTAGAAAGGGGGCAGACATGAAGAAGATAAGAAGGACCGGGCTGTTTGCCATGGCCGCCGTACTGCTTCTCGGCGCTGCGCCCCTGAAAGCTTACGCGGCGGACGCGCCGAAGGGCATGGATAAGGTGGCGGAGAATGAATATCTGACCCTTTATCTGAACGATAAGGACACCAGTCTGGCGGTGGTGGACAACGCCACAGGCAAGATCTGGTACACCAATCCCCAGGACGAGGATACATTCGCGTCCGCCTATTATCAGAGGCTTTTGAAGAGCCAGCTGCAGATCCTGTATTACAATGAGAACGTGCAGTCCAGCACCATGGACAACTACAACGACAGTATCCAGGACGAACAGTTTACGATCGAGGAGACCGAAAACGGCGTGACCGTTACCTACACCATCGGCGCCGCGGTAGGGACCATGCTTCTGCCGGACGCGATCTCGGAGGAGCGGTACCAGATTTATTTCAACCAGATGGGATCCAGCGAACAGAAGAAGGTCAACCGCAATTACGTGTATGTGGATCTGACCAACCCGACGGGAAGCGACGAGATCGCTGAATACCTGGAGACATATCCCGGCTTTACGACTAACTTCTACGTTCTCCGCGGCGGCGTCCGCGACTATCTGAAGGAGGACCTGGAGGAATATTTCGTGGAAGCCGGCTACACGGCCGAGGATCTGGAAGCGGATATGCTGGAAAGCGGTATCGGCGAATCGGAGAATTCCGATCCCTGGTTCATCATTCCGATGACTTACGAGCTGGACGGAAAGAACCTGGTGGTGACCATCGATCCGGCAAAGGTAGAATATAACGAAGCGTTCTATCCGGTGCGGATCGACGTGCTTCCCTACTTCGGGGCGACGGCCGCTGACGACGGCTACCTGTTCGTTCCGGACGGAAGCGGAGCGCTGATCTACACAAACAACGGAAAGACGTCGGTCTCTTCCTACTCGGCTCTGGTCTACGGCCAGGACGAGACGAAGCAGGTGCTGACGCAGACCAAATCGGAGATCGATCCGAAGCTGACGATCAAGATGCCGGTCTTCGGCGTGAAGTCAGAGGATCAGGCGCTGTTCGCCATTATCGAGGACGGCGCGGCGTACGCCAATGTAGCCGCGGATATTTCCGGAAGAACCACGTCCTACAACCAGGTGAACGCGGGTTTCCAGTACCTCCAGTATGGCCAGGCGTCCTTAAGCGAAATGGTGGGCTCCAACGGCTATCAGCTGTATTCCAGTCCGAAGTTCGCGGGAACCTACCGGATGCGCTATTCCTTCCTGACAGGGGAGAAGGCGGATTACTCCGGCATGGCGGACTGCTACCGGCAGTATCTGGAAGGAAACGGCGTGCTGACGAAAAGCGACGAGACGGAGGTTCCGTTCTTCGCGGAATACATCGGCGCGATCAATAAATACAAGACGATCCTGGGCGTGAAATACGACGCGGTAGAGCCGCTGACCACCTTCGCCCAGGGCGAGGAGATCACGAGCCAGCTGAAAGGGCTGGGCATCGACAACCAGAAGGTCGTCTTTGACGGCTGGGCCAACGGCGGCATGCACGGAACGGCGGGCCTGAAGCAGAATGCCGTGTCCTCCCTGAAGAAAGGCGGCGTGTCGGCGGAGCAGTTCCAGACGGATATGGCTTCCCTGGGCGTGGATACCTACATGACGGTGGAAATGCAGTACGTCTACAAGGACAAGATGCTGGACGGCTATTCCACGCTGCAGTACGCGCCGAGCTATTTCGACCACTCGAATATCGAGGTGAACAGCTACTTCTTCGCGGACAACAGCCTGGATCAGAAACTGGCGGATCTGATCAGCCCCTACTTCGCGGGCAAGACCGCGGACAGCATCTTAAGCGGCGTCGGCAAGTACGGCATCCGCAGGCTGAATCTGGGAAGCGTCAGCAATTACCTCTATTCCGATTTCCTGGAGAGCCGCTACACGGACCGGCAGATGGCGGTTGGGCTCTACCAGCAGAGCATTGAGAAGATGGCCGGCCAGATGGATTCCATGCTGGGAGACAACGGCAACGATTACGTCTGGAAATACACGGACTATATGATCAATGTGCCGCAGAGCTCCAACGGCTACCAGATCCTGGACGAGGATGTGCCGTTCTACGAGATGGTCCTTCACGGATCGATCCCCTACGCGGGCGAGGCCATCAACCTGGCGGACGATTACCGGACTACGCTGTTAAAGAGCGTGGAATCCGGCGCGGGACTCCATTTCCAGTGGATATACGGAGACAATTCCCTGGTAAATGAGACCGACTTCGACTATCTGTACTCGGTGCATTACGGCAACTGGATCGACCAGGCCGCCGCCGATTACAAGCGGGTGGAGGAAGCTCTCTCGGGTCTGGGAGATCAGAAGATCACGGCTCACAGCCGGGACGGCAATGTGACGAAGACGACCTACGAGAACGGAACTACCGTATATGTGAATTACAGCAAGGATAAGGTTACGGTTGACGGAACAGAGATCGGCGCAAGAGATTTCGCGGTGGTGAAAGCCTCCGCCGGGGAAGGGGAGTGAGAAGATGAATTATTTCAAGAAGCGAAACGGCAAACTGAGACTGTCCCTGACCGGCAAGGAAGCGATCGCGGGCGTGCTGTTCATCCTGCCGTTCCTGATCGGATTCTTCGGAATCTTCCTCCCGCTGATCGTGGAGTCCATCCACTTCAGCTTTACCAACATGGAAGTGTCCTCCACCGGCTATGTGTTAAAGCCGGCTGCCAACAACGGCCTGGAGCATTACCTGCGGGCGCTGACCATCGATCCGGACTTTAACCTCGAGCTTCTGACCAGTATCGGCCAGATGGCGGCGAAGGTACCGCTGGTGATCATTTTCAGCTTCTTCGCGGCCACGCTGATCAACCAGAAGTTCCACGGCAGGGCCATCGCCAGGAGCGTGTTCTTCTTCCCGGTGATCCTGACCAGCGGCGTGATCATGGGCCTGGAGAATTCCGACCTGCTGCTGCAGACGCTGAGCACCACCGGCGAGAGCGCGGACGATATGGCGTCGTTTCTCAATATGGCCCGGTTCCTCAGCGAGTACACGAACCTGCCGGCCAGCGTGATCGGCTTCCTGTCCGACGCGGTCAACGGCATCTACGATATCGTAGTGGCCAGCGGCGTGCAGATACTGATTTTCCTGGCAGGACTCCAGTCCATCAGC
>CANPZZ010000157.1 GCA_947589125.1 uncultured Lachnospiraceae bacterium
CGTCCGGATCTGGATCTCCACCTTCGTCTCCACCGGTCCCTCGGTCAGATAGACCGGAATCGTCACCACCATGTGGTAACTCTTGTAGCCGTTAGGCTTCGGGTTCTTAATGTAATCCTTCACATACAGGACCGTGATGTCGGCCTGCCGCGAGATCATATCCGCGATCTGGTAGATATCCGATGTAAATGAGCAGATGATCCTGACGCCGGCCACGTCGTTCAGCTTCTCCGTCATGTTGAAGGTATTCACCTCGCAGCCCATGCGTTTCAGCTTCTTGACGATGCTCTCCGGCGTCTTGAGCCTGGATTTCACATGCTCAATAGGATTATAGCTGTATATGTGTACGAATTCGCTGTTCAGTACCTCGATCTTCACATTCATCTGCTTGAGAGCAGAATTATAAATGAACATCAGCGAATTCCACTGGTCGATCTGGTCATAGGTCTTGGGGATATAGGTCATGCGTATCCCTCCTCATTCGATATAATCGTACTATCGTCAATTCTTGAGATCCAGACCCTTCAGCAGATCACCCAGTCCTGTAGTGACCGGCGCGGAATTCTTGTAATGGAAATCGCTCTTATCCTCGCGTCCTTCCCTGGGCTCGCGTCCCTCTCGGTTCTCACGCGGCGCGCGCGGCTCACGGGGCTCCCTTGCGGGTCTCTCGGCATCCTCCTCAAGAGCCTTCATGCTCAGGCTGATCTTGCCGTTGGCCGTGTCGCGGATCTTCACCTTCACGGTCTGGCCTTCCTGCAGCACAACGCCCGGATGCTTAATCCTCTGACGGCTGATCTGGGACACATGCAGCAGACCGGAAACGCCGTCCTCCAGCTTCACAAACGCGCCGTAATCCTTCAGGCTCTCTACAACGCCCTCAACGATGGCGCCGGGAACATACTTCTCCATTCTGGCCTTGCGCTCCGCATCTCTGCGCTCGCGCAACAGTTCCTTGGCGGACAGGACCAGTCTTCTCTTCTCCGGATCCACAGTGATAATGTAGGTATCAATGTGCTTGCCGACGAACTCTTCCAGCTTCTCCACATAGTTCAGAGCGATCTGGGACGCCGGGATAAAGGCCTTCATGTCATCGACGAACGCAATGGCTCCGCCCTTGACGATCTCTTTGACCTTTACATTGATGACTTCCTTATCTTCCATCTTCTGGCGCAGTTCTTCCCACTTCTCAGCGTTGGCGGATCCGTCGTCCACAAATCCGCGGCTGCGCTTCTTGGCATGCTCCTTGTAGGACTGCTCAAGCTCTTCCTTAAAGTCCTCCATGGTCTCTGCGGGCTCAGCCGGTTTCGCCGGTTCAGCCTCAGCAGCGGGCTCCGCAGCCTCTGCCTTCTCCGCAACGGTCTCAGCGGCGGCTTCCGCGGCCTCGGCCTTCTCCGCAGCGGCCTCAGCGGCGGCTTCCGCGGCCTCGGCTTTCTCCGCGGCTGCTTCCGCAGCGGCTTCGACGGCGGCTTCCGCGGCCTCAACCTTCTCCGCAGCAGCCTCAGCGGCGGCTTCCGCAGCCTCTGCCTTCTCCGCGGCCGCTTCCGCAGCGGCTTCGATGTTGTCTGTTTGCGCCTTCAGCATTTCTTCACTCATGTTTGTAACTCCTCCATCTTGCATATTTAACAGAATGCACGCCCTTTTTCGTCCTGTGGACGGCGTATGAATCTATTATACTATAAAAATCAAATTTCTACCTCATTTTTTTTGTGGTTTTATAAAAAAATTTGTGATATATTTAAAAAAGTACAATTTACCGCTGCCAAGAGGCCAAAATGCGCCCTCCAGGCAGCCACAGAACAGAAAGAAGGACCATTTATGCGAGATATTATGGATCTGCACACCCATACGGTCGCCAGCGGTCACGCCTACAACACCCTCTACGAGATGGCTCACGCCGCTTCTGAGCAGAAGCTGGAACTTTTCGGGTCCACGGATCACGGCCCCCGCATGGGCGGCGCGCCCCACGAACTGTATTTCATCAACTTCAAGGTGATCCCCAACGAGCTTTACGGCGTGCGGCTCCTGATGGGCTGCGAACTGAACATCCTCGATTACGAAGGTCATGTGGACCTGGTGCCCTATCATCTGAAGAAAATGGATTACGCGATCGCCAGCATCCATGTGCCCTGCTTCACTGCCGGCACCGTGGCCCAGAACACATCGGCCATCGTCGGAGCCATGAAGAATCCTTACGTGAAGATCATCGGCCACCCGGACGATTCCCGTTTCCCCATCGACCCGGATACGGTCGCGGCTGCGGCGAAGGAACACCACGTTCTTCTGGAGATCAATAACTCCTCGCTGAATCCCCGCGCCTCCCGCAAAGGCGCCCGCGAGAACTACGCGGCGCTGCTGGAACGATGCGTCCACTACGGCACTCCCGTCATCATGGGCAGCGACGCCCATGTGGCGGCGGACGTGGGCAACCACGCGGGATGCATTGCTCTTCTCGAAGAACTGCATTTCCCGGAGGAGCTGGTGATCAATACTTCTGTGGAGAAACTGATCCCGTACATTCCGGCGCTGACGCTTAACGGGCCGCATGAGGCGGGGTTTTAAAACTGTCCCGACAGACCGGAACACGCAGCATGCACCCTGCCGGGGGCTGTCTGCGGCGTTTTTCGGTGCTGTCCAGCGTACGCGGCCGGGCAGGCGCCGCGCAGACGCGCACATAAGCTCAAATACATAAGACACCGGCAGCAAATGCCGTGGAGGCAGCTATGATCAATTTCCTGAATCTGGAATATTTCCTCGTGGCGGCGGAGGAATCGAGCATCACGAAAGCCGCCAGGAAGCTTAACATTTCCCAGCAGTCCTTAAGCAGCCATATCGCGAACCTGGAAAAGGAGTTCGACATCACGCTGTTCAACCGAACCTCGCCGCTGACGCTGACTTATGCCGGCCGGATGCTGGCCAAACACGCCCGTGAGATCCTGCACCTGCGGGACGAAACTTACCGGGAACTGGCGGATATCAAGGATTTCTCGAAAGGACGGCTGACCATCGGCATGTCCCATACCAGGGGCCGCCGGGTGCTGCCGGAGATCCTGCCGGTCTACCGGGAACAGTTCCCCAACATCGAGCTGCATCTGCGGGAGGGCAATACCCGGGAACTGGACACGGAACTTCTTCACGGCGAAGTGGACCTGATCATCGACATGCTGCCGATCAAAGGTGAGAATATTGAAACCGTTCCGGTCTGCGAGGAAGAGATCCTTCTGATCGTACCCGACAGCCTGCTGGCGAAGCTGTATCCGGGACAGGTTCCGGAGATCAAGGCGAAGCTGGAGGAATCCGCGGATCTGACTCTCCTGGCCGACTGCCCGTTCCTGCTGATCAACACCGGCAACCGGGTCCGGTCCCTGGCGGAAGAGATGTTCGCCGACGCCCAGATCTCGCCGCCCATCGTTCTGGAGACCGAGAATATTGAAACCGTGCTGTCCCTGGCCGTCAAAGGCATGGGCGCCACTTTCTATCCGAAAATGTTCATGACCGAAAGCGATGAATGGCGCCGCGCCCTGACAGAAGCGGCCGGCATCGGCCTGTACCACATCAATCATCCGAAAGCCCACGGCATTCTGGGAATCGGATACCACAGAGGACACTATATGTCTCGGGCCACGCAGGAATTTATTCGGATCGCCAAGGAACAGCTGCAGAAATATTCACGGGAGGCGTAAAGATTCATACTTGACAAATTGGTTCCCTCTCATTATAATTAGTAATGGTTATCATTATTGAAAGTCGCGCACATGGAGGGATTCCCATGAAAACACTGAAGCACAGCCGCCAGCGGGACGCGATCATGAACTGTCTCATGGCGAGGCACGACCATCCCACGGCCGACGCGGTCTACTTAAGCGTCCGGGAAGAATTTCCCAATGTAAGTCTCGGCACTGTCTACCGGAATTTAAATCTTCTGGCGGATCTGGGCGAGATCCGGCGCTTAAACTGCGGAAACGGCCCGGAACGGTTCGACGGCGACACCCATCCCCATTACCACTTCATTTGCAGGGAGTGCGGACAGGTGACAGATCTTCCGATGGACGTGCTGGATCAGATGAACGCGGAAGCCCAGGAATGCTGCGGCGGACAGATCGACAACCACATCACGTATTTCTACGGCGTATGCCGTGAATGCCTGGATAAGGCGAAAGAATAAAAAGAAAAGGAGATATTCACTATGAAGAAATGGGTTTGCAAGGTCTGTGGTTATGTACATGAAGGCGACACCGCCCCGGAGTTCTGCCCGGTCTGCAAGGCGCCGGCTGACAAGTTCGAGGAGCAGAAGGACGAGATGACCTGGGCCGCCGAGCACACCATCGGCGTGGCGAAGGGCGTCCGCGAGGACATCGTCGCTGACCTGAGAGCGAATTTCGAAGGCGAGTGCACCGAGGTCGGTATGTACCTGGCCATGGCCAGAGTCGCCCACAGAG
>CANPZZ010000158.1 GCA_947589125.1 uncultured Lachnospiraceae bacterium
CAGAGATTATACCGCGCCGGTTCGGTGTCCGAACGAAGTGAGGACAAAACACCGGACCGAACCGTGTGCATCCCCCGGAGGGAGCATGTCCGGAGGACATGGTATAATCTCGACAGAGATTATACCGCGCCGGTTCGGTGTCCGAACGAAGTGAGGACAAAACACCTGACCGAACCGTGCGCATCCCCCGGAGGGAGCATGTCCGGAGGACATGCTATACTGAAAACAGATGTTTAAAGAGCGGCAGTCTGGAGAGAGTGAGAAAGAGAAGCAGAAGAAAGAGGGTGCAGGCAGATGGAAAGTGTGGCAGATTGGCAGACAAGTTCGGACATGGAGCGGCAAACGCAGCGTGACCGGATATACATCGCGATCGATCTGAAGTCCTTCTATGCGTCGGTCGAGTGCAGAGAGCGCGATCTGGATCCGCTGACCACGAATCTGGTAGTGGCCGATGAGAGCCGCACGGAGAAGACCATCTGTCTGGCGGTGTCGCCTTCGCTGAAGGCCTACGGTATTCCCGGGCGGGCGCGGCTCTTCGAGGTGGTCCAGAAGGTGCGGGAGGCTAATAACCGCCGGCGGGAGAACGCGCCGGGCCGGACATTTATAGGAGAGTCCTTTCGTGCTTCCGAGCTGGCCTCGTCGCCGCAGATGGCTATTTCCTATATTGTGGCGCCGCCGCGGATGGCCCTTTATCTGGAACGCAGCACGCAGATCTATGAGATCTATCTGAAATATGTAGCCCCGGAGGATATCCACGTTTATTCCATCGACGAGGTGCTGATCGACGCCACCGGCTATCTGGGGACCTATAAGCTGACGCCCCGAGAATTCGCGATGCGGATGATTCAGGATATTCTCAAGTCGACCGGCATCACGGCCACTGCCGGTATAGGGACGAATCTGTATCTGGCCAAGGTGGCTATGGATATCGGCGCGAAGCATGTGGAGCCGGACGCCGACGGTGTGCGGATCGCCCAGCTGGACGAGATGAGCTACCGGCGGCAGCTGTGGGGACACCGCCCTTTGACTGACTTCTGGAGAGTAGGGCAGGGCTACCGGCGGAAACTGGAGGAACACGGACTTTATACCATGGGCGATATCGCCCGGTGTTCCCTGGGAGGGCCGGGAGATTATTACAATGAAGACCTGCTTTATAAATTATTCGGCGTGAACGCGGAGTTTCTGATCGACCACGCCTGGGGCTGGGAGCCGGTGACGATCGCGGATGTGAAAGGTTATAAGCCGGAGTCCAACAGCATAAGCTCCGGACAGGTCCTGCAGTGTCCTTACGACTGCGGGAAGGCCCGCCTGGTGGTGCATGAGATGGCGGATCTGCTGGCGCTGGATCTGGTGGATAAGCGCCTGGTGACGGATCAGCTGGTGCTGACGGTCGGCTACGATGTCGAGAATCTGACGGACCCGGCACGGGCAGCCAGGTATAAGGGACAGGTTACCACGGACCGCTACGGACGCCGGATTCCCAAACACGCCCACGGAACGGAGAATCTGAAACGGCAGACGTCCTCGTCGCGGCTGATCTCGGAGGCGGTTCTGCGGCTTTATGACCGGATCATTGATCCGGAGCTTCTGGTGCGGAGGATCACCGTCGCGGCGTGCCGGGTGGCGGATGAGAGGGAGACGAGGGCGGAGCCGGAAATGGTGCAGCTGGATCTGTTCACGGATTACGAGACGCTTGAGCGCGAGAAGCAGAAGGAAGAGGAGCAGCTTGCGAAGGAGCGGAAGATGCAGGAGGCCATGCTTTCCATCAAGAAGAAGTATGGCAAGAACGCGGTGCTTAAGGGCATGAATCTGCAGGAAGGTGCGACGGCAGCGCAGCGGAACGCGCAGATCGGGGGACATAAAGCGTAAGGCAAAAAAGGGAAGGGCAACGATATGAGAGATCATAACGGCATGGGCAGACCTATGCGAAATGGCGGCGAACAATGCGAAAATCCCGGCGTTCATGACCGCGGAAGTAATTGCGGAAATAACGAAAATCGTGGATACGACGACATCATCAATCTCCCTCACCATGTCTCGAAAACCCATCCGCATATGAGCATCACCGAGCGCGCGGCCCAGTTCTCGCCGTTCGCGGCTCTGACGGGCCATGGCGACGCGATTCGGGAGACGGCCCGGCTGACGGAAGACCAGATCTTTCTGGATGAAGATATGTTGGTGCGGTTGGATGAGAGGCTGGCGGAACTGGCGAGGCTGGTTGAGCCTGGCGATCAGCCGGAGACGACGGTCACATATTTTGAGCCTGATGAGCGTAAGAAAGGCGGAGCGTACCGGACAAAGACGGGTCGGGTGAAGCATATCGATCCGGCAGGGCGGAAGGTCATTTTCACGGATAGGACGGAACTGGAGATCGAGGATATTTTCGATATTGAGATTGCGTTGGATTCAAGAAGTGTATGATTTTGTTTTTGCGGATAATTTGAAAGGCATGTTGTTGAGTGGCTTCTAAAGCATGGGTATTGAAAGATGATTATAAGACCGTGAAACCGTAAAGAAATAAAGACGGCGGGAAGAGCATATGCACAAGTCATCGCTATATATATTAGGAATTAAAACGCCGCTGTTATGCGGCAGAATGGAGGGCTATATGAATTACTACACAACGGAAAAGATCAACGATAATCTGACGCTGATCCGCAGCTTAAGCGGCGAGCTTCTGTATCTGGTGGAGGGCACCGAGCGCGCGGTTCTCATCGACACCTGTGTGGGCGTCGGCCATCTGAAAGCATTTGTGGACAGTCTGACGGACAAGCCGCTGGCTGTACTTTTGACCCACGGCCATGTGGATCACGCGCCGGGGGCGCCGGAATTTGACACGGTCTATATGAATGAGCGGGATATTCCGCTGTACCGCACGCGCTGTCCCCTGGAGGCGAGGAAAGACTATCTCAAAGCGAATTTAGGTCCGCGCTTCGCGGAACTGACGGAAGAGGATTTTGTGCCGGAGGCGCCGGATTATCCGTTCCGGCCGCTTGATGACGGCGACAGCTTCGATCTGGGCGGTATCCATATCGATGCCTACGCCCTGCCGGGACATACGCCGGGCAGCATGGTGTTCCTGCTGAGGGAAATGCGCACCCTGATCACCGGGGATTCCTGTAATAACGCTACTTACCTGTTCCTTAACGAGTCCAGTCCCCTGACGGAATATCGTGATAATCTGAAGCGCGTGCAGAGCCGTCTGGCCGGACAGTATGATCGGATCTATATGTCCCATGTGGTGATGGAGGCCGGGACGGATATGATCGACAATGTGCTGGAGGCGATTGATGAGGCGCTGAACGGGAAAGCGGACGACCTGCCCTATGAGTTTCATGAGTATCACGCCTTTATCGCGAAGAAGTGCAATATGCGGTTTGAGCGCGAGGACGGAAAGAGCGGGAATATCGTGTATGATAAGGAGAAGCTGGTGTAGGGAGAATTTATAGTGGAGGATCGTCATAGAGAGCGCAGTAAGGCAGCAGTATTTTCGGAAGTATGCATTCGAAAATATATCGATCATTATATGACATATTTCCGAATACTTATTGATTTTTTTCCGAAAAATGAGTATACTATTACCAAAACATGCAGGGAGGCGATACCATGGCTGACATGATTTCCGTAAAAGAAGCCGCGAAACGCTGGAATGTGACCGAAAGAAGCGTGACCGGATTCTGTCGTGATGGGAAAATTCCCGGCGCTGCAAAGCGCGGGAAGGCATGGGCGATTCCTGCCGGCGCGCAAAAGCCTGTGGACAACCGTGTGAAAACAGGCGCGTACAGACAGTCGCATAGCTACGACGGACACGAGAGCCGCCTTCCCCTGCCTGTGGGAGTCTCCGATTACCGCCTTGCTTCGACAGAGTATTACTATATTGACAAGACACTGCTGATCCGGGATTTTCTGGATGAGCGACCGATGGTGTCGCTGTTTACCAGACCCCGCCGTTTCGGAAAGACGCTGAACATGGATATGCTGCGCACCTTTTTCGAAAAATCGGATGAGGATACATCGCGTTACTTCAAAGATAAGAAGATCTGGGCCTGCGGAGAGAGATATCGTGCTTACCAGGGCAGATATCCGGTTATTTTTCTCTCTTTTAAGGATATGAAGTATAATTCCTGGGAAGAAACGCTGGAGGATGTCAGAGATACGATCGCCCGGGAGTATAAACGGCACAGAATATTGCTGACAAGCGACAGGATTGATGAGGCTGAAAAGCACTTTTTCAATGAAATCACTGCGAAAACCGCAACGGTGGTTGAACTTTCGCACGCGCTTCTGTATCTCTCGCAGATGCTTCACGAGCATTATGGAGAGT
>CANPZZ010000159.1 GCA_947589125.1 uncultured Lachnospiraceae bacterium
GACATCGAAGGCGTGGTGGAGCAGTATCTGACTACCGTGAAGCCTATGCATTATCTTTACGTACAGCCCACCAGCGCCCTGGCCGACGTGGTGATCAACAGCGGGAAGAACAAGGTGGCGTTTGATGTGATGAGCAATTACATCCGGGATATACTGGAGAGGGCGGAGTAGAGAAAGAGGGGCGGCTAATCCAGTGCCCGGATGAATTCTTCCACCCCGGCTTCCGTCGTCGCCCAGGAGGTGACCAGGCGGACGCTCTGATGGCTTTCGTCGATCCGTTTATCCGGCATGAACAGGAAGTCTCTGCCGAGCCTTTCGATCATTTCATCGGTAAAAATTGGGAACAGCTGGTTGGTCTGCGGCGGGTAGGCGAATTCGTACCCGCGCTCCGTCAGGGCATCTCGGAGTTTGGCTGCCATCCCGTTGGCATGGGCGGCCAGTTCATAGAAAAGGCGGTCGCGGAACAGTTCTTCAAACTGGATTCCCAGGAGCCATCCCTTCGCCAGCATTGCGCCCCGCTGCTTGATCAGGTAGCGGAAATCCGTTTTTAACGCATCATTGACAATGACAAGCGCCTCTCCAAACAGGGCGCCGTTTTTCGTGCCGCCGATATAGAAGACGTCGGTCAGCGCGGCGATGTCCGCCAGCGTGAGGTCATTGGCCGGGCTGGTCAGCGCGGCCCCGAGGCGCGCGCCGTCCAGGAACAGCCAGAGGCCGTTCTGCCGGCAGCAGAGAGAAAGCGCTTCCAACTCTGCTTTCGTGTATAATGTGCCGATCTCCGTGGAGTTGGAGATGTATACCATCTTCGGCTGGACCATGTGTTCGTCGGTATGGGCGTCGAGAATATTCCGGATCAGCGCAGGCGTCAGCTTGCCGTCTGGAACGGGCCGGGTCAGCACTTTATGGCCGGACGCCTCCACGGCGCCGGTCTCGTGGACGTTGATATGCCCTGTGGAGGCAGCGATGACCGCCTGATGAGGGCGCAGCGCCGCGGCGATCACGGCGGAATTGGTCTGGGTGCCGCCCACTAGGATGTGGACATCGGCGTCAGGGCAGCAGGCTTCGGCACGGATCAGTTCTGCGGCATGTGCCGTGTGACGGTCCTGGCTGTAACCGTTATTCTGTTCTAAATTTGTCTCTGTAAGAGCCTGCAGGATGCGGGGGTGGGCGCCCTCGCTGTAGTCGTTGTTGAAGCTGTACATGGTTCTTGAACCTCCGGATTTCTTGCTTTTTCGATTGTTTTCTTCTAAGTCACAAATATCATAATAAATACGGGGATTTTTTGCAATGCTTTTCATGTTTTTTCGTATTGGATGGGTATACGATATTTTCTGTGTTGACGCAGCGGTTATTTATTGATAAATAGTTTTATCTTGTTTTCACAATTCGGGACATCGCGTGTCCTGAATTATCTGGTCACACGGTCGGCTTTGGATGCTGCCAGCAAACAAACATAGAAAGATTGTCTGATACAGAAGAAATGATTGTGCACTTACTGTATCCTGTGGTAAACTGTTTTATATACAAAGGCTTTTACGGGAGGCGGACAGAATATGAAAGGATTTACACACAGCGGCACATTTCACGCGGACGACGTGTTCTCGACAGCGCTTCTGCGGCTGATTTATCCGGACTTTGAGGTTACAAGAGGTTATAGTGTACCGGACGGCTTCGACGGCATTGTCTATGATATCGGCATGGGCGAGTTCGACCACCATCAGGCGGGAGTCCGCAAGCGTCCGGACGGACGCTCCTACGCGGCGTTCGGTCTTCTGTGGGAGAAATACGGCCCTCAGCTGGTCGGGGAGAAGGAAGCGAAGGAGTTCGGCGAGCATTTCGTCGCGGCGCTGGACGACGCGGACAACGGCGGGACGCTGTGCATGCTGTCGGTGGCTGTATCCTGGTTCAATCCGGAATGGGACAGCGCGGATCCGTCGGATGAGCGGTTTGCGCAGGCGGTGGAGTTCGCGGAGGGGATCCTGCGGCGCTATCTGTCCCAGATGAAGGCGCAGGAGCGGGCCGAGGTGATCGTGAGGAAGGCCCTTGCGGAAAGCACGGATCATGTGGTGGTACTGCCCAAGTTCGTACCGTGGCAGTCGGTGCTGGTGGATACAGACAAGACGTACTGCGTGTTCCCGGATGGCCGAGGCGGCTGGGGCGGACAGGGAGTGCCGGTGGCGCCCCAGTCGTTTAAGACGAAGATCCCGTTCCCGGAGGAGTGGGCCGGGGCGGATATCGAGACGCTGCATAAGATCGATCCGAATCTGAATTTCTGCCATAAGGCCAGGTTCTACTTGAGCGCGTCGGACGCTGAGACGGCGGCGCGGATGTGCCGGCTGTCGGAGGAGATATACCGGCGCGGGATGGAAATAGGAAAATAGATGGAGAGCGTATGTGAAGACAGGTTATGTTCATTAGAGGTAACAGGTAATATTCTGCAATAATATGCTTTACCAGGGAACCGTTGGGGCGTTATGCCAGCCGCCAGACGAAAGAAAGGAGGCTGGTGCTATGGTTACATATGGAGATTTGTTTTTCTTTGTGATTATGCTTTGTGCCGTTGCTACGCTTGTTATATATGCAGCACACAAAAAGTAGCGCCCTCGCTGTGCTAAAGTAAGGCGCTACTTTGCTTTAAGCATTCCGGCGGCCAGGTGTACGCTGGCCAACGGCTCTCTTGTCAAACATATTATACGATATATCTGGAATGGTTGCAATACATTTTTCTGAACAAGCCGGAAAAATTTCACGAAAAATTTACTGGCAATATCCGCTCAATATTTTTCTGAACAAGTCAGCAACAAATCAGAAAAGCTTTATTCTTTACACTCCAGCACGTCCTTATAGAACTGATTCAGCTCCTCCTCGCTGTCGCAGAGCACCAGATACATCTGGTTGCCCATGGCGCCGGAGAGGGCGTCTGGGATGCGGTCCACCATCTTCATCTTCGCGCCGTATTTGGCCATGATGTCCTCGTGGCTCATAACGAAGTTCTTGCCGTCGCGGCGGCCGGCGAAGGCGCAGAAGGCGTGCTTGCCCACCGGCATCGTGGAGCGGTCGAAGGCGATCATGTCGGCCCAGATCTTATAGACGTTGGTGGAGTGGGCGAAGTTGATCATGTCCGGCGTGAAGCCGCCGCAGGGGCGCATGTTGACCTCCAGAGCCATGATGTCGCCCTTTTTGCCCAGACCCTTCTGATCCTGCTGCAGACGGAAGAACTCAAAATGCACGAAGCGGCTCCTGACGCCGAAGCTCTTGACCGTGGCGCGGCCGGCGGCGCGGGTATCGTCGGGCAGATCCTTGACGATGTAGTAGACGGAGTTGTCTGCGTTGTTCACGATGTCCATGATGGAGACAGGGGACACATTGCCAGTCTCGAACATGGGCTCGCCGTTGGAATCAATGATGGCGTCGTAGGAGTTGACCGCGCCGTAGACGAATTCCTCCATGATATAGGGGACGCCGGGGATCTTCGTGTCGAAGAATTTCTGCAGCTCCTCGTCGTTTGAGATCTTGTGGGTGTCGGAGGCGCCGACGCCGTTGTCCGGCTTGGCGACGACCGGATAGCCGACCTTTTTGATGAAGGACTTGCAGCCCGCATAGTCGTCCACCAGATGGTAGCGGGCGGTGACGATGCCGGCTTTCTTGTAGTATTCCTTCATTTTGGATTTGTATTTGATGCGGGAGATGTCGGATGCCTGGAAACCGCTCTGAATGTTGAAATCCGTGCGGAACCGGGCGTCGCGTTCCAGCCAGTACTCGTTGTTGGACTCCAGCCAGTCGATCCGGCCGTATTTGAAGATGAAAAATGCGATGGCGCGATAGACTTCATCGTCATTTTCCAGGCTGGACACCTTGTAATACTCATTCAGGCTGCTCTTTAAGTCGCCGGTCAGCTCGTCGTAGGGGGCGTCGCCGATGCCCAAGACGTTCATGCCGTTATTCTTCAGCTCCCGGCAGAACTGCCAGTAGTTGGTGGGAAAGTTCGGCGAGATAAATACTACGTTTTTCATTTTTTCATATCCTCCTCGTAATGGTTTGCTGTTTTATCTGAAATGCAGATTGACCGGCGGGTTTATGGCAGCATATGTGACGCCGGTTTTTGCCTGCATCGGTTCAACGTGTTGAACCAAAATGGGGAATCTCCATCCGATGGAACGGTGTGGAGATTTCTGGTTCATCCCATATCCAGCAGATACGGCGCGAAATACACGACCTGCTTATACCACCAGTCCCAGTCGTGGGCGCAGTCGTAGCCCCAGTAATCGACCCAGGCGTAGATCTCCTTCCAGTCCAGGATGCCGTGAAGCTG
>CANPZZ010000160.1 GCA_947589125.1 uncultured Lachnospiraceae bacterium
ATCGTGTTCGTGTCCAGAAGGCCCACCAGATCGAAGCGGAAGCCGTCGATATGGTATTCGTCGGCCCAGTAGTTCACCGAATCCACGATGTATTTACGTACCATGCTCCGCTCGGAGGCCGTATCGTTGCCGCAGCCGGAGCCGTTGGAGTAGACGCCCGTGTCGCTGACGCGGGAGAAATAGCCTGGAACGATCTGATTGACGCAGAAATCCGACGCGCTCTGCACATGGTTGTAGACCACATCCATGACCACACTTAAGCCGTTCGCGTGCAGACTCTGAACCATCTGCTTCATTTCGTTCACCCTCACCGCGCCGTTATAGGGATCGGTAGAATAAGAGCCCTCCGGGACATTAAAATTGACCGGATCGTAGCCCCAGTTAAACTGCGGCTCGTCCAGCTTCGTCTCGTCCACGGAGCCGTAATCATAGACCGGCAGCAGATGGACATGGGTGACGCCCAACTCCTTAATATGGTCGACGCCCGTCGCCGAGCCGCCGGCGGTCTTCGTCCCGGTCTCGGTAAAACCGAGGTATTTCCCCGCGTTCTGGATCCCGGAGCTTTCGTCCGTGGAAAGATCGCGCACATGAAGCTCATAGATCACCGCGTCGTTGTAGGTAAGACCCGCGTTGGGATTGGCGTCTGTCTCCCATCCTTCCGGATCCGTGGAGGCCAGGTCGATCACCATGGCCCTTCGGCCGTTTACGCCGGTAGTACGGGCGTACGGATCACAGGCTTCGCAGATCTCGTCGCCCAGCCGGACCGCGTAGGTATAATAGACGCCGTTTAGGTCGCCTTCCTTCTCCGCGACCCAGGTTCCGTTCACATCTGCGGTCATGGGGATCGACTCGATCCGGTCGTCCGTCCCTGCGGTTCCGCTCTGATAGAGGTTGACCGAAACGCTGCCCGCGGTCGGCGCCCATACGCGGAAGACCGTTTTCTCCGGCGTCCAGGCCGCGCCCAGGTCGCTGCCTGCATAGGTATATTCATCCTCGAATGCTTTGGTAGAGTAAATATTCGGCATATTGATCTTATACTCCGTTCCGTCGAACATTACTGTATAGTTACTGTAAATGTCTATCTTTCCTACGGTCAGCGCGTACTGCGCGGTACCGCTCTCCGCGGCGGCTGTCACGGCCACATCGCCGTTCGGCCCCTTGACAGTAAAAACTTCCATGGGATCGCCGCTGATCGCGCCGGTGGTCGTTACGATGACCGCTTCCGTCTCATTGTCGTACTTGGCCGACATCACCAGGACGCCGGTGACCACATCGTCGCCGTCCACTCTCGTGTAGCCCTCCACGCCGGACTCCACGTAAATATGTACGGTACCCCGTAGCACATCCGGAAGCTCGATGAACTGATCCTTGTCCACGTCCTTGGCCGTCCAGGAGCCGCCGCCCTGGCGGACGATAAAGCCAATCTTCGTCACTCCCGGCGTCACCGGGATCGTGGCGACCATTTCGCCGTCCGTCTCGGCAAATTCATAAGCGGAGCCATCCATGCCGTCCGCCCAGGACCACACGTCCCAGCCATCATAGTTCCCGTCCGGACGGCTGTAATGCAGCTCGATCGTCACGCCGCCTTCCGCTCTTACGGGGATAACGCCGGACGGGGTCAGAACGGCCAGCATCGCGAGTGCAAGCAATATTGCGGGTATACCGAAGACCTGCCGCCGGGAGTTACGTTTATACATCGATGCGATCTGCATATTCACATAATTAACGATCTTTTTTATACGAACCATTCCTTTTCCTTTCTGTGATTTCCCTACCATCTAGTTACACGCCAGCACCACGCTGGTCTGCCCGTCAATTGTAATCATACTGCCGTCGAGCGCCGCCGTTCCCATGCCGATCGCGGCGTTGATCCCGGCCGCGTCCAGACCCACGCCGGACAGATCCACCGTCTCTGCGGCCTTGGATGTATTGTGCAGGACCGCAACCGTCGTACCCTCATACGAGGCCGTAAAACCGCCCACCTTCGTATCCGTAAATTCCAGCGCCGTATAATCTCCCCTGCAGATCGCGGGGTTGGCCTTACGGATCATGATCAGCTTCTTATAATAGCTGAAAAGGCTGTCGCCGTCGGCCATCTGCTCCACCGCCGAAGCGGAGACTCTGTCGGAACCGTAAGTCGTCCCCTCCGGGTCCTCCACCGTGTCGCCGTCGCCCCACTCCATTTTCAGGCGGCGGTTCGCGTCCGTATTGGCGCCGCCGCGGGAGCCTCTCTCTCCCAGTTCCTCGCCGTAATAGATAAACGGCGAGCCGGAGGAAAGCAGATAGAGATTCGCCGCCACCCGGATCTGTCCGCTGGCCTCGGTAAGATAGCCCGCGGCCCGGTCGGTGTCATGGTTCGCGATGAATGGCACGATCATCGCGTCCTCGTTAAGAGCAGTGATCCGGTCCAGATAGCTGTCCACATAGCTGGTATACTTGTTCACATTGCCAGCCTGGGCGGTCTGGGCGATCAGACCGGATGCCTGGGATGTGGTGAAGTTAAAGCAGTTCAGCGCCGGATAATACGCATCCGTCACGCCGTCGCTGTCCCAGACTTCCGCCACAGCATAGACGTCCGGCTTGACGGCGCGCAGCTCGTCCATATACCACTGCCAGAACTCGCCGCTCTTCTCATTGTTGCCGAAATAGATATATTTGGCCGCGTCGAAGCGGAAACCGTCCACGCCGAGATCGAGATAATATTTCGCCACGTCAAGGATCGCCTGTCGCACCGCTTCATTGTCATAGTTGAGTTCCGGCATGCTTCCTGAAAAATTGCACTCGTAGTAATCCGAACTGCCTTGTATTTTGGCAAATGTCCTGCCCGCCGGCGCTTCCTCCCCGGCGCCGTAATACGTATAGAAATCATAATACGGATCGGAAGTATCGCCGTTTTTGTGGGCGTTCTTAAACGCGGTGAACCACGGATGGTTGGGACCAGTGTGATTGATCACCAGATCAAGGATGACCTTCACGTTGCGCTCATGGCATAGCGCGAGAAGCTCCTTCAGATCCTCTTCCGTCCCGAATTCCGGGTCGATCGTATAGTAATCGTCCACATCGTATTTATGGTAACTTTTGGATGTGAAAATGGGCGAGAGCCAGAGGCCCTCCACGCCAAGGCTCTGACCGGAATTGTCCGTTCCGTCGTTCAGATAATCCATGCGGTTGATGATGCCCTGGAGATCCCCTGTTCCATCGCCGTCGGAATCCGAGAAGGAACCTACAAAGATCTCATAGAATACCCGGTAATTGTCGTCAGAAGCGACGGCTCCCGCGCAGGCAGCGTCATCGATGATGGCCTCTCCGGAATCGCTGAGCTGATAGGTCCCGGTCTTGTCAAGAGCAGGGCCGGACGCGGAAGAGCTGTCTGGAGAATCTCCGGAAGAGCCTCCAGCAGAACCGCCTCCATTCTCAGAAACTTCCGCTCCGCCATCTCCCGCAACAGATTTTTCGGCACCAGCAGCCACGATAGAGTTTTCCGAACCATTGGCAGATACGCCGCCATTGGCACTACCGTTCCCGGCATTCCCTGCGCATCCCGAAAGGATCAGGATCAGAGCCAACGACAGAACAAAAACTCGCTTTTTCATAGATATCCTCCATAAAATCCAAGCTGAACATAAGGTACAAAAAGATCGCCTCCAGTACCTTTTCGGACATACCAGAGTAATTAAGGGCTGTGACCGTGACCGGTCACAGCCCCCAACGATACGGACAGAGCGTCACTGGCGCTCCGTTCGCATGGAAATATAGAACCTGCGGAACACTTCCCTTGTGTACACAAATTCTCTAATGCCCTTTTGTACACGGTTTCTCTAACGATGAATACTCTAACCCACAAACAAGGCACTGATTTATCAGCATAGACACATCCGTCAAACGCTTCTTCCTTCATCCAGATCAAACTATGCCATAAACTCCACCGCCGATCACGTCAGCAGATTCTTCTCCGTCGCCGCGTCGAACAGATGCATGGCGACGCCCTCGAACGTGATATTGATCTTCGCGCCGCGGACGAGCTTCTTCCGCTGCTCCTTGCTCAGACCCAGGGTAGGCACGCGGACGATCAGTCTCGTGCCGTCGGCGTCGGCGTCGACATGAAGATGAAGTTCGGAACCCATCATCTCGTCTACTACCAGCGTGCAGGGGATCGCGTGCGCCGCCGCGTCCGCCAGTTCGATATGCTCCGGTCTCACGCCCAGAAGCACATCGCCGGCCTTCACCTTGCGGGCCGCCAGTTCCTTCC
>CANPZZ010000161.1 GCA_947589125.1 uncultured Lachnospiraceae bacterium
ATCCTGCTGGCCATCATCGGCGGCAACATGATCCGGGAAGCATTGAATCCGGAAGAAGAAAACTGCGGCGATTCCGTCGCCTTCCGCGAGATGCTCCCTCTGGCCATCGCCACCAGCATCGACGCTCTGGCCGTAGGCGTCACATTCGCCGTCCTGCGCGTACATATCCTTCCCGCGGTGTCATTTATCGGCGTCGTCACCTTCTGCCTGTCCATCGTCGGCGTCAAGGTCGGCAATGTATTCGGCGTGCGGTACAAGTCGAAAGCGGAGATCGCCGGCGGTGCGATCCTGATCATGATCGGCACGAAGATCCTTCTGGAGTCCCTGTTTGCCTGACCGGAATTCTGCCCCCGGCGAAACGCATTCTCACAGATTCATTTTCAGGAAGACCTGATCCCGGTCGTCCTGGTCGATCGCCAGATACCGCTTGGTGATCTCCAGCGAAGAATGATTGTAGACCGACATGATGAGCGCCGGAGGAACGCCGTTCTTCCACGCATGGTACCCGAAGGTCTTGCGGAGAGAATGACAGCTGATGGTTCCCTCCAGATGGAGCTCTTCCGCCGCGCCGCGGACGATCCGAAACGCCCACGTCCGGTCGATCGGACGGTTGCCGCCGCTGCGGCTCCGGAATATCACGTCTCCGGGGCGGGGACCTATGGTGCGCTGAAGCACACGCAGCGCTGCGGCCGCTTCTTTGTTAAGCGCGATCAGATTCTTCTTGCCCGTTTTCTGTTCCGTCAGACTGATATGATCCCGATACCGCTGCGTCTCAAAATCGTAGACGTCCTCCCACTTCAGGCGCAGGAGATCGCCGATCCGCAGTGAGGTGTTGACGGCAAGAGTGATCATGGCGTAGTTGCGTATCTGGTTCCTGTCAAGATAGTACTGTTTCAGCTTCCGGATGTCGCTCCGGTTCCTGATCGGCTGTGTTTTTCCCATTTCATATACCTCCGTAAATGTATTCGGCCTTTCCGCCGTACTTCTATATTATCAGCATTTACGGTGATCCATGGGACTTTTGAGGACTGCGGTCCATATGCGGACGCGGCGCGAGCGTTCAGCTTACCACCCGGCTCTCTCCTCGACACGCGGCCTCGTCGCCGGATTGACCAGGATCTTCACACTGGTGATATCCGCAACCTCATAACTCGACAGCCTGCCCTTCTTCAGATCGCTTAACATCTCATCCTTGTTTTCCATAAAGAGCCGGAACTCATTTCCATAATAGGAACGCATCAGACGCAGTACGCCGTCGACGACCGGCGCCTTCTCTTCCGGCGGTTCTTCTCCGGGTTCTTCGCCGGGTTCTTCGCCAGCCTCTTTCTGCGGTTCTTCCCCGGACTCTGCCAGCGTTTCTTCGCCGGCCTCTTTCTGCGGTTCTTCCCCAGACTCTGCCAGCGTTTCTTCGCCGGCTTCTTTCCTGGTTTCTTCCGTCCTGTCATATGGCACATACTGCAGAAACGGCTTCACCAGCGCCTGATTATATGTCACCTGATAGCGCACGATTCCTTCCGGCACGGCCGGATCTTCCTCGATGCCGTCCAGATAACGGTTTGTATAGTAACTCTCTCCTAAAATGAGCGTACTGCCGTCGTCTTTGAGCGCAAAATCAAAATCCTCCGTCACAAGATATTCGCTGTCGAGCAGCTTCGTCCCTCCGTATTCCAGCGAGGACCATTCCACCATCGTAAGGCCCGCGCCGACTCCTGCCAGAAGTACACCGATAAGAAATATCGCAAACAACACACCCCTCAGCCTACGCATGATCTTTCTCCTCCTCTCTGCTGTCCGCCTCAGTTTCTTCCGGCGCGGCCGGTTTCACGCTCTGTAGTGCGGATGATTCCACGAACGGTGCCGCGATTGGCCCTGCGGATGATTCCGGTCGAATCACACTTGCAGTCCTGTCTGCCGGCCCCTGATCCGCTTCCGTCTGCACTTTCTGTACCGGTTGATTCTGCCTCAGTTCCGCGGCCGGCGTACCCGCCGCCGCATCAGCCGGCGCAATTTCCAAAACTGGTCTCTTCTTCCGCCACAGCAGCGTCATCACAAAGCCCGCCGCGGCGAAAAAGCTCACTGTCGCTCCCAGAACTCCGATCACCGCGCCTCCCAGCGGATATCCGCCGATCACCAGAATGACGAGCATCCCAAACGCAAGCAGGAAACAGACTCCCATTATTCCGACCACTACCGACGTACCGATACAAAACGCGTTCCACATCATGCGGATACACCATACACACGCTCCCGCGCACCCTCTGCAAAACGCGGCGATCCCGGCTCCTATAACTGCCCAGATACTCCTTCTGCCCATCACGCGTCCACCACCTTTCTCTTTCGTTAACACAGGTTCTTCCGTCCCGTCCGGAACTGTCCGGCCGCCTGACGCCGCTCCCGCGCCGAATCCCAAAAGTCCCGCCAACCAGACAAACGGCCTGCAGATCTGGTGCCAGCACCACAAGAACGCTTTCCATAGCCAAACTCCTGACGCTTTCGTAATCTTCCAGATTCGGCTCACCGCTGTTTTCACGCCCCGGCACAGGCGGAGCCACGCGCCGGCCAGAGTTCCCTTCAGGCTGGCGGCAAAACCTTTGCCTGCCTCTTCCGTCTCGTCGACCGCAGCACTGGATTTATGCAGCCTTTCCTTCCAACCGGACCTGCCGGATATGCCGTTCCCGCCGGCCGTATCCTTCGCGCCAGCCGCCTGCTCTTCCTTCGGCCCGTTCATCTCCGCGTAATCCGCCCGAACATGGTAGGCCTCCAGAAGCTCCGCCGTCAGCTCCTTAAAATCCCCGAAATCAGCGATCGCTTCCTCCTCCGAAAGACCGTTGGCCGTCTTCATGTCGATATGCTGCTCATATTCATCTATGATATCCTGCAGTTCCGCTTCGTCCAGAACCGCCAGCGCCCGCTTAAGCGCTGCCAGGAATTCATTCTTGTTCATCGTCTCTACCTCTCCTTCTGCTCCTTCAAAAACGCTCCGACCCGGTCCGCGAACTCCATCCACTCCGCTTCCAGCTGATCCCTGTAAAGGATTCCCGCCACCGTCAGATGATAATACTTCCGCGGCGGACCCTCGGTCGATTCCCGCAGATACGTCTCAAAATACCGCTCATTCGTCAGTCTCTTAAGCAGCGGATAGATCGTCCCCTCGTTCACATCCACGACCTTGGAGACTTCTTCCACCAGCTCATAGCCATACATATCCTTCTGCCGTACTGATTCCAGCACGATCAGTTCCAGGACTCCCTTTTTGAACTGCGCATTCATAACGGCCCTCTCTTTCTCTGGTTACATATTATACCAACTACTTGGTAATGTCAAGTACTATATTTTAAAAAATAGCGGTAATGGAAATTCGTGCGAAAATACGAGCAAAATGCTGCCGGTAATACGAGCAGAGCGTCACCGGCACTCTGCCCGCATGAAAAAAACAGACCGGTGCCAGGATCAATCAAAATCCTGACACCGGCCGTGTTTCCGCCGAACAGAAACGCCAAATGCTTCTTACCGCCGAAATCATCAACACCGAATCCGCAGCTCATCCGCGCGGGTTTTCGTCTTCCGCGATTCCTACGCCGTCACCTTCATGAAATTCTTCTTGCCTCGCTTGACGATCATACCGTCGCCCGCGAAATCATCCTTTGTATACGTCTTGCGGATATCCTTCATCGGCTCGCCGTTTACGGATACGCCGCCCTGCTCCACATTCCTGCGGGCCTCGGCGCGGGACGGGGCCAGACCGGATTTCTGAAGGACCGCCAGGATATCGATGGTTCCCTCAGCGCTGAAATCGTCGGCGCCAAGCGCGAACGCAGGCATATTCTCCAGGCTTCCCTGGCCCTTAAACAGCGCCCTCGACGCCTCCTGGGCCTTCTTCGCCTCTTCCTCGCCGTGGACCAGAGTGGTCAGCTCATAAGCCAGGATCTCTTTGGCGGTATTGAGCTGGCTGCCCTCCCAGTGATCCATCTCGTTGATCTGCTCAAGCGGCAGGAAGGTCAGCATCCGCAGGCACTTTAACACGTCGGCGTCGCCTACATTTCTCCAGTACTGGTAGAAATCGAAGGGCGAGGTCTTATTCGGATCCAGCCAGACCGCGCCGGACTGGGTCTTGCCCATCTTCTTGCCCTCGGAATTCAGAAGCAGCGTGATCGTCATCGCGTAGGCGTCCTTGCCCAGCTTGCGGCGGATCAGCTCAGTGCCGCCCAGCATGTTGCTCCACTGGTCGTCGCCGCCGAACTGCATG
>CANPZZ010000162.1 GCA_947589125.1 uncultured Lachnospiraceae bacterium
TTAAAGAACATCGACCAGCATGTGAATCTGGGCGAGGTGGTCTCCATCATCGGCCCCAGCGGCAGCGGCAAGAGCACGTTTCTGCGGTGCCTGAATCTGCTGGAGACGCCGGAAGAAGGCCACATCTGGTTCGACGGCGTGGCCATTGCCGACCGGAAGGTCCGGAACGCGCGGCATTTCCGCCCGTTCTCCCGCGGCGGCGTCATCGACATCGATAAACACCGGCAGAAGATCGGCATGGTCTTCCAGCATTTCAACGTGTTTCCCAACCTGACAGTGCTGGAGAATATCACCATCGCGCCGACGCTTGAGAAAAAGATCCCGAAAGCCCAGGCTGTCGCCAGAGCGGAAGAACTTCTTGAGAAAGTGGGCCTTCTGGATAAGCGGGACGAATACCCCCGCAAGCTGTCCGGCGGTCAGAAACAGCGTTTGGCCATCGTCCGTGCCCTGGCTATGGAGCCGGAGGTGATCCTTTTTGACGAACCCACCAGCGCCCTGGATCCGGAGATGGTAAAGGACGTGCTGACCGTCATTAAGGATCTGGCAGAGAGCGGCATGACCATCGTCATCGTGACCCATGAAATGGGCTTCGCGCGGGAAGTCAGCGACCGGGTGCTGTTCATGGAGGACGGCCAGATCGCCGAGGAAGGCACGCCGGAGGAGATCTTCGGGAATCCGAAGAACCCGCGGACGGCGGAATTTTTGAGCAAGGTACTGTAAAGCGAATTTCTCAAAAAAGAATCTTGTACCGCGAATCCAGCTCTGCGAATCCTGTCCGGCAGAATTTTCTGCCCGCGGCAAACCATACGAATGGCGTCTTTCGCTGCAGTGTCTTCCTGCCAGGTTTCATATCAGACAGGATAACACTCACTCTATGGAATTAAACGATAAGTAAACGTACGGCGTTTGCCGCTTCCAATGCCAGACAGCAGAGCGGCTGCGCCGTTTTCCGTTAATTTTCAATGTTTGATAGCAAAGCGGATGCGCCGTTTTCCGTTGTAAACGGATAGACAGGAAAAATCATTGATGATGTTATCTTCTACATGATATCTGAATTATGTTATGAATAACAATAAATAACTGCCGGCAGCAAATCGGCAGTCAGAAAGGAGCAATCCAGCTATGACCGACTTAGAATTCATCGAACAGTCCGTCGCCCGCCGCGAAGCCATGATCCTCGACGCCAACGACAAGATCTGGAGCTACGCGGAGCTTCCCTACGAGGAATACAAGTCCTCCACACTCCTCTGCGACATATTGGAAAAGGAGGGCTTCGCCGTAGAAAAAGGCGTGGCCCATATTCCCACCGCCTTCACCGCCAGATACAGCCGCGGCACCGGCCGTCCCGTCATGGGCATCCTGGGCGAATTCGACGCGCTGGCGGCCCTAAGCCAGCAGGCGGCTACGCCGTCCAAATCACCGGTCGTCTCCGGCGCCCCCGGCCACGGCTGCGGCCACAGCTGCCTTGGCACCGGCGCACTGGCGGCCGCGCTGGCCGTCAAGGATTATCTGGACGCCTATGAGAAAGACGGAACCGTCATCTATTACGGCTGCGCCGCGGAGGAAGGCGCAGGGGCCAAGCAGTTTATGGCCAGGGACGGCCTGTTCGACGGCGTGGATTTCGTCTACACCTGGCACCCGGCCTCCCGCAATGAAGCCCAGCAGCACTGCAGCGTGGCGATCATGGGAGCCAATTTCGAGTTCTTCGGCCGTTCCGCTCACGCAGGCGGAAGTCCCCATCTGGGGCGCAGCGCGCTGGACGCGGCGGAGCTGATGAGCGTAGGCGTCAATTATCTGCGGGAGCACATGATCGACCAGGCGCGCGTCCATTACGCTTACGTAGACGCAGGCGGCACCTCTCCCAACGTGGTCCAGGACCATTCCCTGGTCAAATACGAGGTCCGCGCCCCCAAAGTCCATCAGATGAAAGAACTCTTCGAGCGCGTCGTCAAAGTGGCACGCGGGGCGGCTATGATGACCGAGACGGAGATGAAATACGAAATCACCATGGCATTTTCCGACTATGTCTCCAACGACGTGCTGGGCCGCTTCGCCACGCAGTGCATGATGGAGGTGGGCGCTCCCCGGTGGGATGACGACGACTACGCCCTTGCGAAAGCATTTCTGGAATCCTACGATCCGGTGACGCTTGACGTCATCAAAGCGGAGATCGCCTCCAAATACGGCGCGGAACGGCTGGACGCACTCCTGGCGAGACCGCTGGACGCGGAGGTCCATCCCTACAAGGACGGCCCGCACCCCTACGAATCCGGCTCTACCGACGTAGGCGACGTGGGGTACGCGGTTCCAACCCTGAACCTGAACATAGCCACCTGCTGCCTTGGAAATGTAGGCCACACCTGGCAGATGACCGCCCAGTCCTGCAGCTCTCTGGGTCATAAGGGCCTTCTCACCGCCGCGAAGATGCTGGCGCTCTGCACCGTCCGCACCATGCAGTCTCCGGAGACCATTGCCGCCGCGTGGGACGAATTCCGGGCCAAGACCGGCGGCGTCTACCATTGCCCGCTGCCGGACGACGTGATGCCTCCGGTGGGGAGATATTAAAACGGTAATACAAGCAGACGTCACTGGCGCCTTTCCTGCATGGAAATACAAGCAGGACGTCACTGGCACCTTGCCTGCATGGAAATACAAACGCGCCGCTGGCAATCTGTTCGCAATAAAATAACAGGCAGTAATCATTGCTGGGATATCTCTCCCTCGTTGATTACTGCCTGATTTAATTACATCTATCAATTCTGTCCCGGCGTTCCCTGCGGGATTCCGCCGTCATTCTGTGATGGCACTTCGGGCGTTGTTCCAGTCATGCCGTTCCGCATCGGCCCTCCTGTCACGCCGCTCTGCGGCGGCATCCCGGCCGGTGCTCCAGCTATGCCGTTCCGCATCGGTCCTCCTGCCACGCCGCTCTGCGGCGGCATCCCGGCCGGTGCTCCAGCTATGCCGTTCTGCCCTGGCATCCCCACCGGCGACCCGGTCGTCGCGCCTGCCTGCGGCCCCTGCGCTGTACCGGCTGTACCGGCCGCACCGGCTGCGTCCGCTGTTCCAACCGTTCCGCCCGCCGCGTTCGCCGTTCTCTTCGCCTGGATCCGGTGCAGGATATCCATAAACTCTTTCCCGGTGATCGTCTCTCTCTGGATCAGGAACTCCGCGATCTCGTCCATGGCGTCCCGGTTCTCGGAAAGAAGCCGCTTCGCCTCCGCGTAAGCTTCCTTCAGCATCCGCATGACTTCCTTGTCGATCTCCGCCGCCGTGGCTTCGCCGCAGTTCAGCACCATACGCCCGCTTAAGTACTGATCCTCCTGGGTCGCCAGTCCGATCAGTCCGAACTTCTCCGACATGCCGAACTGGGTCACCATGGCCCGGGCGATCCTCGTCGCCTTCTCGATATCATTGGCCGCGCCCGTGGTCACCGTATCGAATACCAGCTCCTCAGAAGCACGTCCGGCCAGGCTGACCACCAGCATGGCTTTTAACTCTTTCTCCGAATTCAGATACTTCTCTTCCTCCGGCACCTGCATCACATAGCCCAGCGCGCCCATGGTGCGGGGAACGATCGTGATCTTCTGCACCGGCTCTGCGTCCTTCTGCAGGGCGCTGACCAGCGCGTGGCCCACCTCGTGGTAGGAAACGATCCTCCGCTCTTCCTTACTGAGGACGCGGTCCTTTTTCTCCTTGCCCACCAGAACCACTTCCACAGCCTCGAACAGATCCTTCTGGCTCACCGCCTGCCGGCCGTTCTTCACCGCCAGGATCGCGGCTTCATTGATCATATTCGCCAGATCGGAACCCACCGCGCCGGAGGTCGCCAGCGCGATCGCGTCCAGATCCACCGTCTCATCCAGCGCCACGTTCTTCGCGTGCACCTTCAGGATATCCACACGGCCCTTCAGATCCGGCTTGTCCACGATGATCCGCCGGTCGAACCGTCCCGGACGCAGAAGCGCCGGATCCAGGATCTCCGGACGGTTGGTCGCCGCCAGCACCAGAAGTCCCTTGGAGGAATCGAAACCGTCCATCTCCGAAAGCAGCTGGTTCAGCGTCTGCTCACGCTCATCGTTGCCGCCGCCGAAGCGGGAATCACGGCTCTTGCCGATGGCATCCACCTCGTCGATGAAAATAATGCAGGGAGCGTTGTCCTGGGCCTGCTTGAACA
>CANPZZ010000163.1 GCA_947589125.1 uncultured Lachnospiraceae bacterium
AACCCGATAAAATAGACCGTCATCACCAGAAATACCCAGAACAGCTCCCGGTTCCCGCGGACCGTGCTCCACTTAAAGACCGACAGGAACTGGTGCCAGAAGCCTTTCTCATCCCGCTTCGGCCTCAGTCCCGGCGCGTCCTCAAGCGTAAACAGGCCAAGAACGCCCATGGCCGCCACGATAGCTCCCATCAGCCCGAAGAACGCGAAGAAATCGATCTGATCGATGATCACGCCGGATACGACGGCCCCGAAGATCGTGGCGAACACCGGCATCACGGCCAGAGCGCCGCCAAGCGTCCCCCGGTTGCTCTCATCAGAAATATCCGTGGTCCACGGCGAGAAGCCGCCGTCATTCCCCACGGAACCGAAGAAACTCATAACTGCGTCCATCAGCACGACGGCCGCCGCCGCGATGAACAGCGGATCCTTCGGCAGCATCTCGGTCGCGCCAAACAGGAACGTGAACAGTCCCCAGAGAATATAGCCCACGCAGATAAACGGTTTGCGCCTGCCGATCCGGTCGCCCCAGGTGCCGATCAGAAACGCGCAGAATGTGGATACGGCGGCGCTGACGCCTACCATCCACGATACGATCGCCGGTTCCGGCGCGATCTTGTCATAGACAAATGTGTTGAACCAGGAATTCTCCACGTTCCAGCAGATCTGCCCGGTCATGCCAAGCACCCAGATCAGCGTCCAGTTCCTGCGGCTGATCTTCTTCATACTCATCCCCTCCATCAGAAAAACAGCGCTGTCACTCGTAACACTCTTATTTTAGCACAATTTGAAAATTATTCCCACTGTTTTCGGATGAAATATGAAATATTTTCTCAACAACATCTTGGGCGGCATATTCTTTCATGCGGACGATAACCGTACAGAACATGCCGCCCAAACAGGCAATAATAACTTCAGGATAAATCTAACTTAATAGCTCGCGCCGACCCGCTGACGCGCCTTCGCCTCCGCCTGGTAGCGGCGGGACATGCGGAACGCGGCGTACTCGATCTGGCCGCTGTCCGCCCGCCGAAGCAGAAAAACTCCTTCTTTATCGATCACTCCGGCCACGGCCAGCAGTTCGCCGCCGATCCTCACCAGTTCCCCCGCCGTATCGGTACTGCCGAACAATGCGTCGGACAGTTCCCCGGACAGGACGCAGGCGGGCATCCGCCAGCTGAGAGCCGGTGTTCCTCCGGATGCGCCGGTTCCCAGGACGTCCCCTTTCAATGTCTCAGTCGCTCCTGCCTCTTTCGAGTCCCCGGCCATACCGCCATCCGCCGCGCCGCCGGCTGCACCGTTTCCTGCCGTACCGCCGCCAGCCACACTGTTTCCTGCCATACCGCCATCCGCCGCGCCGCTGCCGCCGAATCCTTCCGCATACGGCAGGATATAGTCTCCGGACAGGATCTTCGCCGGATATACTAACGACGCGCTGCCATAGACAGCGACGATCCCAGAGACTTTGCTGCGTCCGGTACTGACCGCTGTGACGCTCTGCTGTTTCTCCGTCCGCCATCCGGCCATATCCAGGATACCGTTATAACCGCCCTTCTCCTGCTCTTCCCACGCTTTCATCTGCTCCACGCTGATATCCAGTCCGCGGCAGTCTGTCTCGACCCGGCAGGGCGACGCAAACAGATAACCGCGGATGCCGGCTGCCAGCAGGATCACAATGCCCACCGCCGAAAGCGCCTCCGGCAGCCAGGACAGAACGCGGCGCAGGATCTTATTTTCCAGCTTCATCCCTGCAGATCCTCCACCGGCCTGACCCGGTCCCCGGAAATGATGACCTGATTCGAAGCCGTGATCAGCGGATCCGTATCGAAAACAGCTCCTTCCACCGCAGCCTCGGTGCTGCCCATTTCCAGGACCGTCAGTCCCACCCGTTCCGCCTTGAATTCCTGCCCCATGACCGCGCTGCGGGCGCGGACAGCCAGACAGTAATAACCTTCGGAGTCTCGGCGCAGAGCCGACAGGGGGATCACCTGCTGATAGGTATCCGAGGTGCGGCGGCACTGATAGGAGGTAACCGTTCCGATAGCCAGGTTCAGATCCTCCAGATCCGCCCGGAATATACCGGTCTCCTCGCCAAGCAGATTCATGCTGCTGATCCGTGCCTCCACAGACCTGGTGCTTCCGGGGATAGAGACGGACAGCAGATCACCGGCTGCCAGCTCCTGTCCCTCTTTATCAAATTCCGCTTCGAAAATACGGCTTCCGGCGGCAATGGAAAGCCTTTCCTCGCCGGTACTGGTCCGTCCGGCAGTCATTTCCTGAAGGATAACGGTTCCGTCCACCTGTGCGCACACCCGGCCCTCGCCGGACGCGATCTCCTCGATCCTGGCCAGACGACGCTCAATATCACGGATCTCCATTTCCTGAAGCTGCCGGTCGATCTCCGCCAGACGCTCCTGCTGCGCGGCGCTCAGCGCCGCCTGCTTATCCTGCCGGGACGCGATATCCAGGTTCCACTGCGCGTTCTCCACGCTCTTCGTCAGCGCCTCCAGCGCGTCCTGATCCGCTTTCTCCTCCGCGTCTTCCTGCTTAAGGTCCGCTTCATAAGAATCCCTGAGCGCCTCCTGGGCGGTGGTCTCTCCGTTCATAAGCCGGTCGTACTGGATGGAAAGCGTGTCATAGCGATAGCGAATATCGCTGATCGTAAGCTCCCACTGCCCTTTCAGTTCCTGCAGTTCTCTCTGGGCAGCGGCAAGCTGTTTCTCCAGGGCGGCGGTATCAGCGCCGGCGGATGAACCTGCGTTTCCGGCGGACGTCTCTGTCCCCGCTATCCCGGCAGCCGCGTTTGCGCCGCTGGCCACGGGCGCAGCCGGGCTTCCTCCCTTCGCCGCCTCGATCTTCGCCTTCAGCTCATCGATCTCCTGCTGTTTCTCCTGAATCTGTCCGTCCCGCGACGATCTGGCGTTGCGCAGTTCTTTCTCCGCGCTGGCCATCTGCTGTTCCTGGGACAGAATAAGTTCATCGTCGCTCATCGTCCTTTTTCTTTCATATTCCGCGTCCAGGTTCTTCCGGTTGACGAAATGCTCCGCCCACCGCTCATCGTACTCCTTCTGTCCCTCCGCCAGAGCCTGCTGCGCCAGCATAAGCTCCCGCTGAGCGAGTTCTGTCTGCGTCACCGAAGCGTATGTCTCCGAAGCCACGTCGAGACGCTGCAGGTTCAGCTTCGCCCTCTGAAGCTCTTCCTCCAGACTCTCCTTTTCTTCAAGAACCGACGCCATCTGGAAATGGAACAGCTCGTCGCCGGTCTTCACCTCGCTGCCCGCGGACACGGACACCGATTCCACCTTAAGTCCCGGGAAAATATCGCACAGCACAGTCTCCCGCTCCTTCACGGTGCCGGTTCCGCTTATGATGGTCTCGACGCTTTTCCTCTTCGCATAAGCGGTCAGCACCTTCGGCACCGTCATGCTGTCGTAGATCCGCGAGATCAGCGTACCGGCAAGCATAAAGAGAAAGAACCCGATCAGGATCCTCCGATACCATCTGCGCCTGTGTTCCATTGATCCATACCTCCGTTATATTGCTGTCCGGCCGCCTGCGCGGCTTCCGGCGAATCTGTTTCTCCGCCGTACCTGACTCCCGCGGGCCCCCGCCGCTCACGTCACGATTCTTATACGGAATCCTGCCGCCAGGGAGTCTCCATTTTCACATTACTCCTTCACGCCCGACGCGGCGACGCCCTGCTCCAGCTCGCTCTGACCGTTCAGATAGAGAAGCACCGGCGGCATCATCATCACGATACCGGCCGCGAACGCTACCGCCGCCTTCTCCTGCGCGATATTCGGCAGGTACAGCGACAGCGGCCACAGGGACATTTCCTTAAGAAATGCCACCGGCTGCTCCAGGGCGTTCCAGTTGTCGATAAATCCCAAAAGAAGCGCAGTCACGATGCCCGGATAGCCGCTGGGCAGTCCCACATGGAGAAACGCCCGCAGCTCCCCGGCTCCGTCCAGATAGGCCGCCTCCAGAAGCGCCTCCGGGATGGTCTCGAAGGACTTCGTCATGATGAAGACCGGAAACGCGGCCCAGACGGCCGGCAGGATCAGCGCCAGATGGGTATTCAGAAAATGCAGCCGGTCCAGCACCAGGTAATTGGACACCTGGGTCACCTGGAACGGGAGCACCATCAAAAGCAC
>CANPZZ010000164.1 GCA_947589125.1 uncultured Lachnospiraceae bacterium
ACTGGGCTAGAAGGATTCGAACCTTCACAATGACGGAGTCAGAGTCCGTTGCCTTACCATTTGGCGATAGCCCATTAAACTGCTGTCGATGTCTCTCACAGCGACGAAATGTATTATACATCACAAAAGGCGGGGCGTCAAGTGGTTTTTTGAAAAATATCGGCGCTCAAAATATCAGTTCACGGCGAAGCTTCTTAATCGCCCGGTGATACCGGGACAGAACAGTCGCCAGAGGAAGATCAAGAACGGCGGCGATCTCCCGGTGCTTCATGGACGCGATCACATGAAGATAGATCAGCCTCCTTTCCTGATCCGTCAGGCAGGCCAATGCCTGCACAAGCGAATCCCGTACTGCGGACCGCTCGCCGTTCAGATCCTCGGAATACGGCTGCCAGGACGGATCCTCCGTATCCAGGCTCTCCAGACTGACAGACGGGTGGACCGCCCGGCGGCGCAGGAACGCGTAGCAGCGGTTACGGGCAATCGTAAAGATCCACGCCAGCGGCTTGCCGGTGGAAACATAGGAATCACACTGGGTCCAAACCGTCAGAAACGTATCCTGCATGGCTTCCTCCGCGTCCTGAGGATTCTGCAGGATCGAGAGGGCGTATGCGTAAACGGCGCGGGCCGCGGCCTCATAGAGACGCTTAAACGCTTCGGTATCCCCCTGCTGCATACGCCGCAGGAAGCCGTCGAAGGCCAACTGGCCGGCGGCGGCAGGGAGCGGCTTCCCGACGGCTGGCTGGCCACTGACCGCAGAGGGCGGCTGCTCACCGGCAACAGGGCACCGCTTCCCATCGGCCGACGGCCCCGGTTCTCCTCCGGCCACTGGCAGTGCGTCCCCGCGGCGGCCGTCATTTTCAGGAGCCGCTTCCTCCTGCGGATTCTGTGCGGGCATTCTGTACATAAAAAACCTCCGGAACCTTAATCAGGCTCCGGAGATTCTGCACAGTAGGTATTCTCAACTGTCATAACACAATAACATCTGGGATCGGCGCCGTGCACCTGATCCGAAACCTTTGATCTTATTGTGTCCCGCATCTCGTCATTATAATCACGCGGAACCACCAAATCAAAGATCAGGTTAATGCGCTCGGTTCCGTCCACGACCCGGAAATCATGAAAACTCAAGCGGGCGTCCAGACCCGCGAGCACTTTATTTAACAGCTCCCGGTACCGGATCGTACGTTCATCATGGGTCTCCACCGGATCCATGTGGATCACCAGGAAAATACCCAGGCTGTGCGCGCAGTCGCGCTCGATACGGTCGATAAGTTCATGGCTCTCCCGGATATCCACCTCGCTGGCCACCTCCGCATGGATCGTAGCCATACTGTGGGTCGGCCCGTAATTATGGACGATCAGGTCATGGGTGCCGATGATGCCGTCGTAGCCTTCGACAAATTCCGATATCTTACGGTAGACTCCGGCGTCAATGGGTTCGCCGATCAGCGGCGCCAGCGTATCACGGGCAATACCGAGTCCCGCCAGCATGACCGCTATGGAGACCAGCAGTCCGATAAATCCATCGATATTTATGCCCCAGATCCCAAAGACCAGGATCGAAATGATCGTGGCAGAGGTCGCCGCCACATCCCCCAGCGCGTCCGCAGCCGTGGCCGTCATTACTGAAGACCGGATGCGCCTGCCCAGGGTTCGGTTAAATACGGCAAGCCAGCATTTGACCAGAACCGACAACGCCAGGATCAGGACGGCAAGCCAGCTGAAAGTAAGCTCCTCCGGATGGCGGATCTTGCCGATAGACGATTTAAACAGTTCCAGGCCTACCTGAATCACGAAAATGGACACCACAAACGCTGCAATGTACTCAATGCGTCCATGGCCGAAAGGATGGTCCGCGTCCGCCGGCTTCTCCGCCATCCGGACACCCACGAACCCGACGATGGAGCCGGCCGCGTCAGACAAATTGTTGAACGCGTCCGCCATGACCGAGATACTCCCTGCCAGAAGCCCGATCGCAAGCTTCACCGCAAACAGGACGAGATTGCAGCAGATCCCCACAACGCTCGCCATCACGCCGTAAGCGGTACGGACGCCGGCGTCTTCCGTCTGCTCATAGTTTTTCACAAATCTTCTTACCAGAAAATCCGTCATATATCGATCCCCCCTTACCGGATCACGCCCTTATGTCCGGGTTCCGGCACTTTACTCATTTTCCGCCCTTATGCCTAATTTCCAGGCGTCCTCGCACGGTTATCCGCCCTTACACCAAACCTCCGGGCAGCTTCACCCGGCTTTCAGCCCTCACGTCTCTCCCTTCGCCAGGGCTGATCTCATGCCTCTTCTCTTCGCCCGCCTCCGCGCGCCCCGCCGCGCAGCCTGCGGATCAGCGCCGCCACAATCACCATAAAAAGTGTTCCAAAGCAGACCCCCGCCACATCCAGCCACACGTCGTCCACCTGAGCGGAACGCCCTTCCGTGAACAGCTGCATCGTCTCATCCAGAAACGGCAGGAACAGGCTTAAAAATGCCTCCGCCGTCACCCGCAGCGACATCGTCAGCCGCCAGCTGCGAAGACAGTTCCAGAGCAGCAGCCCCAGAAGCGCGAATTCCGTAAAATGCGCCGTCTTCCTCACGATATGATCCGTAAGCCAGGAACTGTCAAGTCCCATCCGGTTAAGAGCGGTCTGAAGCATCAATAAAACAGACCCGCTCTGCCGCGCCGACTCCACCGCCGGCGTCAGGGAATTGTGATAAATAAAACCGAGATACAGAAGGACGATCACCGTCCATATGTATCTTTCATTTTTCCTGCAAAAGCCGCTGATTCGGTCCATACTCACTCTCCGGTCCATGCGGGAACCGCGCCGCCGGCGCCCTTTCCCACATACTCTCATAACTGAATTCCGCCGCAGCCGGCAATGACCGCGGCGGTTATATTTTCCCATTATAGTACAAAAGCGAGCCGGATACAAGACCAATCGCTTCAGAATCTGCCTAAGCATTTCCGCGGCTCACAATTTCCAGATATCCCGGTTGTACTCTTCGACCGTCCGGTCGGATGAAAAATATCCGGCGTGACTGATATTGACAAGCATCTTCCGCGCCCACCCCCGACGGTCCTCAAAATCGGCGTACGCCTTCTCGCGGACGCGCACATATTCCTCAAAATCCGGGAACGTCATAAACCAGTCCTTCCCGATCAGCTCTTTATGAAGCCGCTCCAGATTCTCTCTTTGTCCAAGACCCAGAAGTTCCGGCCCGACGATGAAATCCACCGCCTCCCGAAGCGCCGGATCCTTCTCATAATAGTCCCGCGCCCGGTAACTGCCGGCCGCGTACCGGCCGATGACCTGATCGCTCGTATCGCCGAAAAGATAGATATTGTCCGTACCCACCAGCTGGGCGATCTCCACATTGGCGCCGTCCAGAGTTCCCAGAGTCACGGCCCCGTTCAGCATCAGCTTCATGTTGCCGGTGCCGCTGGCCTCCTTGGACGCCAGGGAGATCTGCTCGGAAATATCGCAGGCCGGGATCAGCTTCTCCGCCAGGGTCACATTGTAATTCTCCACCATGACCACCTTCAGATACGGACTGATCTGCGGATCATTGTTCACTAACTGGGCCAGACAGAGGATCAAATGAATGATATCCTTTGCCGTCACGTAAGCCGGCGCCGCCTTAGCCCCGAACACCACAGTAACCGGCCGCTTCGGCAAATGGCCGCGGCGGATCTCCAGATATTTATGGATCACATAGAGCGCGTTCATCTGCTGACGCTTGTATTCGTGGAGGCGCTTGATCTGCACATCCAGGATCGAATGGCTGTCGATCTCGATCCCCTGCGTTTCCTTAAGATACGCCGCAAGCATATTCCGGTTCTGGTGCTTGATGACCTGCAGATCTACAAGAGCCATATTGTCGTCAAGGAACGCCGTCAGTTTCATAAGCTGGGAAGCATCCTTTTTAAATCCGTCCCCGATCTTCGATTCGATCCATTCCGTCAGCGGCGGATTGCATTTTAAAAGCCAGCGGCGGAAAGTGATGCCGTTGGTCTTATTATTGAATTTCCCCGGGTAGACCTGATAGAACCGGTTCAGTTCCGAACTTTTCAGAATCTCCGTGTGCAGATGGGCCACGCC
>CANPZZ010000165.1 GCA_947589125.1 uncultured Lachnospiraceae bacterium
GGCGAGGTCTTCGGTATCGTGGGCCGGTCCGGTTCCGGCAAATCCACGCTTGTGAACCTGATCTCCCGCCTCTACGATACGGAGGAAGGAGAGGTGCTGGTGGACGGTGTGAACGTGAAGCAGTACGGTTTTAAGGAACTTCGCAAAAATGTGGCCATGGTGTCCCAGGAGACTTACATTTTCATGGGGACCGTGGCGGAAAATATCGCCTACGCCCGCCCGGACGCTACCAGGGAGGAGATCATCCGGGCGGCCATCCAGGCCAACGCCCACGATTTCATCTGCCGGATGCCGGAGGGCTACGACACGATCCTGGGCGCGTCCCGGCGCTCTCTGTCCGGCGGCGAGAAGCAGCGGATCTCCATCGCCAGGGCGATCCTGGCGGATCCGAAGATCCTGATCCTGGACGAGGCTACGTCCGCTGTGGACACGGAGACGGAGCTGGCGATCCAGAACTCGCTGGAACGGCTGGAGAAAGGCCGCACGGTGCTATCCATCGCCCACCGGCTGTCGACGCTTCGCAACGCGTCGCATCTGATCGTGCTGGACGACGGGAAGATCACGGAGTCCGGGACCCACGAGGAACTGCTTGCGAAGAAGGGAACCTATTATAAGCTGAGCGAATTGCAGACGAAGGCGCTGGCGATGCGGGGAATCGAGTAAGACTATGGTTGGCGGCTGGCGGAATCGGTCCGTGGTCGGCGGCCGGTGATGTGTAGACCGGTGGTTGCAGCAGCCTATGACGCAGGCGTGAGCGCCGCGCCGTTTTTGGCCGCACATACTGAAAAGGGGACATATGGGCCAATGCTGCAGGAAGTGTGCTTAAAAGCAGTTATGAGTACCGGATGGAGGCAGTTATGAGTATCAGGCAGCCGCAGACTGCGTACAGGACGGAATGAAGATATCAACTGCCATGAATATTGTGCAGAGAGATAGAAAGAAGGTATAGATATGCCGCCAATGAGAGAACAGGAACACCAGGATCTGTTGAACCTGCGTGAATTTGATGAGGAAGCGTTAAAGAAAGAGTCGGAGGAGCTTCTGGAAATGCGCCTTCTGACCCGCGATAACGCCCGGTTCGCCCGGACGGGAGGCGGATTCATTTCCCTGAAATACGGGGAGAAGGAGTACTCCCGCGTCGGAGTCTACCTGACGTTCCCGCTGACGGAGCCGGAGGAATTCATCTCGATCCGCGAGTCGGACGAGAAGGCGAAGGAGATCGGCCTGATCGAGAAGCTGTCCGACCTGGATAAGGACCAGCAGGAGATGATCCGCGAGCAGATCAGGCTCCGGTATTTCATGCCGGTCATCGAGAAGGTGCTGGACGTGAAGGACGAGTACGGCTACGCCTACTGGAATGTGACCACCGGCTTCGGGGCCTGCCGCTTCACGACCCGGATGAGCGGCGACGCGGTGATCTTTTTGGGGGACAACCGGCTGATGGTGACGGACATTGACGGGAACCGGTATGAGATTCCGGATTTCTATAAGCTGAGCGTCCAGGAGAGGAAGAAGCTGGATCTGTTTATTTAAGTTTTAGAAATGAGGCAAGTTTCATGAAGTTACTATATACGTTAACGCCCGCCCAGACGGAGGCGCTCCACCTTGCGCCCGGCGAGAAGCTGTGGTACTGCGTCCCGGTGGATCTGGCGTATGACAACCAGACGAAACGGGTCCGCGAGTCCTATACCGACCGGATCTGGCTGGCTGTGACTCAGAAGCGCTTTCTGGTGCTGGACGGCGAGGCGGTGACCGCGTCCTGGGAACTGGCGTCCTGCGAGCGGATCCGCTGCGAGCATCAGGTCCACAGCGGGATCGTGACTGTTCTGACGAAAGCCGGCCAGGAGATCTGCGCGGCCCGGTTCTCCATGCGCCATATCATCCGTGTTTCCTATGTGGCCCGCGGCGCCCAGGCGCTGATCACGGCCCTTGAGGACGGCCGGATCCCCGGCGAGGAGGAGCAGGTCCACAGCCACGAATATGAGAAATACTGTGAGAAATGCGGCCGCGCCCTGCCGGGCACCAGCAGATGTCCTTACTGTTCGGGCAAGGGCGACATCATGCGCAAATTTTTCACCCTCTGCGGCGGTTATATCGGAAAGCTCCTGCTGATCTCCCTTCTGATGGTCCTGGTGTCCGTGGTGAACCTGCTGACGCCCATGGTCCAGAGGGATTTCATCGACAATGCCCTCGTTACGGGACATGGGACCTGGCGGGATCTGTGGATCTTCGCAGGCGTCAGCTTCGCGCTTTTGCTCCTGCGGATCATCCTGTCGGTGGTGCGCTACTGGAACTGCGCCAAGCTGGGCGCGTCGCTGAGCATGACGCTCCGCCAGAAGCTGTATTACAAGATCCAGAGCCTGTCATTGTCTTTCATCAATAACCGCCGGCCCGGCGAGCTGATGAACCGGGTATCCAGGGACACCAGGCAGATCCGGCAGTTCATGGAGGATGTGTTCGGCGACATGTTCTCCACGCTTCTGACGATGATCGTCTCCCTGGTCGTCATGCTGACGATCAGCTGGAAAATGACGCTTCTGTCGCTGGCGTTCGTGGTGCTCGTATTTGTCCTGTTCCGGCTTTTCCATCATCACACCCATGTGATGTTCCATAAGCAGTGGCTGAAGTCCGACGACTTGAGCAGCCGGCTGCAGGATATCATTTCCGGGATCCGTGTGGTGAAGACCTTCGGTCAGGAGGAGCGGGAGGCGGAACGCTTCCGGCAGACGGCCATGGATTTCGCGGCGATTTCCCGGAAAAATGAGACCTTCTGGGCTGTGCTTTTCCCGATCATCAGCTTCCTGATGAGCTGCGGAACCTATTTCGCGGTCCTCTTCGGCGGCCTGGATGTGCTGAACGGAAGGATGAGTATGGGCCAGCTGGTCCAATATATCACTTACTGCGGCTATCTTTTCGGACCGTTAAACTGGATGACCCATCTGCCCAGGGCGGTCATGCAGCTGATCATCAGCCTGAACCGGATCTACGATGTACTGGATGAGGAGCCGCGGATGGCGGATAAGCCGGACGCGAAGGAATTCCCGATCCGGGGCGCGTTTACATTTGAGCATGTGTCCTTTGGATACCAGACCTACGAGCCGGTGCTGGAAGATATCAATTTCGAGGTGAAGCCCGGGGAAATGATTGGCCTGGTAGGCGCTTCCGGCGCCGGCAAATCCACGCTGATCAATCTGGTCATGCGGCTTTACGACGTGGACCAGGGACGGATCACCATCGACGGCGTGGACATCCGGGACATCAAGATGGAGAGCCTTCATTCCCAGATCGGCGTGGTGCTGCAGGAGACCTTCCTGTTCTCCGGCACGATCCTCCAGAATATCCGATTTGCGCGGCAGGACGCGCCTCTGTCCGAGGTGATCCAGGCGGCCAAGGCGGCCAACGCCCACGATTTCATCTGCAAGACCCCGGACGGCTACAATACCTACGTGGGCGAGCATGGCTATAATCTGTCCGGCGGCGAGCGGCAGCGGATCTCCATCGCCCGGGCGATCTTAAATAATCCGCGGCTTCTGATCCTGGACGAGGCCACGTCGGCGCTGGATACGGAGAGCGAATTCCTGATCCAGCAGGCGCTGGAACGGCTTGTGAAGGGGCGGACCACATTTGCCATCGCCCACCGGCTCTCTACGCTGCGCAACGCGGACCGATTGGTTGTGATCGATAAGCACGGTATTGCTGAGATCGGTACCCACAATGAGCTGCTGGAGAAGAAGGGGATCTACTATGGGCTTGTGACGGCGCAGCTTAAGATGTCGGAGGGGAGATAGACGTTTTACTGTGCGAAAAGAAATGGACTTAGTTTATGAATAGAGTTTTGACGGAAAAGGCCGGGATGATCGGAGATCCCGGTCTTTTTTTCGGAAAAATGTAATTTTGCGAACATGTGTTCTTGCGTAACCATATCGGATTATGGTATAATAACGAGGAAAGTGCCGATGACGCTTGCGTCAATCGGCATTTGACGAGTATCTCCATCGAGACGTCAGTCGAGATGGTATAATCTCGACAGAGATTATACCGCGCCGGTTCGGTGTCCGAACGAAGTGAGGACAAAACACCGGACCGA
>CANPZZ010000166.1 GCA_947589125.1 uncultured Lachnospiraceae bacterium
TCCATCAGTTCATCCTGCATATCCATGGATTCTTCTTCATTCTCAATGGCCGAGATCCGCTTGTAAATATCCAGCTTCTGATATTCATTCTTAATATAAGACGACGGAATATAGGCGTCGATATCGCACTCCACCACCGTATCGAACTCCTCTTCTTCCGTGCGGCGTCCCTTTAAGGCCGCCACCGCCTGATTTAAAAGCTTACAGTACAGATCGTAACCCACGGCTTCCATATGGCCGTGCTGTTCCGCGCCCAGAACATTGCCAGCACCGCGGATCTCCAGATCCCGCATGGCGATGCGGATACCGCTTCCCAACTCTGTGAACTCCCGGATCGCCTTTAAACGTTTCTCCGCTTCCTCCCGCAGCAGCTTGTCGCGGCGGTACATGAGAAACGCGTACGCCGTCCGGCTGGACCGTCCCACGCGGCCCCGCAGCTGGTAAAGCTGGGCCAGCCCCATCCGATCCGCGTCCTGGATGATGATCGTGTTCACATTCGGAATGTCCAGGCCGGTCTCGATGATCGTGGTGGACACCAGCACGTCGATGTCCCCGTTTACGAAATCCAGCATGATCCGCTCCAGCTGCCGCTCCTGCATCTGGCCGTGGGCATAGACCACCACCGCGTCCGGCGCAAGCTGAGCCACCCGGGCCGCTACGTCGGCGATATCCTGGACCCGGTTATACACATAGTAGACCTGGCCGTCCCTGGCCAGTTCCCGGCGGATGGCTTCCCGGACCATTTCATCATTGTATTCCATCACATAGGTCTGGATCGGCACCCGGTCCACCGGCGGCTCTTCCAGCACGCTCATGTCGCGGATCCCCGCCAGGCTCATATGCAGCGTCCGCGGGATCGGCGTCGCCGTCAGGGTCAACACGTCCACGTTCTGCTTCATCTGCTTGATCCGCTCCTTGTGGGCCACGCCGAAACGCTGTTCCTCGTCGATGACCAGGAGTCCCAGGTTCTTAAACTGCACGTCCTTCGACAATATCCGGTGGGTACCGATCACGATATCCACCAGGCCCTTGCGCAGATCCTCCAGCGTCTTCTTCTGTTCCGCCGGCGTGCGAAACCGGGACAGCAGATCCACTCGCACCGGGAAATCCTTCATTCTCTGTACAAATGTATTGTAATGCTGCTGGGCCAGGATCGTGGTCGGCACCAGATAGGCCACCTGCCGGCCGTCCTGGACCGCTTTAAATGCCGCCCGCAGCGCGATCTCTGTCTTGCCGTAGCCCACGTCGCCGCAGATCAGCCGATCCATGATCTTCGGGCTCTGCATATCCCGCTTGGTGGCTTCGATGGCCTCAATCTGGTCTTCGGTCTCCTCGTAGGGGAACAGTTCCTCGAACTCCCGCTGCCAGACCGTGTCCTCGCTGTAGACGAATCCGTCGGTCTCCTGCCGGGCCGCGTAGAGCTCCACCAGCTCCTTCGCGATCTCCTTTACGGCTCCCTTGACCCGGTCGCGGGTCTTCTTCCACTGCTCGCCGCCCAGACGGTTCAGCTTTGGCGCCTTCGCGTCGGCGCCGGCGTATTTCTGGATCACGTCCAGGCGGGTGGCCGGCAGATAGAGATTGCCGCCGTCGGCGTACTCGATCTTCAGATAATCCTTGACGATATGATCCTGCTCGATCTTCTCGATCCCCCGGTAAATGCCCAGTCCGTGCTCCTCGTGGACCACATAGTCGCCGGGCGAAAGCTCCGCGAAGCTGGCGATCTTCTGCCCTTCGTAAGCGGACTTATGGCGGCGGCGCTTCTTTTTCGCCGTGCCGAACATGTCGCCCTCGGTGATAACGACAAACTTGATCTGCGGGTACTCGAAGCCCCGGTGGAGATTGCCGTATCGTACCATGATCTCCCCCGGCTGGACCTTCCGGTCCGGATCGTCGCTGCAGAACGCGCTCAGTTCATAATCCCGCAGATCGCCGGCCAGACGGCTGGCCCTGGTATGGGAGCCGGACAGCAGAACGACGCGGTAGCGCTCCCGCTTCCATCGCTTCAGATCGCTTATCAGGATCTCGAAGCTGTTCTGGTAGGAATTGATATTTTTTGCGTTAATGGCGTAGCGCCGGACCGCTGGCATGCCCGCCAGACGCTGTTCCAGACCGGTCACCAGAACCGTATGCGGTCCCAGAAGGCCCGCCAGCGTCTCCTTGGCCATATACAGAAGCTCCGTCTGCTCCGGCAGAAGATAGCCCTTCTCCAGACGGCTCGTCATGCTCTCCCGAAACTCCGCCTCCACGGCGTCCCCGTGCTCTGAAAGCCTGGCCGGTTCGTCCAGGAACACCGCCGTGCGGTCTGACGGAAAATACTCCCGGAAGGAAACCGTATCGCTGCAGAAGCAGGTAAGGAAGCTGTCCAGCCCGCCCACGCCAAGGCCGTCCTCCAGACGGTCCTTCACATCCTTCGCGATCGTATAGATCCGGTGGGCCTCTTCCGTCCGCATCTGCCCGCGCAGAGCCTTCTCGTAGCGGCCGGCCGACGCCTGGATCCGCTCCAGGCCTTCCGCGATCTGGCTTTCCGTCAGCACCATCTCCGCGGCCGGATAGATCACCGCCTCATCCAGCTGCTCCACCGACCGCTGGCTCTCCACATCGAAGCTGCGGATGGAATCCACCTCGTCGTCCCACAGTTCGATCCGCACCGGCAGTTCCTCGGTCAGCGGGAAAATGTCCAGGATCCCGCCGCGGATCGAAAACTGCCCCATGCCGTCCACCTGGGCCATACGCTCATAGCCCAGCGTCACCAGACGGCTCTTCCATTCTTCAATATCGATGATCTCGCCGGAGCGGACGCTTAAGACCTGCGCCTGCAGGGCGGAAAGCGGAAGAAGGCGGTCCATCAGGCCGTCAAGGGTCGTGACGACCACGCCTCCGGATGGGTTTTCCGGACCGCTGGCTGTTTCGCCACGGCTTCCGTCCGCGTCCTCCAGAAGCGCCTTTACCACCTGCATCCGCTGTCTCGTAATCAGGTTTCCGTGGATATCCGCACTGTAGAACAGCAGATCCTTCGCCGGGTACAGCCACACCCGGTCCGTAAAGCACCGGAAATCATCATAGATCTCCTTCGCCCGGGCCTCGTCGTAGGTCACCACCAGCTTCCAGGGCAGAGTTTCCCCCGCCTCCTGCATCAGATGCACCTTCTGGGAGTCCATGCACCCGCTGACCTGCACCGGCCCTTTTCCCCGGTTCAGATCCGTATTCAGTTCCTCGAATTCCGCCAGCTCCGCCAGCGCATTTTCAAATACTCTGCTCATTTTTCTTCGCATTAAACCGGTTCATCGCCGCATCCGCGCCGTCGGCGATCATCACTTCAACCGCGTCCGCCGCCTCTTTAAACGCTTCTTCCATCATTTCCCACTCGCTTTTCGAGAAATGGCTCAGCACATAATCCGCCAAGTCCATCCTCTCCGGCTTCTCACCGACGCCCACCTTCACCCGCGGGAACTCCTGGGTTCCCAGCTGGGCGATAATATTCTTAATGCCGTTGTGCCCGCCGGCGCTTCCTGCCCTCCGGATCCGCAGCTGGCCGGGGCTTAAGCTGACATCATCATAGACGACGATCAGCTCGTCCGTCCCGATCTGGTAGAAATCCACGGCGCTCTTCACGCTTTCTCCGCTCAGATTCATAAATGTCTGCGGCTTCACAAGCATTGCCTTCTGCCCGCCGATCAGGCCCTTGCCGCAAAAGGCGCGGTGCTTCCGCTCCGTCATCAAAATATCATGCTTTTCCGCCAGACGGTCAATGACCTCGAATCCGACATTGTGCCGGGTATGCTCGTACTGCTTTCCCGGATTGCCCAGTCCAACTATAATATACATTTTACAGATTCTCCTTATTCCGTACCGCTCTCTTCCGCGCGCGGTTGCCAAACTCCTTTTTCTTATCCGACCGGCCGGCCGAAGCCGCCTGTGCGGCCGGTATTTTCGCACGCGCACAAAGCGCTAGTTTTCCGCGGGCGGGGGTATCCGCCCGGGCGACTAACGCTTACGTCTGACGACAGCTTCATTTATGCCCATACTATCACAGATGAACGCCGTTTGTCACTATCTAT
>CANPZZ010000167.1 GCA_947589125.1 uncultured Lachnospiraceae bacterium
CTGCTGGGTTCCGCCCAGATGGCCGGGGACGCGGTCTCCGCCTGGGTGGCTCCGGTGATGGTGGGGTGGGAGAACCCGCTTTCCGGCGTGAACGATGTATTTAACGGTATTCTGGTCCGCAGCAATATGCTGGGCGTCAGCATGTATTACGGCAGCGGGGCCGGGAAGCTGCAGACGGCCAGCGCCGTGGTGGCGGACCTGATCGAGGAGACGGTCCATCTGGACGAAAATGTGCCGATGGGCTGGAGCAGCGAGAAGCTTTCTATTATGCCTGTATCCGACGTGCGCTGGGCGTATTTCCTGCGGATCAGCGGCGCTTATGATACGGTAAAGGATCTGCTGGCGGAACATCTGGGCGAGTGCCGTGTGGTGACGCTGCCGGAACTTGATGGAGAGGAATTCGGGCTGATGACCGGCGTCATGAGCGACGGCCTGATGGACGCCGCCCTGGCGGCGCTGGTTCCGGCGCTTGAGGCTGCGGGAAGCGGGCTGAGGCAGAAGATCCGGGTGGAGGCGCAGACAGGGCAGTAATTGCCTGCAAAGTGACATATACGGCGGGACGGCTGTTCGCAAGGCGGCTCAGACAGTCCGGGGCGGTTCGAACCGTGATGCAAACGATGCGGAGGTACCTGAGCGGCGGCAGAGAGTTTTTGAATTGTGAAATGATATGGGGGATCGTGGAATGGCTGAGACGCTGAAAATAGTATGGCAGATGCTGATCGGGCAGGGGATTCCCTGCCCTTTCAAATTTCTGACAGGACTTTACTGCCCAGGCTGCGGCGGGACCCGGGCGGTCTGGCTTCTGCTGACCGGGCACATTTTCCTGAGCATCCAGTATCATCCGCTGGTATTTTACACGGCGCTTATGACTGCGGTGGAACTGATCGGATACTGTCTGGCGAAAAAACTGAGGCGGCCCGGACTTTACCTGGGGCGCTACGGCCTTGTGGTGTCTGTCGGGGTCGCCATCGTACTGGTCAACTGGATCTTTAAAAATTATATGCTGGTGGCGCGGGGCGTGGATCTGCTGCCGCCGCTGTGAAACAGGTCTTACCGGTAATCGTCGTAGATCGATTCATAAATGGAATCAAGGTCTTCTCCGCCGTAGAACGATTCGTAAAGCGACTCGTACTCATCGAAAATATCCTGAAATTCCGGGCTGTTAAAGAACTCCTGGTACTGCGGGCTGCGGACAAGGCCGATCAGGATCGTCATCAGGATGCTTAACAGGATGGCGAAGATCGACATGATCAGTCCCGCGATCGCGTAACCGTGAAGAGGCATTCCGCGTTTGGACAGGATCATCAGCACGATGGAAGTCACAGCCAGCGGGAACTGGATCAGCGGGCTGCAGCAGCAGGTGATCAGAGCCAGCAGGCCGGTGATCATGGACGCCAGCGCCAGCGGATTGCTCTCCTTCGGGGGAGCCTGCTGGTATGGGGGCTGCTGTCCTCCGTTTTGCGGGGCCGGTTTGCCGCACTCACTGCAGAATTTGCCGGTATTCACAGTGCCGCAGGAACAGATCCAGCTGCCGGACGGCGGCGTACTGCCGCTCTGCTGCCAACCGCCCTGGGGCTGCCAATTGTTCTGCGGATATGGATTGCCGGGCTGTTGTCCGTTATTCTGCAGATAAGGATTGGTATTCTGCTGCCAGCCGCTTTGCGGTTGTGCGCCGCCCTGCGGCTGTGCCCCGGCAGTCTCGTCGTCTGGTTTATGCCAACCGTCCCCGGTGGGAACCGGAATTTCCTCATAATCGTTTTTCTCTTTATATTCGTCCATTTTTAATCCTCCGATTGCAAATTCATCCTATCACAAAACTCCCTCTGTGTCCAGACGGAGCGGTAAAAAAAATACTGACTAGACGCAAAGCGAGATTCCGTTTATAATGGATGATAACAGCCGAGACGGCGGGAAAGCAGATGCGGGGCATGCGTTAAGCTTGCTTAAAAGCATGCTCCCGCATCCGCTTTCACATCGGATGGACATCCGGAAAAGGAGTACATATGGACATTATCAAAACCCTGCAGGAAGAACTAAAGATCACCCGCGGCCAGGTCGAGGCCGCCGTGAAGCTCATAGATGAAGGCAATACGATCCCGTTCATCGCCCGCTACCGCAAGGAAGCCACAGGTTCCCTGAACGACGAGGTGCTGCGAACCCTGGACGAGCGCCTGCGCTACCTGCGGAACCTGGAGGAGAAGAAGGAGCAGGTCCTGGCGTCGATCCGTGAGCAGGACAAGCTGACCCCGGAGCTGGAGAAGCAGATCGCCGACGCGGCGACGCTGGTGGCGGTGGAGGATCTTTACCGTCCTTACCGGCCCAAGCGCCGCACCAGGGCCACGATCGCTCAGGAGAAGGGGCTGGCGCCTTTGGCGGATCTGATCGCGCTGCAGATGACGCGGGAGCCGCTGGAAGTGTCGGCGGCCGCTTACATTTTCGAAGAAAAGGGCGTCGCGAGCGCGGAAGAGGCCATCGCCGGGGCGAAGGATATCCTGGCGGAGCGTATTTCCGATGAGGCTGATTACCGCACCTACATCCGCAATGTGACCATGAATCAGGGCCTTCTGCATTCCGAGGCGAAGGACGAGGCGGCGGAATCGGTTTATGAAATGTATTATCACTATGAAGAGACGATCCGGAAGGCGGCGGGCCACCGGATCCTGGCGCTGAACCGGGGCGAGGAAGAAAAGGTTCTGACCGTGAAGGTCCTGGCGCCGGAGGAGCAGATCCTGCGTTTCCTGGAGAAGCGCGTGATCACCCGGGACAATCCCTATACCACACCGGTGCTCCGCGAGGTCATCGAGGACAGCTACAGCCGCCTGATTGCGCCGTCCATCGAGCGTGAGGTGAGGAATGCCCTGACGGAAATGGCCGAGGATGGCGCGATCAAGGTCTTCGGCAAGAACCTGGAGCAGCTTCTGATGCAGCCGCCCATCGTGGGCCGCGTGGTTCTGGGCTGGGACCCGGCCTTCCGCACCGGCTGCAAGCTGGCCGTGGTGGACGCCACCGGCAAGGTTCTGGACACGGTGGTCATTTATCCCACCGCCCCCCAGAACAAGGTGGCGGAGGCGAAGTCGGTCTTAAAGCGCCTGATCAAAAAGTACAATATTTCCCTGATCTCTGTGGGCAACGGCACCGCCTCCCGCGAGTCGGAGCAGGTGATCGTGGAATTGCTGCGGGAGATTCCGGAGAAGGTCCAGTATGTGATCGTAAATGAAGCCGGCGCGTCCGTCTATTCCGCCAGCAAGCTGGCGACGGAGGAATTTCCGAATTTCGACGTGGGGCAGCGGAGCGCCGCGTCCATCGCCCGCAGGCTTCAGGATCCGCTGGCGGAGCTTGTGAAGATCGATCCCCGCTCCATCGGCGTGGGCCAGTACCAGCACGACATGAACCAGAAGAAGCTGAGCGAGGCCCTGCAGGGCGTGGTCGAGGACTGCGTGAACAAGGTGGGCGTGGATCTGAACACCGCCTCCGCCCCGCTTCTGGAATACGTTTCCGGCATCAGCAAGGCGCTGGCGAAGAATATCGTGGCCTACCGGGAGGAGAACGGCGCGTTTACCAGCCGTGCCCAGCTTCTGAAGGTGGCCAAGCTGGGGCCGAAGGCCTACGAGCAGTGCGCCGGATTCATGCGGATCATGGGCGGGAAGAACCCGCTGGACGGTACTTCCGTCCACCCGGAGAGCTACGAGGCAGCGAAGACATTGCTTGCGAAGCTGGGTTACAAGCCGGCGGAGATCGCCGCGGGCGGCCTGACGGGGATCAGCCGGAAAGTGACGGACTATAAGAAAATGGCGGAAGAGCTGGGAATCGGCGAGATCACGCTGCGGGATATCGTGAAGGAGCTGGAGAAGCCGGCCCGCGATCCCCGCGATGAGATGCCCAAGCCGATCCTTCGGACCGATGTGCTGGAGATGAAGGACCTGACGCCCGGCATGGTGTTAAAGGGGACCGTGCGGAATGTGATCGATTTCGGGGCGTTTGTGGACATCGGCGTCCATCAGGACGGGCTGGTGCACATTTCCCAGATGTCGGACAAATA
>CANPZZ010000168.1 GCA_947589125.1 uncultured Lachnospiraceae bacterium
ATTCTTGCCGCCTCGTGAACCAGCTTGTCGATCTCGGTCTTCGGGGTCTTGCGCAGCTTCAGACCGAATGCCATGTTATCATACACGGACATATGCGGATACAGAGCGTAGTTCTGGAAAACCATGGCGATATCTCTGTCCTTCGGCTCTACGTCGTTGACCAGCTTGCCGTCGATGTACAGCTCGCCGGAAGAAATATCTTCCAGACCAGCGATCATACGCAGGGTGGTGGACTTACCGCAACCAGAGGGACCTACGAAGATGATGAACTCTTTGTCGGCGATCTCAAGGTTGAAATCCTTTACCGCAACAAATCCGTTGGGGTATGCCTTAGTAATGTTCTTCAGTGACAGACTTGACATAGCAAATATCCTCCTCTTATGAGTAAATTGATATGATCGGGACGCGACGCATCTGTCCCTAAATATAACTTCTGCAATTATAATACACGAAACCTGATTTTTTTACCATATTGCAAATTACCAAAAAATTTTTTTCTAATTTGTCTAATCTGCATATTCCTGTAACAATTTCACCAATGTACCGAAATGACACACGAAAAGACCAGCTTATTCGGTCAATATTCTATAAATCCTTCCCCAAGGACTTCCCGGACGTCGCTCATTATGACAAACGCCTTCGGATCCATCTCCCAGACCAGTTCCCGGATCCGGACGATCTCCTTGCGGGAAACCACGCAGAACAGCATCTTCCGCTCGCGCCCGGAATACATGCCGACGGCCGGAACCGCCGTAACGCCGCGGTCGAGCCGGTAGAGGATCGCCTGGGCGATCTCGTCGCTTTTGTCGGAAATGATCAGGGCCTGCTTGGAGAATTTCATACCTTCCAGGATCCCGTCGGAGACCTTGGACACCATGAAAATGGCGATGCAGGCGTAGAGCGCGCTGGTGATCCCGAACACCCCCGCGCCGGCAAGCACGATCAGGCCGTCCAGCACCTGCATGATCTGTGCGATGGAATAATGCTTAAGCTTCCTGCGCATCAGCGCCGCCAGCATATCCGTCCCGCCGGTGGTGGCCTGCATCAGAAATACAAGACCGGTTCCGGCGCCTGACACAATACCGCCGAAAAGCGCCGCCAGAAGGAGATCATCCACGACCACATGGATCTCCGGAATCACATACAGCGACAGAGAAAGCGCCGCCGTAGCCACCGCCGTCCGCTTGATGAAAGTAAAGCCCTGCAGACGCCATGAAATCAGAAACAGCGGGATGTTCAGCACCGTATTCGTGAACCACAGCGGAATATCCGTATAATTCTTCACGATGATCGCGATGCCGGTGACGCCGCCGGTGACCAGTCCCACCGGATCGTACATATTCTTGATGGCAAAGCCCATGATAAACGCTCCGATCACGATCAGAACGTAATCGACATAAACCGGTCTGTTTTTGAACATGGGCTACACCTTTTCGATGGAATTCTCCGTGATCCGGATCCTGCCTTCCTTCAGCAGATGTCCTACGGCGCGCTTAAAAGCGTTCTTGCTTAAATGAAACTCTTCCTTAATTATCTCCGGGGACGCCTTATCGGTGAACGGCAGGCTCCCGCCATGGGCCTCGATGGCTTCCCATACAAGCTGCGCGTCAGCGTCCATCTGAATATAGGATTTCTCCCTGGGACTCAGATCCAGCTTCCCGTCCGGACGCACTTTCAGGACTCGCGCTTCCACCACGTCGCCCGGCCTGACATTCCCGTACAGCTCCTTCTCCGGGATCATGCCGTAATACTTGTTGTCCACGGCTACGAACGCGCCCAGGCGTTCATTGATCTCATAGACGGTTCCCGATACTCTGTCGTCCTTATGATAAGGAGAATCGCCGCTCATGAAACGGTACACATTCATCGTGGCCGCCAGACGCCCCGACTTGTCCCGGTAGACGGCGACCAGGCACTGCTCTCCGGCCTGTACCGGATGATTCTGCTCCTTAAACGGGAGCAGAATATCCTTTTCCAGGCCCATGTCCAGAAACGCGCCGATCTTCCCGACGTCCTTGACCGTCAGAACGCCCACCTCTCCTACGGTAAGAAGCGGCGTACGCGTGGTAGCAATCAGCCGGTCTGAAGAATCCCTGTAAATAAACACATTCAGCCTGTCGCCAACCGCGGTTCCTTCCGGCACCTGTTTCCTGGGCAGAAGCACAGCGGCCTCGTCTCCCTCAGACTCGCTTAAGAAGACGCCGAAGTTCTTCTCACGCACTACCACAAGTTCCTGCATCTTTCCTAACTCGATCATAATACCTCCGGCGGCTGTGAAAGCCGTCCCTATCTCTCCCGCAGCCATACAATGGCGTGAGGACTCCCCGCGCTGTCGCACAGCGCAATCACATATCCTTCCTGAATGCGGCTGATCCTGGGGATTATCACATCTCCCAGATAAGCCGCCTTCTTATATTCAACCCGCAGTTCGGCGATCCGGATACCTTCGGGAAGATACTCCTGAGCGATCTGCACGTACTGGGCGTTGTTAACATGGTGATTCGTATCAATATGATGCCTCGCCACCGTGACGGGGCTGCCTTCTTCGTATTCTGCCGGAAGCGCAATGCGCCGCGGGGCGTAGTCCATCGGAATGCGCTCCTTAAGCGGTCCATAACCGTGGATCTGATCCTCCCCAACGCGGACCGGGCGCTTCGCCGCGGTATCGAACATGAACCAGATGGAATTGGCACGGACCATATACGCTCCGGCCATATCACGGATATAAAAGTTGCGGTAGCCGTACATGCCGTTGAACTCATAGGGCCAGGTTCCGATCCGGATCTCATCTCCCAGCTTCGGATCCCGGTCGATAATGATCTGCCAGGATGACAGCCACCAGGCCTGATGATGGTCGTTCAGATAATCCAGTCCAAGGCCTACGGACTCAGACTGAAATGTTGAACAGTCCTGCAGGTAATTTATAATGCCCGTAAGGGACAGCCCGCCTTCCCAGTCCGGATCGATCTCGCTGTACCGGACGCGGCTTTGAAATTCATACATGAAGATCACTTCCTGTTAAAATGTGAGCGCGCTCCGCCGCACCATAAGTCAACGGTCCGGTCCGCGCGTCTCTGCAGAAAAGAAAAATCCGGAAGCTGAGGCTTCCGGACTTACTTTAGCTGGGCTACAAGGATTCGAACCTTGAAAATGACGGAGTCAGAGTCCGTTATTTCATGGCCCGATTGCCCAGCATTTTCCAGGATTTCCCACGACGCTTGAATTAAATTGACCTATCAATTGACCTATTTTTCTATGAAAGCTTATCCAGCCCTAAAAATAACTACGCTGAAGCAAGGCCAAGCCATTCTTCCATCGTCTTAGTCGATTGCCCGGCTGCATGGGCGATCACATCCAGACTGACACCACTCTCATACAGTTTCCGAGCCATATCCTGAGCCGCTTCCTTCTTTTCGCTCTCCACATACGTCTTATAAATATATTCATCATCGAAAAGCGTCATCATAATATTGCCCCCTATCTCGGGATGCTCTCTAAAAACTCACACGGAAGCATGGCCAAGCCATTCTTCCACCGTCTTGGTCGGCTGGCCGACCGCATGGGCGATCACGTCCAGACCAACACCGCTCTCATAAAGACTGCGAGCTGTTTTTACGTTTGCCCTTCTGGTCGCTTCCTGTGCCGCTTTCTGAGCCGCTTCCTTCTTTTCGCTCTCCACATACGTCTTATAAATATATTCATCATCGAAAAGCGTCATCATAATATTGCTCCCCTATCTCGGGATGCTCTCTAAAAACTCACACGGAAGCAAGGCCAAGCCATTCTTCCACTGTCTTAGTCGATTGCCCGGCTGCATGGGCGATCACGTCCAGACCGACACCGCTCTCATACAGTTTCCGAGCCATATCCTGAGCAGTTTCCTTCTTTTCGCTCTCTACATACGTCTTATAAATATATTCATCATCGAAAAGCGTCATCATAATATTGACAACCTCCTTCTCCCTTGCCTCCAGGTACTCTTTGAGATAATTCCTGTCCCTGCAGATACGGATCGTTTCCATGACGG
>CANPZZ010000169.1 GCA_947589125.1 uncultured Lachnospiraceae bacterium
TTCCTTTTTTGGCCCTTTATAAGGGCCTGTTTTGGTTACATTACGAGGTAATTATACTTCCTATAATGGAAATTATCAATACTTTTTTGACATTTTTTGAAATTTCTTCAAAAGCAGCCATTCAAGTCTTCGATTTCCGTTAGGGGAAGCACCCTTCCCTCAATCACATTGACAGTATAATACATTTCAAAACAAAATGCTATAACTTTTCTCTAAGCATTTTCTTACGTAAAACTTACGAAAAGCAAATTTCTTTCTTAGATTGTATAGATATCCGTACAATCCGCTGTTTATGCGGAAACTCTTTGCCATAACCCAATGTCTGTGCTATAATGTTCATAATTACATCAAAATGTGGCGTTATTGAACGGAGGATTTATGGACAGGAAGGCATTGGTGTGCAGGAACATATGGGAGAAGCCGCAGATCACCCAGCGGGAGCTGGCTCAGGCGCTGGGCGTATCGCTGGGAACCGCCAACCGGCTGGTGAAAGAATGCGAGGAGGAAGGGCTCATCTCCGCATTGGACGGCGATTACCGGCTGACAGCTCAGGGCGAAGCCCGGCTTGAGCCTTACCGGGTAGACGGCGCCGTCATTCTGGCTGCCGGATTCGGCTCCCGGTTTGTACCGCTGACATTCGAGACGCCGAAGGGACTTCTGGAAGTGTTCGGCGAGCGGATGATCGAGCGGCAGATCCGGCAGCTCCATGAAGCGGGAGTCACGGACGTAACTGTTGTCGTGGGATATCTTAAGGAAAAATTTGAATATCTGATCGATAAATATGGCGTAAAACTGATCTATAACCCGGAATACGCGTCGAAGAACAATCTGGCGTCTGTACATTTCGCAAGGAAAGCGATGGAAGGACGGAACATGTACCTGCTGGCCTCCGATCACTGGATGCGGGTGAATCCTTTCCATAAATACGAATGCTTCAGTTGGTACGCTTCCGCTTATATGGAGGGAGCTACATCGGAATGGTGTTTTACATTAGATAAGAAGGGAAAGGTGCTGGATGTAGTGAGCGGCGGTCACGACGCGTGGGTCATGTACGGACCGGCATATCTCTCGCGGGAGTTCCTGGCGCAGTTCCTTCCGATGCTTGAGACATATTATCAACTGCCCGGAACGGAGCAGTTCTATTGGGAGCACGTATATCAGGAGATGTTAAATGGAACCGCCGCCCGCAGATGCGGGCAGAGTCCCATCGTTTCCGACAGGCGGCGCGACGGCGCGAACATATCGGGCGCAGACACACCGAAAGTGAACAAAGGCTCCGCCGGAACCATCCGCGTCCCGGAACTCTACGCCAATTTCCTGCCGGCGGATTCGGTGTACGAGTTTGAGAATCTGGAGGAGCTGCGTCATTTTGATCCTAAATATAGAAACCGTTCTGATAATGAGGCCCTGGAACTGATCGCCAGAGTTTTCCGGATCCCTGAATCGGATATCCGGGATATCCGGTGCGTGAAAGCGGGTATGACAAACCAGTCCTTCCTGTTCCGCGTAGGCCAGACGTCATATATCTGCCGGATCCCCGGTCCCGGCACGGGACTTCTGATCAACCGGCGGCAGGAAGCGGCCGCTTTCGAAGCGGTAAAACCGCTGGGAATTTCCGAAAAGGTGATCTATTTCGATCCTGAGACCGGTTATAAGATCTCCGAATATTATGAGGGATCACGCAACGCTGATCCGGCAAGCGAGACCGATATGAGACGCTGTATGGAAATCCTGCGGGGTCTTCACCGGTCCGGCGCAGTGGTCGGACATGATTTTGACATACGGGAGCGGATCGGATTCTACGAGAAGCTGTGCCTTAGCCTTGGAGAAATTCCTTTCGAGGACTATAAAGAAGTCCGGGCTCAGATGACAGAGCTGATGGACGGGCTGGACCGCCTGCGCCGGCCGAAGGTGCTGGCGCATGTGGACAGCGTAGCGGACAATTTCATTTTCCTGCCGGACGGGCAGGTAAAGCTGATCGATCTGGAGTACGCCGGAATGTGTGACCCGCTGATCGACGTGGCTATGTGCGCTATTTATTCCTATTATGACGACGAGCGCGTGGACTGGCTGATCCGGCTGTATCTGGGCCGGGAACCGGAAGCGGAAGAACAGACCGTCATTTACTCCTATGTGGCCCTGGGCGGGTTCCTCTGGAGCCTGTGGACGGTTTACAAGCATTATCTCGGTCAGGAGTTCGGGGAATACTCGATCATCATGTACCGGTACGCCAAACGCTATTATCGTAAAATCTTCCAAAAAATGTCATAAATTTTTTCATATTTTTCACTATATCTTGTGGCGAATATATGCTATACTGATAGATAATGAGCATATATTGCGAAATACGAGGAGGATAAGGTATGAAACGTCGTAACATGGTACAGGCCCTGCTGCTTGCCGGCGTTCTGGGGGTACTGGCTATAGGCACTCCGTCAACCGCCCAGGCTGCCTGGGATAATTCCAGCGGCTCCTGGGTCTACTATGACAATACCGGCTCTCTGCACAAGGGCTGGCTGCGGACCACTACCGGCGACTACTATTTCATGGATCTGACTACAGGCAAGATGTGCACCGGATGGAAACAGATCAACAACAGCTGGTATTATTTTCAGGACAACGGCGTGATGGTGGCCAGCAACTGGATCATTGACAACGGGGAATTCTATTATCTGTTCGAGGACGGCAAGATGATCACCGGATGGCTGAAGATCGGCGACATCTACCGGTACATGAAGGACAGCGGCGCCATGCGTAAGGGCTGGTGGCAGATGGACAACTCCTGGTATTACGCGGATCCGAGCAGCGGCCAGGTCGCCATTGGCTGGAAGCAGATCAATAATGAATGGTATCTGTTCGGCAACGACGCGAAGATGCTGACCGGGTGGCAGCAGATAGATGGCAAGTATTATTACCTGAATACGGACGGCAAGATGCTGACCGGGTGGCTGAATGATACCAACGGCGGCCGTTACTATATGAAGCCGAACGGCGGCGATATGACGATCGGCTGGGGTCTGATCGACAATTCGTATTACTATTTCGATACATCCGGTCATCTGTATACGGGATGGCTGAACCTGAACGGAACCTATTATTATCTGGATCCGGCCGACGGCGGCAAGATGGCTGCGAATACGACTAAGACGATCAACGGTATCACTTATTCCTTTAACGCTCAGGGTGCTTATTATGTAAATAATAACACCATCACCAGCGCTCCGGGGAATTCCGGAACAAGCGGCACAGGCGCTCCGGGATCGGCGTCCGGCAACACTGTGGCTGACGGCGGACCAGGAAGCAGTTCTTCCGGGAATGTCACAGCAAGCGGCGGGCCAGGCTCCTCTTCTTCCGGTAATGTCGTCAGCGGCGGACCAGGAACGGCCGACAGCTCTACCGGCAGCGGGCCGGTAGGTTCCGCCGGAACAAACGCGCCGGGGTCCTATGATTCCAATACTCCCTCCCCCAGCGGATCATCCTACAGTTATGACGCTGAACTGGAACCCGGCATGATTGGACCGCCTCCGGGAAGCTATCGTCGGGCGTCCTGACACATTGACATAATACAAGCAAGGCGTCATTGGTGCCTTGCCTGCATGGAAAACAGAAAAGGCATCTGACCTCCGGGCTGAGGCAGATGCCTTTTATTATGTCCGCGTACAAAAGGATGCCGGCGAATACTATTGTAAACTAACACACCGCATATCTGTATCCCGCCGGATATTCTTTCAATAGAATAACCGGTTCACCGCGCTGAAGATACCGCGCAGAGACGAACGCGTGATATTGGAGCTGATGCCCACGCCGTAGGTGGCCTTGCCGGTCTTCACATCCATCAGATGGATGTAGGAGGCGGCCTGGGCGCCGGAACCGGATGTCAGGGCGTGCTCATTATAATCCAGGACCTTGATCTCGATGTCAAGTTCCTTCTCAAGTCCGTTCTTCAGGGCGTCAATGGGGCCGTTGCCCACGCCCTCGAACACCTTCTCGAT
>CANPZZ010000170.1 GCA_947589125.1 uncultured Lachnospiraceae bacterium
GTATCGGAGACTTTTGAGTCCAATGGCTCTACCTCCATGGCTTCCACCTGCGCGTCCTGCATGTCCCTGATGGCGGCCGGTGTGCCGATCAAGAAGATGGTGGCCGGCATCTCCTGCGGTCTGGTGACCGGCGAGACCGACGACGATTTCGTACTGCTGACCGATATCCAGGGCCTTGAGGACTTCTTCGGCGATATGGACTTCAAGGTGACTGGTACGGTGGACGGTATTACCGCGATTCAGATGGATATTAAGATCCACGGACTGACAAGGCCCATCGTGGAGGGCGCTATCGCCCGCTGCCGCGAGGCCAGGCTGTTCATCATGGATACCTGCATGAGGCCGGAGATCTCCGAGCCCAGGCCTGAGCTGAGCCCGTACGCGCCGAAGATCGAGCAGATCATGATCGATCCGCAGAAGATCGGCGACGTGGTCGGCAAGCAGGGCAAGGTGATCAACAAGATCATCGAGGAGACCGGCGTGAAGATCGATATCGAGGACGACGGCAGCGTTTCCGTCTGCGGCGTGGATGCGGATATGATCAAGAAGGCCATCAGCATCATCGAGAGCATTGTCAATGATGTGGAAGTCGGCCAGGTGATCACCGGCAAGGTGGCCCGGATCATGAACTTCGGCGCCTTCGTCGAGCTGGCTCCGAATAAGGACGGTATGGTCCATATCTCCAGACTGTCCGAGAAGCGCGTGGCCAGGGTCGAGGATGTGGTCAACATCGGCGACGAGGTGACGGTGCGCGTCATCGAGATCGACAAGATGGGCCGCATCAACCTGACGATGAAGCCCAGCGAGATGACCGGCGACGTACCGGTGGTTGAGAGTTCCGACCGTGGTGACCGCGGCGGAAGAGGAGACCGCGGCGGACGCGGCGACCGGAGAGACCGCGGCGGACGCGGCGGCAGAGACCGCAGGGATCGCGATGACAGCTACGACAGCGACGAGGAGTAATGCGGGAGTTTTTCCGCGGGCAGATATTCCTGAACGCTGACGGGATTTGAGGAAACATCCCCCCGCGCTGGGCCTTTACAGGCAGCGGCGCGGGGGATTTATTTGCTATAGCAGTTTTTTCCCCGTGGCCCTGTAATTTTATTATATTCAGGCCGTGACCGGTTCAAAGTTTATTCAAAGTTTTGAACCTTTCTGCTTGCAATTCCCGTATTTCCGTGCTATACTTGGAACGTTGACGAAAAAACACGTCTGCCGATCCCCAAGGCGGTGCCCGCTATGTATGGGTCCCGAAGGGAACAGAAGACGCAGGCGGAAGAAAAACCAAACGGAGGTAGTATCATGAGCGTTATTTCAATGAAACAGCTGCTGGAAGCAGGCGTCCATTTCGGACATCAGACAAGAAGATGGAACCCCAAGATGGCTCCCTACATCTACACCGAGCGCAACGGCATCTACATCATCGACCTGCAGAAGTCTGTAGGCAAGGTGGACGAGGCTTACAACGCGGTGGCGGAGATCGCTGCCAACGGCGGCACGATTCTGTTCGTAGGAACCAAGAAGCAGGCGCAGGACGCGATCCAGGTGGAAGCGGAGCGCTGCGGTATGTTCTATGTGAATGAGAGATGGCTCGGCGGTATGCTGACCAACTTCAAGACCATCCAGTCCCGTATCGCCAGACTGAAAGAGATCGAGACCATGTCTGAGGACGGCACCTTTGATGTGCTGCCGAAGAAGGAAGTCATCAAGATCCGCAAGGAGTGGGAGAAGCTTGAGAAGAACCTGGGCGGCATCAAGGAGATGAAGAGACTTCCCGACGCCATTTTTGTAGTTGATCCGAAGAAGGAGCACATCTGCGTGCAGGAAGCCCATGCGCTGGGTATTCCGCTGATCGGCATCTGCGATACCAACTGTGATCCGGAAGAACTGGATTATGTGATCCCGGGCAATGACGACGCGATCCGTGCCGTAAAGCTGATCGTTTCCAAGATGGCTGACGCCGTCGTCGAGGCGAACCAGGGAGCGGCTACCGCTTCTTATGATGAGGCGGCAGAAGCGGAAGCTTATCAGGAGCAGGAAGCAGCGCCGGTTGAGGAATAATACGTAAGATCCGAATCAGAATGGAGGAAGAAAAGATATGGCAGTAACAGCAGCAATGGTAAAAGAGTTAAGAGAGATGACCGGTGCCGGTATGATGGACTGCAAGAAGGCGCTGTCCGCGACCGACGGAGATATGGACAAGGCCGTTGAGTTCCTGCGTGAGAAGGGACTTGCCGGTATCGATAAGAAGGCGAACCGCATCGCGGCCGAGGGCGTGGTGACGATTGCCCTGACAGACGACGCGAAGAAGGCGGTCGTCGTGGAAGTGAATGCGGAGACAGACTTCGTGGCGAAGAACGAGAAGTTCCAGACCTACGCGGCGGATGTGGCGGCACAGGCGCTGGTTTCCGATGCGGCCGACGTGGAGACATTTATGACCGAGACCTGGGCGAAGGATACGACGATGACGGTCCGCGACGCCCTGGCAACCCAGATCTCCATCATCGGCGAGAAGCTGGACATCCGGCGTTTCCAGAGGATGGAAGAGCCTGCCGGATTCATTGCTTCCTATATCCATGGCGGCGGCAAGATCGGCGTGCTGGTCGATGTAGAGACCGATGTGGTGAACGACGCCGTGAAGGAGATGGCGAAGAACATCGCGATGCAGGCGGCAGCCCTTAAACCCATGTACACTGACAGAAGCTCTGTCAGCGAGGAGTTCATCGAGCATGAGAAGCAGATCCTGATGGCGCAGATCCAGAACGATCCGAAGGAAGCTTCCAAGCCCGAGAAGGTGATCCAGGGCATGATCATGGGCCGTATCAACAAGGAGATGAAAGAGATCTGCCTGATGGATCAGACCTATGTGAAGGCTGAGGACGGCAAGCAGAGCGTCTCCCAGTACGTGGCCGAGGTCGCCAAGGCCAACGGCGCCAAGATCAAAGTGAAGAATTTCCTGCGCTTTGAGACTGGCGAGGGTATGGAGAAGAAGAGCGAGAACTTCGCAGAGGAAGTCGCGAAGCAGATGGGAATGTAAGCCCGGAATCAGGGGCAGTTGACATAACTTATCATAACCTGTTAAATGGTGCCGGAAGCCAGTAAAATCAAGGCTTCCGGCGCTTTCTTGCTGCATCGGGGAAGTACCGTAACTTATCGTAAAATATCGCCTCTTTTTTTGAAAACTGTACGTAGAACTGTACGTAAACTGTACGTAAAAACTTACGTACAATGTCGCTCCCTTCTTCGCTTGGGTGTTTTTGAACCCCCGAATTTACGTGGATTTGTGCTGTTTCCTTTCGTTTACGTACAAAAGAAAAGAGGCATCTCTGTCAATGACATTTTTCAAATTCTTAACACAAAACAGCCTACTAAATACTATAAATTGACTTTATAAAAATGGGAAACGGCTTAAAGATATGCAACAAATAAGAGTATCAGCTTATCCATCAGGAGCGGCTGGTACTCTCTTTTTGTTTGAAAAAATCAATCAGGTCATATCATCATGACCCATGTACAGGTGTCCAAGTAGTATATCAGGCGGAACTCCCGGAGCAGGCCGCCGATGATGGCTTCGCAGCCATATTCTTTGCTTGGTAAACCAGCGTAATTTTTATCCTCGCGATATTGGATTTTGATATCCGCAACACGCAAAATTTCTCCGTCATCGCCCTGAAACTTGAAGCTGATAGGCATCGGCAAGCCTGCGGAGGTGAACCAGGCATGGCACGCTATCTGGTACATCTTACCGTGTGGGATCCCGCTGTCTGCTTCGGGCGGCAGTTTTGACGCGTCCGCAAATCCCATAACTACACCTCCCTATTATAAAATCTCCTCCCGTGAATAATCGACGCTCCGTTTTTCCCGGCTGATGCCTCCGCCCATGTGGTCGATCCACGGCCGGCCGGGTTGGCTCTGGCTTTCCAGGAAACATGCCCGTTTCACACTGTCCGCACCAAAGCGCTTCCGCAGCGC
>CANPZZ010000171.1 GCA_947589125.1 uncultured Lachnospiraceae bacterium
AAACCGGTCGTAGCTGTCGTAGTTCTGGTCCTGATTCGCCGCCTCCATCCGCTGGAGGGCCTGATAGTAGCGGCTGGTGCCCACCCCGTCCCGGACAGTGGAGAACGCGCCGGTCTGGGTGTCGAAGCAGTGCGGCAGGAACATTCGGTTCGAGTACCGGTTCCACACCTTGAGGGGATGGAGGTAGACGTACCGCCCCGCGGAGCACACGTCCAGCAAAAGCTGGGTGGTGTCCCGGACACGGGCCACCGCGTCAAAGGAGTGGCGTCCGCGGATCAGAGGGAAGTAAGCCACCGTGTCCAGTTCGAACAGGTAGGGACAGGTGACCCGGAAAAAGTTTCCCATCATCAGATCGGTATACCATGCCGACTGGAGCTCGGACAGACAATCGAACACATAGAAGGCGTCCCGCCCCCGGCGGGTAATCTCGTCATGAAGCTTGACGGTGAAACTCTCAAAGCCCTCCTCCGGATCAAACCGGCGCACGTCGATACCGGTGAGGTCGGTGAGAACCGGCTCATGCTGGGCGAAGCGGATGTAGACGATATTGCGCCCGTCGGCCACCGCCTGCCGGGCAAACGGCTCGGCGAACAGCTTAAACTCATCGATGCCGGATACCTGCCAGACCACATTATCTCCCAGCCGGATGTGGTCCAGGATCTGATCCATGCCGGGACAGCCGCTTAGAATCGGGTCAAAGGCCGCCATATTTATTCCCCCTTTTCATCAAAAACTGCGGTAAAAAACAGAATGGGACAGAGAAGTACGAACCTCTCTGTCCTGTTTCTATATGATACACCAATTTGGCGTAAAATGCAATCGTTCGTTTTCAGCGACCAGAGTCCCCGCAGGCAGGTATCCTCCTTGACTTCGCCCACCTCACACAGTATAATTATAAAGCACAATACAGAGGATTTCTATTTCGGGATGACTCCGACGGAGTACAGGAAACAAGCAGAAAGGAAGGAAGCGCCCTATGCTGAACAGTCAGAAAATGCGCCGGCTTGCTCCGGAAATGGATCCGCTCCGTCTGGGAACAGGCTGGACAGAGGAAGACCTTGGAAAGCCGCAGGTATTTATTGAAAGTACGTTTGGGGACAGTCATCCCGGCTCCGGACATCTGGATCAACTGGTAGAGGCGGCAAGAGAAGGAGCTGCGAGGGCCGGAGGACACGGCGCCCGGTACTATTGCACGGATATGTGCGACGGAGAAAGCCAGGGTACGGACGGAATCAATTTCTCCCTGGCAAGCAGAGAGATGATCGCAAATATGATCGAGATTCAGGCCAGCGCCACGCCGTTTGACGCCGGCATCTTTATCGCGAGCTGCGACAAAGGACTTCCCGGCAATCTGATGGGCCTGGCCCGCGTGAACATTCCTTCCGTGGTGGTTACAGGGGGAACTATGGCCGCGGGACCCGAACTGCTCACACTGGAACAACTTGGGATGTATTCCGCCAGGTATGAGCGCGGCGAGATCAGCGAGGCAAAGCTGAACTGGGCCAAGCGCAGCGCCTGTCCTGGCTGCGGAGCCTGTTCCTTCATCGGGACGGCTTCCACGATGCAGATTATGGCCGAAGCTCTTGGTCTTGCCCTGCCCGGTTCCGCCCTGCTGCCCGCTGCCAGCCCCGATTTAATTGAGTACGCCAGAAAAGCCGGGAAACTGGCGGTAAAGCTGGCATCTATGGAAAATATGCGGCCGAGCGATATCGTAACCATGGACAGCTTTGAAAACGCAATCCTCGTTCATGCCGCTGTCTCCGGCTCCACAAATTGCCTGCTCCATTTACCGGCGATCGCGCATGAATTCGGTATCGAGATCACAGGAGATACCTTTGACCGCCTCCACAGGGGCGCCCATTATCTGCTGGATGTCCGTCCTGCCGGCCGCTGGCCTGCCGAATTCTTCTATTACGCCGGGGGCGTTCCGGCCATCATGGAGGAGATCAAAAATGTGCTTCATCTGGACGCCATGACGGTCACCGGGAAGACGCTGGGGGAAAACCTGGAGGAACTGAAGCTAAATGGCTTTTATGACCGCTGTCAGAAATGGCTCGACAAAGCTAACCAAAAGTACGGCCTTGACCTCAAACGGACGGATATCATCCGGCATTATGATCAGGCCATAGGGACTGACGGTTCCATTGCCGTTCTCAAAGGCAATCTGGCCCCTGAGGGCGCCGTGATCAAGCATACCGCATGTCCGAAAGAAATGTTCTCCGCCGTTCTGAACGCCCGCCCATTTGACAGCGAAGAAGCATGCATCGATGCCGTTCTCCATCACAGGGTGAAGCCCGGCGACGCGGTGTTTATCCGCTATGAGGGGCCAAAAGGTTCCGGAATGCCGGAAATGTTCTATACCTCCGAAGCGATCTCGTCGGATCCGGAATTAGGACGGAGCATTGCGCTGATTACGGACGGACGCTTTTCCGGAGCGTCCACCGGTCCTGTGATCGGGCATTGTTCTCCTGAAGCCCAGGCGGGAGGCCCCATTGCGCTGGTGGAAGAAGGCGACCTTATCCATTTGGACGTGCAGCAGCGGATTCTGGAGATCGTCGGAGTGAAAGGCCGGCGCAAGACACCGGAGGAGATGGAAGAAATTCTCGCCGAGCGGAAACAGCACTGGCAGCCCAGACCCGCGAAATACCGAAACGGCGTTCTGCGCTTGTTTTCAGAACTGGCCGCCTCACCCATGAGGGGTGCATACCTGGACTATGAGACAGAAGGTAGCGGTCATAAGAATGCTGCAGCCTTATAAAATCACAGAATAAGCGCCGGAAGCCTTGATTTTACCGGCTTCCGGCGCTATTAGCAGATTATAATAAGTTATGGCAATTACCCCGCAGCGATCATTTTCTGCGCAAATCCCCATTCGTACTCATCTATTATTTACGCAAATCCCCGTTCATCTATTATTTGCATTTATTCAAGTGTATGCAAAAGTATCGGTCATAAATGACTTGCGAACCTGCAGGCTCATTTTCCTTGTCCCCCTCAATAATCCGGCACATCAAACTCCCGGTCCTTATAATAATACTTCCGGTCCTCTTCCGTGATCTTCCGAAGGATCCGGCACGGATTCCCTGCGGCGATCACATTGTCTGGAATGTCCTTTGTGACCACGCTCCCCGCGCCGATCACCACGTTATTGCCGACCGTAACGCCGGGAAGAATGACCGCGTTTCCGCCGATCCAGACATTGTTCCCTATGGTGATCGGAATCCCGTATTCATAGCCGGAATTCCTGCTGTCCGGATGAACCGGGTGCCCCGCCGTGTAGATGGAGACGTTGGGCGCGAGCATCACATTGTCGCCGAACGTCACCTTGCCCACGTCCAGGATCGTCAGCCCGTAATTGGCGCTGAAATTCTCGCCGGCCTCGATGTTCCATCCGTAATCGCAGTGAAACGGCGGCTCGATCCAGATACTCTTCCCGGTCCTGCCAAACAGCTTCTTCAGAAGCTCCGGGATCCGCGGCCGCTCCTCCGGTTTCAGCTGGTTAAACTCATAAATCAGCGCTTTGCACGCTTCCCGTTCCTCGGTAAGGCCGTCCAGCCACGCCTTATATGGCAGGCCATTCAGCATCCGCTCTTTCTGGTTCATAATGAAGCCTCCTTCTGCATTCCGATTGCCGTAAATGTCTCCGTCCCATACACCTCGATCTGGCTGAGCGCGGGGAACGGCGACGGATCATCCGATTTGATCAGGCGGCTCAGCCTGACCCACTCCGTGCGCTTCTTTTCGATCCGCAGCTCGTGGGGAAGAACGCTCTTCTCCATCTGCCAGTCCACATTCGTCCCATCCGAGAAGGAAAGCGTCACCTGCTTCCACCAGTTGTCGTGCGGAAAATCCGCCCGCGTGTAAAGCACGATCCGGTCGATCTCCACCTCCCGGCCGAATTCCACGGTCAGCTCCGCGTCGTCCCTGCGGTTGATGCCCCAGGACTC
>CANPZZ010000172.1 GCA_947589125.1 uncultured Lachnospiraceae bacterium
CGTCCTGGTGTCGCCGATGCCCCGCAGGGCCGCCGTCACGGTGATGGCGAGGCACAGCGGAATAAATCCGTACAGCTGGATCCGCAGGTAATCGTCGCCCAGCTTCAGAGTCTCCTCGCTGATGCCGCTGCCGCCCATGAACCGGATCAGCTGCTCGCAGAAGAACAGTCCCAGCACCATGAACAGAATCGACATGAACAGATTCAGGATCATGGCGTGCTTGAAGACCAGGTTGCACCGATCCCGGTTCTGCTGCCCCCGAAAGCGGGCGATCATGGCCGTGGCCCCTACGTTCAGCGCCTGGATCATCGTCATCAGAAGAAATTTGGGCTGGGCTGCCAGACCCACGGCCGCCAGGGCGTTGATCCCCTCCTGCCCCGGAAGCCGCCCGACCATGATCTGATCGGCGATACTGGTCAGCTGGGTCAGCACCAGCTCCACCAGGCTGGGCCAGGCGATCAGGATGATATCCCGGTAGATCCGGTCCTTCCTGACGCCGTCCGGGATGCGGATCCGGCCGATGGGACCGGTTATCTCCCGCTCCGACGGCTGCCCGTAGGGCAGGTCGTCCAGGACGACGCGGACGGTCCTTCCTTCATTTTTTCTTTCGCGGTTCATTTACGGATTCCTTCTTTCTGATTCCCGCAGGGATCCGGCGGGGACGCCGCCGTAAGAGATTCCTGCGTTTTCTTTTGCAATTATAAGGATATATGGTATAATGCTTTTACATTTGAAAATGATCTGTCCCGCATGAAAGGAGGATTCTTCCATGGAGATCGAACGCAAATACCTGATTGATACGCCGCCCGAAGACTACCGCAGCTGGCCGTTCCATCAGATCGAACAGGCCTATCTGTGCCCCGCGCCGACGGTCCGTATCCGCCGGGAAGACGATTCTTACTATATGACTTACAAGTCCGCCGGGCTTCTGGCCCGCGAGGAATACAATCTTCCGCTGACAAAGGATGCCTACGCCCACCTGCTCGCCAAGACGGACGGCAGGGTGCTCACCAAGAAGCGGTACCTGCTTCCGCTGCGCGAGGCATACGGCAGGACGGGTGCCTCAGCGGACGGAACAGCTTCTTCCGCGGCGACAGAGTGTAATACGGCGGATGCAGATCCTTCCGCAAAGGCGACTGCCGCGGCAGACATACTTTCCCAAAACGCCGCGGATCTTACCGTCGAGATGGACGTCTTCGAAGGCGCTTACGAAGGCCTGATCCTGGCCGAGGTGGAATTCCCCGACGAGGAGACAGCCCTCTCCTTCACGCCGCCGGAATGGTTCGGCCGGGACGTGACCTTCACCGGCGAGTATTCCAACAGCCGGCTGGCGATGGCTTCTCCGTCGGAAACGCCGTGACGACCGATTCCTTCTCCCGGATTGCATAAATAGCCGACATTTCACATACACCGTGACAATGATGATCCACTCGCCGCACAGACGCAGGCGCCTTCCGGACGCATTTCAGAAAACGGGCTGATATGATCACAGTCATCATATCAGCCCCCAACTGTCTTACTGTTATGCGATATCCGGCTGCCTCCCTGCTCGAACCGGACAACTACTGCCGACTGCCGCTCCTGCCTTCCGGAATACTTCTGCGTTTCGAGGCTTACCGCGTCCGGTCACAACTCAAACCCATCCGGCTCATCCTCACCGAACAATTCATCCTCGCCAATCAGTTCATCAAACTCCTCGTCGTCAAGAAGCTCGTCAAACGCATCCGCGACGATCTCGTACTCGTCGTCGTCCTCGATATTGTCAAGCTCCGGCTGTCCGTCTGTCTCAGAATACCGGTACAGGTAGACCTCCCCGGTATCCGCGTCCTCGCCCTCCGTCGGCAGCAGCGCGATATAATCCCGGCCGCCCGCCTCAAAGATCGTTAAGACCACGCACTCCAGCTCCGTGTTGTCATCCAGCGTGAGAGTCACGGTCATCTCTTCTCTCTCTTCATTCTCCATCGCCATACGTATTCCTCTCTGCCGCCGCGCGGCCTGTAACATCAATGATTCCGCCTAACTTATCTTCGAACCTTATCTTCGGGGAACTCCTCCGGCAGGCTCCGATCTTCAGCTTCTTCGACTGTCGCCTGAAGAGCGTCTTTCGAACGTCCTGTCGTCCTTACACATTCACTCTATCAAACAGACTGAAGAAACGCAAGGACTTTTTTGCATTACACGATTTTTCCACAATTTTCTGCGGTTTCGGGGCCGCCGTCACGCCTTAAACTCCAGCACGGACAATGTGCGCGCCGGCAGAGTCACCTCGCACAGAAAGCCGCTCAGCCGCACCGCAGCCTTCTGCTCTTCCTCCTTCCTGTTCAGAAGAAGCAGACCGACCGTTCCGTCCGGCCGCAGCGCCGCGGCCGCCTCCGCCTGATCTGCCCAGACGCTGACTCCCAGTCTCCGGCTCCCTGCCGGAACCGCCTTCGCGATCTGCAGCAGATATTCATAGGACACCGTGCGGGTGAAACCGCCGTCGTCCTCCGCGACGATCGGCGCCGCGAACCCGCCCCGCACATGACGGGGGCCGCCGTTTCGGTCCACGCAGAGATTCCAGTCGATAAAACGGTTCATGCCGTTGTTCAGATCGCCGATGATATCGTGGGCGTAGGCCGCCGCGTCCCGGTAATCCATCTCAAGCGGCGATACCGCCGCCGCCTTTCTGATCGTCTCCGGCAGCCGCTCAAGCGCCGCGTCCGTGACGTCAAAGGACAGGGCCTTTCCCGGCATGTGGAGGCCGCAGCTCTCAGAATGCATCAGCACCTTGTCCGGATACCGCTCGCGCATCATGGACAGGGCCCGGAAATGATCCCCGCTGTACCAGTGGTAGGCGAAGCCCTCCACCATATCCGCGATTCCGTTTTCCATCATCTGCCCGATATGCTCCACCATGCGCTCTTTGTTGTGATCCCAGATGTAGATCCCCACCCGGTCCGTAAGCCCCGCCGCCTTCATTTCCGGATAGAGGAAATCCCGCAGGAAGCGGCTCTCCTCCTCGCCGGACCACAGGCAACTGTCCCAGGAAGTGGCGGCGCTGGCCTCATTCTGTACGGAGAGCATCGTTACATTGATCCCCTCCTCCAGATAGGCCCGGATATATTTCACAAGATATCTGGCCCAGGAACCGTAGAATTCCGGTTTTAAACGGCCGCCGAAGCATCTCCCCGGCTTTGAGAAATCTACGTCCGCTCCCTGCCCTCCGTAGACCGCGGCGTCGTTCTGACTGATCTCCGGCGGCGTCTTCCAGGCAGCCGGCGGCGACCAGGGACTTAAAAGGACGCTCAGCTCATGGCCGGCCAGGGCCATGGCTTCCTTCACCACCGGAAGGATGTACTGCCTGTCCCTTTTGATGGAAAATGTGGCAAGCTCCGGGTCCGCAATCGGATCCTCCACCGCCTGATACTCGCTCAGCGCATAATCGCAGCTGTCGATGGGAATGCGGATAAACCTTGCGTCCATGCCCTTTTCGCCGAACCAGCATTCCAGCGCTTCCCTTCGCGTCTGCGGCTCCATCTTCGAGAGCAGCCAGCAGGCGCTCTCGGTCATTGCGCAGCCGAAGCCTTCCATGGTCTGATAGAGATAATCGGGATAAATGCCCACCACATTCGATTCCACCTGGCGGGCAAGCGTGGATTCGTCGGCCACGAAGGGCGTTCTCTCTTCAAAGGACACCCGGCCGGAGGCACAGTCGTAATACGTGATCTTCTGTCTGGCTTCCATCAATTGATCCTCCTGATTTCATATATGCTTGAATTTTTATGCGAGATACTCCTCCACGAATCGGGACACTTCCTGCTTCTTGCCGTAGCGCTCCTTCGCCCAGCAGACATGCAGCCGGTCCTTCGCCCGCGTCATCGCCACATAGAACATCCGCCTCTCCTCCTCCAGATCCGCGTCCAGCACCGCTTTCC
>CANPZZ010000173.1 GCA_947589125.1 uncultured Lachnospiraceae bacterium
CAGATCCGCCGCGCAAAGGAACTGACCGGCGCGGACTGCTGCGTCGTGGCCATGAGCGGCGATTTCGTCCAGCGGGGCGCGTCCGCCGTTTTTGACAAATACACCCGCTCTCGCATGGCGCTCTCGTCAGGAGCCGACCTGGTGCTTGAGATCCCGCCCATCTTCGCCGTGGGGAGCGCCGAGGACTTTGCCGCCTGCGGCGCGGCGCTTCTGGACCGGCTGGGCTTAGTGGACGCGCTCTGCTTCGGGAGCGAGTGCGGACAGATCGAACCGATGATGGAGATCGCGAAGATCCTGTGCGAAGAACCGGAAATGTACCGGAAAGAGCTGGCCGCCGGACTGAAAAATGGTCTGACGTTCCCGCAGGCGCGGCAGAAGGCGCTGGAGGCGTATCTGGCTGGCGGCAATCGTTTTCCAAACGAAAAGGGTATCGAAGCCGGCGAACCCGCTGCCCTGCTCTCCTCCCCGAACAACATTCTGGGAATCGAATACTGCAAGGCTCTCCTGCGGCGGGGAAGCCGGATGGAACCGGTGACGATCCTGCGGCAGGGAAGCGGTTATCACGATACACATGTTCAGGAGAAACCGTCCGCGGCCGCCATCCGCGAGATTCTGTGCAGCAGTTCCGGGCAGAACGACGGCGGCATCCGCCCTCATTTTACCGCGCTCTCCCAGAGTGTGCCCGCCCCGGTGCTGACCTTAATCCGCGACGCGTATCCTCTGACGGCGGACGATTTCTCCGCAGTTCTGGCCCAGCGGCTTCTGGCCCTGCAGCTTGCGGATCGTCCGCTGACGGATTTCTACGATGTTCCTGAGGATCTGGCCGCCCGCATCGGCAAGCGGACTCTGGAATTCGCCGGCTTTACCGATCGCTGCGCCGCGCTTAAGACCAAACAGTACACCTACACCCGGATCAGCCGGGCGCTGACCCACATCATGCTGGACATGACCGCGCAGGACGCCGAGGCCCGCAAAGCGCACGATTTCATTTCCTATGTGCGCGTTCTCGGGTTCCGCAGGGAAGCGGAACCTCTGCTGTCCGCCATATCCCAACGCACGTCGCAACCGGAAAACTCTGCGGCGGTTTCATCAACTGCGCAGCCGGACTGCCTTTCCATGCGGCACGTCTCCGGAGATCTGCACAAAAAAGCGGCCCCGCTGCCCCTGATTACCCGGACAGCTGACACCGCTTCGGTCTTAGATGAAACTTCGCTGGCGGAATTCCGCCGCGACTTATACTGCTCCCACATTTACCAGGCTGTCCTGGCGGCGAAAAGCGGCCGCAGGATCGCCAATGAGTACACGACGGGGCTGATCGTGATGTGATCTTTCTCCGATCAGCCCCGATCATTCTTCCCATCTGACACTCTTCCACTGCCCTTAACCATCTATTTCGCAAACTTACCCGCCAGATTCAACCGTTCATGCGCACAAGCTGCCGTTCCGTTCAGTGTCCTCCCAGGTGCACCGGTATCACCGGCTTGTTCCTGCGTCTCGCGTCGGTCCGGCCTTCCACCTGGATCTCGCCGGCCGCCATCAGGGCGTGCTTCGTCAGGGCGGGACCTACCAGCTCATACACGAGAACCGAGAACAGGACCACGCTGCGGATCGTCGCGCCGTCCTGCAGCTGCTGCGCGGTCAGCGCCATTCCCAGGGATACGCCCGCCTGCGGAAGCAGCGTGATGCCCAGGTATTTGGTGATCGATTCGCTGCATTTCGTGAGGGCGCAGCTGCTGTACGCGCCGAAGATCTTGCCCGCGGAGCGGAACACGATATACACGGCGCCGATGAGCAGCACCAGCGGATTCGACAGGATCTTCAGATCCAGTTCCGCGCCGGAGATCACGAAGAACAGCACGAACAGCGGCGCCGTCCAGTCGTCGATGTGCTCCATTAAACTCTCGGAGAAATCGCAGATATTGCAGAACACAGTTCCCGCCATCATGCACACCAGAAGCAGGCTGAAGCCGATATGGATTCCTCCTAACTCAAATTCCGCCATCGATACCCCTACGGTAAACAGCACGCAGGAAATGGACAGACAGAGCCGCTTGCTTCCGGAGTGGAAATATTTCTCCATCACATGCAGCACGATTCCGGCCAGGCTTCCAAGCGCCAGGGAAAGCACGATCTCCAGCACCGGCTCCACAAGCACGCTCGTCAGGCTGATCACGCCGCTCTCCAGGGCGTTCGCGACCCCGAAGGACGCCGCGAACAAAACCAACCCCACCGCGTCGTCGATAGCCACCACGAGAAGAAGGAGCTTGGTCATCGGCCCGTTGGCCTTGTACTGCCGCACCACCATCAGCGTCGCAGCCGGCGCGGTAGCCGCGGCAATGGCTCCCAGCGTGATCGCCGAAGAGACCGAGATCACCTGCGGGAAAATGAAATGCAGCGCCACCAGGCTGATATCCACAATAACCGTGGTGACCACCGCCTGCAGGATACCTACCGTGATCGCCTGCCGCCCCATGTGTTTGAGCTGTTCCAGACGGAACTCATTTCCGATCGTAAACGCGATGAAACCGAGGGCGACCTGCGAGATCAGATCCAATCCCGCCACCTCTTCCGGCGTCCGAAATACAACTCCCAGCCTTCCCAGACAGAACGGCCCCAGCAGCACGCCCATCACCAGATAAGCAGTGACCGCCGGAAGCTTCAGCTGCTTGGCAAGCCGGGTCATTAAAAGACCGCCGAACATGGCGGCCGATAACTGCATCAAAACAAGCATATCCTTACACCTCCGCAACGGAAACGCCGCAAAAAACAACGGTCATTTCCTCCTCTATTCAGTCCGCATGTAATATAGTCCCGAATTGTGAACAAAATATGTCTTAATTATGAATAAATTGTAAAACAGCAGGCTCACCCGCCCGCTGTCTCGAAAAGATCGTCTCTTGTTATATTCTTCAGCCACTTCCCGCTGAGATAATGCCGGATGACCACCGGCCATTTCACAAACTCGTCGGTACAGAGCAGGAAATACACCGCCAGCACCGGCAGCTTCAGCACGAACGCCGCCGTAAAGCCCAGAGGCACCGCGTAGCACCACATGGTAATCGTGTCGCAGATCAGCCCGAACCGGCTGTCGCCGCCGGCCCGGAACACGCCCGCGATCAGCGTCGTGTTCACCGCCGCGCCCATTACATAATAGGTATTGATCAGGAGCATGACCTTCAGATACCGAAGAGCCTGCTCCGACAGATCCGCGTACTTGAGAACCAGCGGTGTCGCGCACAGGATCAGGAAGCCGCCCAGCGCGCCGCTTATCACCGTCAGCTTCATAAGCCGGGAAGCGTCCCGCCTGGCCTGCTCCATCTTATTCTCCCCGATCACATTGCCGAGAAGGATCCCGCCGGCGCTGGCGAAGCCGAAGCACAGGACCGTTCCGAAATTCCGCGCCACATTGACGAAGGAATAAGCCGCCACCGCGTCGCTTCCCATATGCCCGAGGATCGCGGAGTACAGGGAGAACGCGACGCCCCACGCCGCGTCATTGCCCAGCGCCGGGAGCGAGATCTTCACGAAATCCGTAAGGAGCGCCTTGTTGCGGATGAACAGGTACCGCGGATCCAGCTTGATCTCCCGGCTCCTCGCCGACACGATAACGCAGCCGGCCAGCTCCACAAGCCGTGAAATCGCCGTGGCGATGGCGACGCCCACCGCTCCCAGCTTCGGCGCGCCGAACAAGCCGAAGATAAACACCGCGTTCAGGATGATATTTAACGAAAATGCAATCGCGTTCAGCACTGTGCTGATCAGCACCTGGCCGATGCTTCGAAGCACCGCCAGATAGACCTCCGTGACGCCCCAGCACAGATAGCAGACGCTCATGATCCGCAGATAGGACGCGCC
>CANPZZ010000174.1 GCA_947589125.1 uncultured Lachnospiraceae bacterium
CATGAACTGATGGATGACCGCCACATGCGGGGGAACGAAGATACCGCCGTACTTCTTCGCGGATGTCAGACCGAACATGTGGTCGTCCTCGTTGATGGTTCCGCCTACCGCGTTTAAGGAGTTGTGGCAGCAGGTCAGCACGTAGGGCATCGGGAATTTATCCATACCGGACGCTCTCGCCGTCTGGATGATGCCTACGTATGTAATGTCGTGGGATGTCAGGGCGTCGAACTTAATCTGCAGATTGTCCATATCTCCGCTCTGATTGTGATCCTTCAGAATCCCGTAGGCGATGGTGCCCTTCTTCGCTTCCTCCTTGCTCACGCTCCTGCCGGTCAGCGCGGTCACCTTCGCGGCTTCGCTCTCCGGGACTACCTCTGTCCCGTTCACCAGATAGACGCCGCCGTCGTACAACTTAACCATGAAAATACCTCCTGCTTTGTTTTTTTGAGTAACTTTGCGTTATCTCTTTGTTGCATTTATCATAACACAATGCTATAATATTGTAAAATACTATTATCATAATATATTTAATAGTTTTTTCCTATATCATAAGCCGCCGACACACGCAGCACCGTCACTGGCTTTACAGGGCAAAGAAGGGTTCACAGCGGCTGAAAAAGAATCAGCTAAAAAACGGAGGACTCGGAATTTATCATGCAGATACTACGCTCCTGTTACCGCTGTGAACCAGAACAATAAAACGGAGGATTCATAAATATTTCAGAAAAGAGGGGATTTCATGACAGGCAGAGAACTTCTTTACGTTAAAACCATAGCCGACGAGAAAAGCATCACCAGCGCGGCCCGGAAGCTCTACGTGGCCCAGCCGTCCCTGAGCCAGGCCCTCCAGAAGCTGGAGGAGCAGATCGGCACGCAGCTTTTCAAGCGCACCACCGGCGGACTCACTCTCACCTATGCGGGCGAGCGTTATTACTATATGGCCTGCCAGATCCTCAAGATGTACGAGAATTTTGAGATCGAGGTCAGCGACATCAACAACTTAAAGACCGGCCGCATCCATTTCGGTATCACCAACCATCTGGGAATGCTCCTCCTGCCCCAGACCATGAAGCGGTTCCAGGAGATCTGTCCGTTCGTCGAGGTGCAGGTGGCCGAAGACACCACCGCGATCCTGGAGAAACGCCTGCTGTCCGGCGAACTGGATTTTCTCGTAATGCACGCCCCCGCCCAGACCCAGGAGACCCGCATCCGGTACGAGATCCTTCAGCGGGATCCTTTCGTGGTCGTCCTGTCGCCGGATCATCCGCTGGTGGAAAAGGCGGTCCCGCGCGAAGGCTCGCCCTATCCGGTTCTGGATATCCGTCTTCTGGCCGGCGAACCCATGATCCGCCTAAATCCCGAGCAGCGCATCCGTCAGGTGACCGACACGGTCTTACGGCGCGCCGGTATCCGTGACATCCTAACCGTCATGACGCTAAGGAACCATATCACGGCCCAGCTTCTGGCGTCCGAAGGCGTGGGCATTACCATGGTGCCGCTCCAGTATTCCAGGCTTACCATCGAGCACCGCCGCCCGCCGGTCCTTCTGTCCATCGAAGATCGTTACATGGCCTGGTGGGACCTGTGTATCGCCACGACCCAGGACAGCTTTCTCTCCAAGGCGGACCAGCTGTTTCTGCGCTGCATGAAGGAAGTCGCTATTGATTGAAACCATTTCCTATGGTATACTTTTTATAATCGTCCAAAACAGGATACGCGCGGTCTGACGCGTCCGGACGCATTGTTTTTGGCGTCTTACGCTCTGTCAGCCGCGCAGACCATCTGCGGTGTGAAATACCCGGCCGCCTCCCCGCGCCGCCGGACCGCGCCGCCTTACTAAGGAGCCAGCCAGTAAAATGAATGTCAAACACGCCCAGTACATGCTTACGATCCTTCAGGAAGGCAGCATTACCGCCGCCGCCCGTAAGCTCTATGTCTCCCAGCCCTCTCTGAGCCAGATGGTGAAGCTTGTAGAGAATAATCTGGGAACGCCGATCTTCGACCGCAGCACCGATCCCATCACCCTGACCTACGCCGGTCAGAAATACATGGAAGCCGCCCGCCAGATCCTGACCATCAATCAGAATCTGGCCAAAGAGATCCGGGAGATCAACCAGGAAGACCACGGTACCATTGAACTGGGCATTCCGGTTCAGCGGGCCATGCAGGTGATGCCCTACGTGATGCCCAGATTCACACAGATGTATCCCCATGTGGAGATCAATACCCACGAATTCGGCTCTGCCACCTTAGAGTCCATGGTGCTGGAAGGCCATGTAGATTTCGCGTGCCTGACCACATTTCCGCGCCATGAGGAACTGGAATATATTTTGGTTGAAACCGAGGAACTGGTTCTGTTGACCGGCACCGGCTCCGCCATCGCAAAGCGCATCCCGGCAGGAACGCCTATTGATATCACCGAGGCCAGTGACGAGATGTTCGTCAACATCAAATCCGGTCACAGCGTCCGCACCACCCAGGACATGCTCTTCATCCGTAAAAATATGCATCCGAAGATCCTTCTGGAGACCATCAGCATCGAAGTGGCCAAGCGCACTGCCGTCGCCTGCAACGCGGTCATGATCTGTCCGCAGAATTATATCGAGATGACGCCCGAACTGCTGCCGGACTGCGTCATGTACCCGCTCCTTGACATCGACAGCCGCAGAAGCTTCTACATCTGCCACCGCAAGGACCGGTATCTTCCCAAATATATCCGGGATTTCATCCGGATCCTGACGGAGAAGGAGCATCCGTTTATTGTGGAATAGGCGTCTTGCTCACCCGATCAAAAGTCCCAGCACCGCCGCGATCAAAATCGTCTTCGGAATCGACATCTTGAACTTCAGAAGGATCACTCCGGTGATGACCGCGATCAGCACCAGGTTCCACGAGATTCCGCTAAGAAACGCCGGAAGCGAGAATCCGCTCAAATCGATCACGCCGCCCGCCACGAAGGTGGACACGCTCAGCGTCACCGCCGCGGCCGCCAGCATTCCCAGGCTCGCCGGACGTACGCCGCGCATGGCGCTCTCCAGGTATTTATTTCCTTTCATATGCAGGATGAAATGGGCCGCCAGCATCGACAGTGTCAGCGACGGCATCATGACGCCCAGGCTCGCGAATAGCGCCCCCGGAATGCCGGCCGTCCGCAGGCCAACGAAAGTAGCGCAGTTGATTCCCAGCGACCCCGGCGTCATCTCCGCCACGGCCACGATGTCCATGACCTCCGCCGCCGTCATCCATCCGTAGCGAAGCACCTCGTCGTTGATAACCGGAATCATGGTCATGCCGCCGAAGCTGCAGAATCCGATCTTCATAAAGGAGATGAATAATTTAAGATAGATCATCGCTTATCCTCCCTCTCCAGATCAGAAGTCCCAGCGCCAGCGCGATCAGGATCAGCAGAAGCTTGCTGAAGCCGGTCAGCGTACACACCACAAAGCTGACGGCAAGGATCACCCAGGCCGATTTCCCGCGGATCGCGGTCCCCCGCATCCGCACACAGGCGCTGATGATAATCGGAATGACCACGCTGCGGACGCCGTTTAAGATCTTCGCCACATAGATATTGTCCCGCAGGGACTCATAGAAATACGTCACCACCGCGATAGCCACAAGCGCCGGCAGCGACAGCCCGAAGGCCGCGGCCACGGCTCCCGCCGCACCGGCCATGGTATAACCGCAGAAGACCGACATATTGATGATCATGATCCCCGGAAATGATTTGGCCAG
>CANPZZ010000175.1 GCA_947589125.1 uncultured Lachnospiraceae bacterium
AACTCCGTGCCGGCGGATATGTACGAGGCCGACATCAAGGGCAAATACAACTACACCCACAAGGATACCTTCATGGGTTTCCACTGCGGCAATACCTGCTCCAAGAAGCTGACCAGCTGCTCCATGAAGTATCAGCTGATCATGGCGAGATCTCTGCCGGAGGAAGTGACCCAGGGTACGCTGGAAGGCGATCTGGTACCGGGCGACATCACGTTCTACCGCCTGCAGTCCACCGCCGACAACCATCTGCGCGCTTATGTAGCTCACGGCGAGATCCTGCCGGTTGCGACCCGCTCCTTCGGCGGCGTCGGCGTGTTCGCGATCCCGGAGATGGGACGTTTCTACCGCCATGTGCTGATCGAGGGCGGCTTCCCGCATCACGGCGCGGTGGCGTTCGGCCACTACGGCAAGGCTCTGTTCGAGGTATTCAAGTATCTCGGCGCGGAGAGCATCGGATACAACCAGCCGAAGAGCGTGCCGTATCCGACGGAGAATCCGTTTGCGTAATCGGTCAGCGGGGCAGATGCGGGAGAGCGCTTACGGCGTTACTTCCCGCGTGATGATCTGAGCTGAATGTACGCAGGGCGTCACTGGCACCCTGCATGGATGGAAATATATGCAGGGCGTCACTGGCGCTCCGTATGCATGGAAATACAAGCGGGGCATTACCGGGCACCCTGCATGCGCGGAAATACGAATGGGGCGTCGCTGGCGCCCGGTATGCATGGAGATTCGGGGCGGCTGCCGCGGTTTGGGACCGCGTCGGCCGCCCCGTTCGCAGTTTTGTGCAAAAAGGGTGCCGGCGGCACGCTTTCCGTATACATATCATACCGGAAGGAGGCAGAACCATTGAAAATATATGATCTGAAAGTGAATTATCAGTCGGATCCGCTGGGAATCGATCTGACCCACGCCGTATTCTCCTGGAAAGTGAGAGAGGCCAAGAGCAAGGTCCAGGAGTGGGCGAGACTTGTCGTGGCAGAGGATGCAGGATTTCAGAAGATCGTCTACGACAGCGGCAGGGCGGATCTGGATTCCTGCGCGTTCGTACCGGATGCAGTCTGGAAACCGGCTGTGAAATATTACTGGACCGTGGAAGTGACCGACGACGCCGGCAGCTCCGGCATCAGCGACGTCGCGACCTTCGAGGGCGGTCATCCGGAAGGCGGCTGGAACGGCAAATGGATCAAGCCGCCGTTTACCGGCGATATCGCTCCGGTGCTGTGCCAGACCTTTGATCTGGAGCAGGAGGAACTGGACGAACTCGATACGGCCCGCCTCTATATCTGCGGGCTGGGGCTTTACGAGGTTTATTTAAACGGCGAGAAGGTGGGCGACCAGTACCTGACGCCTTACTATACGGATTACCGGGGCTGGATCCAGTACCAGACCTATGACGCGGCGAAATATCTGAAGGCCGGCTTAAACCGGATCGACGTCTGGATGGGCGACGGCTGGTACAAGGGAACCTTCAGCTATATGCATCACGGACTTCTGCGGGAGTATTACGGCAGCGAGTTTAAGCTGCTGGCAGATCTGTATATCACGGACTGCGACGGTCTGAGAAGGGTGATCGGAACCAATGAGAACTGGCTGGCGTTCAAGTGTCCGGTGGTGGCGTCCGGTATCTACTATGGAGAAGACTACGACGCCGGAATGGAGCAGGCTCTTGAAAATATGCCGGGTCGAAAGAAGGCGGACGTCCCGGTGAGTCGGATCCCGACCGCTCTGGAAGCCGACGCCCCGGCGGGCGAGTTGTGTCCCATGGTGGGCGCGCTGGTAAGGAGACACGAAGTTCTTCCAGTGAAAGAGATCATTATCTCTGAGATCGGAGAAACGATCCTGGATTTCGGCCAGGAGATCACCGGCTGGGTGGCGTTTGACGCGGATCTTCCGGCCGGGACCCATGTGACGCTGCAGTACAGCGAGATCATGCAGAATGGCAGGTTCTACCGCGACAACCTGCGCACGGCCCGGGCGGAGTTTCATTTTACATCGGCGGGGAAAAAGCAGCTGGCGCGGCCCCATTTCACCTTCTACGGGTTCCGGTATGTGAAGGTGACCGGAATGAAGGTGGATGAGACGAATAAGGACTGTTTCCGGGCGTGGGCCCTGTATTCGGATCTGACGGAGACCGGGCGGCTTAAGACTTCAAACGAGAAGGTGAACCGGCTGATCCTGAACACCAGATGGAGTGAGAAGGACAATTTCCTGGATATTCCCACGGACTGCCCCCAGAGAGATGAGCGGCTGGGATGGACCGGTGACGCCCAGATCTTCGCGTCGGCGGCTTCCTACCACATGCTGACGCCGGTATTTTACCGCAAGTACCTGAAGGATATGGCTTACGAGCAGAAAAAGATCGGTGGCTCGGTGCCCTTCGTGGTGCCGGATGTGCTTAGTATCGCCCGCGAAAAAGCCGGCGAGCCGGAATTTGATCCGGCATCCCCGGCCTGGGGCGAAGCCGGTTCCTGCGCCTGGGGCGACGCGGCCACGGTGATTCCCTGGACCATGTATTCCCATTACGGCAATCCGGCGTGGCTGGGCGAGCAGTATGACAACATGAAACAGTGGACGGATTTCATCATCCGCATGGATGAGGAACACTGCGGCGGGAAGCGGCTGTGGAAATGCGGCTTCCATTTCGGCGACTGGCTGTCCCTGGACGCGAAAGGCGACAATCCCCAGGGCGGAACCGACCCGTATTTCGTCGCGACCATGTACTATATGCACTCGGCGGAGCTGACTGCTATGGCGGCGGAGCAGCTGGGCAAGGCCGAGGACGCGGCGTATTATAAGCGGATCGCGGCGGAAGTCAGGGCGTCGGCCAGGAAGACATACCTGGGAGAAGACGGAAAGCTTACGATCCGCACCCAGACTGCGTATGTGCTGGCGATCTGGTTCAAGCTCTACGATGAGGCGGAGATCCCGGCCGCGGCGGACGAGCTGTGCGCGCTTCTGAAGGAATGGAACCTGCACCTGGCCACGGGATTTGTGGGCACGGCTTATCTGTGCCAGACGCTTTCCGCCACGGGACATGCGGATCTGGCGTACACGCTTCTGCTGAACGAGGATTATCCCAGCTGGCTCTATGAGGTGAATCTGGGCGCGACCACGATCTGGGAGCGGTGGAACTCCCTGCTTCCGGATGGGAGCATCAGCAGCACGGGCATGAACAGCCTGAATCACTATGCTTACGGTTCCATCGTGGAATGGATCTACGGCCGGGTCTGCGGCCTGCAGATCAAGGCGGACGGAAGCGGACCGCGCAAGATCTTCTACGCGCCGCAGCCGGATAAGCGGCTTACATTCGCGGAGGCGTCTTATGATACGGTGGCCGGAGAGTACAGGTCGGACTGGAAATGGGACGGCAATAAAGTGGCGTGTCATCTGAGCATACCCTTTGGCTGCCGGGCAGAGCTGGGACTGGATCCGAAGTGGACGGACGTGACGGTCAATGGAAAGACCGCGGCGGCCGCTGCACCGGACGGAGTGCTTACGGCGGGAGAGTATGTGATCGAAGGGATTTACGGGTGACCGGAGAGGAATGTTTGGAACTGAATGTCCGAAACTGAGTGCCCGAAACTGAATGCTCGGGACAGAATGATTCCGGCATAGCGATCGGAGCGTAAAGACCGGAAATTAGTGAATAGAGTCTGAGATGGGGCTGCCGTAAGACAGGGATATGGTTTGCGGCAGCCCTCATCTGCATA
>CANPZZ010000176.1 GCA_947589125.1 uncultured Lachnospiraceae bacterium
CCAGTTCGGCCTGTTCTGCCCAGTGATGCGGCTCCACGGCACGCGGCTGAAGCAGTCTTATTATAAAGACCGTTATCCCGGCATTATCTGCGACGGCGGCGGTTACAACGAGATCTGGCAGTTCGGCGAGCGCGATTATGAGATCATAAAGGATATTATTTCCTTACGGTACCGCTTAAAGCCGTACATCCTGGAATGCGCGAAACGGACTTCGGAAACCGGCGAACCGATCATGCGGCCCATGTTCTTCGATTTTCCGGAAGATGAGAACTGCTACCGTCTGAGCGACCAGTATATGTTCGGGCCGGATATCCTCTTCGCGCCGGTGCTGGATCAGGGTGTAACCGAGAGGAATGTCTATCTGCCGGATGGGAACTGGATCCGGGCAGGCGAGAAAGAGATTGTAAGCGGCGGAAGAACAGTGAGCTGCCGCGCTGAGATCAATGAATTCATCGCGTTCGTGAGGGCGGACGCGGCCCGGCTTTCAGAAGTATTTTTCAAATCGTAGATATAGCGGCAGTTTTTTGTTTATTTTTGTTGTACATTTGTTGTACTTCACGTTTTATAATGCAGATAAGGCTTGTAAAGACTGATTAGCTTGATCAAAGGAGGAATCTGCAATGCCAGCAACAATGCCAACGCCGGAGAACGGCAATCCGTTTGAGTCATTTGGAATGGCTGAGGAAAACCTGCATTTAATTTACGGATTTACCGATAATATGATACAAACGCTGTCCGAAGGCGATAGAAGAGCAATTACGGAGCGGCTGCGGCAGTTGGAGGCAGCCTCCGGGCTCCCGACGCTCACCCGGACCCAGACGACGACTTCCCTTGGTATTTTGAGGATGCTTGGGGAAGGCTATACGGTGAATGATATCTTTTCTGACCAGAATGAGGAGCAGCGGCGTGAAGAAAGCCGGGCTCTCAATGCGCGTATCAGCAGCCTGTCCGCTTCGGATCCTGCCGGGCTTGGACGGTTCTGCCGGGAGCTTATGAGCGGAATGCAGGCGCAGATACTTCCTCCGGTCGATCTGTCTGATTATAGGCAGACTTCCCGCAATGCTTATATACTGAATACCATGTGGCAGACCGGCATGGACTATTCCCAGCTGTTTTCGAACTATTGGGATAATCCGGATTTTCAAGCAGGGTTCCTTAACAGTGCGGCGGGGGAGACCTGGGACAATACATTCCATGACCAGCTGGAACCGATGATCGATGTGGCTCGTTCCCTGTCCATGCTTACGGTTCAGTCGGCGGCGGAACCCTACAGTACGATCGACGATGTGGTCGCCCGTTTCCTTACGGCACAGTATGGCCAGGTATTTCAAAGAACCAGAACGCTGCCGGAGCTGGCGGATCTGATCGACGGGCCGAAGCTGTATGATACCGTCCGACGCGTCAAACCTGCTGCGGCAAGACCGGATTTTCTGCAGGAAATGACCGCTTATGCGAAAAATCCCAATACACAGCTGTCGCCGGGACTTTTGCAGGCGCTGGGGGGTAATGTTCCGGGAAGCGCGTTCCGCCATTCGGAACCGCTTTCAAAGCCGGTATTTCCAAAGGAGTGCGCCGCCAGGCTTTTCCGGCCCGCCAACTGGTACGATCCGGCCTTAAGGGGCGATATCGATACGGCGTTTCAGCAGATGTTCGATTCGGCCGATCTGCAGCGCACCGCCCGTGTGATGCGAAGGGAAGGTTATCCGGTGGAATCGCCCATCCAGCTGTTCCATATAGGGAACCAGAGCGTCGATGAGTATCTGACCTCGAACCATATCGTGGTAAACGACGAGAACCGCAAGGCGGCCATCGTACAGGCGTCCGCCATGGCCAGGGAGCATGTATCCCGAATCGGCTTCACGGTGGAAAAGGGCGTGCCGCAGCCTACGGTCGTGGAGATTCAGGCGGATCTGGAAGCATTCAGGGGCATGGAGGGCTTCTTCCAAAAGAGCCGGCCGCGCCGTGCTTCGCAGCTGTATGCTTCCGATCGGGATATGGACGCCCGCCATGCGGAGATTCTCAGAGGATTTGCGGCCAGCCAGGTGACTGCGGTGGAATCCTCTGCTCCGGCCGCGGCTGCGCAGACGGATGATGACAGTGTGTTTTCTTACGAAGGAGGTTTCGCTTTTCACCAAACCAGGGAAGATCACAAGAATGGATCGATGAGTCTTTCCAGAGATAATCTGTCGACGATTAATCTGCGCAATAAACTGCTTTCCGCTCTCGACGTGGCACATCCGGAGACGCTTCGGGTGGATGAGGCTGCCAGGATTTTAAACGATCCCGAGAACCTGCCCCGCGTCGCGGCTTATCTCAGTGAGTTTTCGAACTATGCGGATGAGAAAATGGCGTCTCTTAAGGAAAATGAAAGAAGATACGGCATCGAGGTGAGCCAGGAAGACAAGGCGTTCTATGAAAATCTGAAAATGCTTGCGGATCCTGCGAAGCGGGTAGCCTCCCATTATGATGCGGCCCTGGATGATGACGCCTACTATCGATTGAACCCGGCATACACAGAGAGAAATTCGGCAGATATCCTTGCCGATACCGCCGCACTGTCCTATGTGTGCAGCCTGCTCAGCAGCCAGCAGAATCTTACCGTTATGCGACCCGAACGTGCGCAGATGACAGACAGTCTGAGAATGCTTGTAAAGGACGATGCGGCCCTGCAGAACCGGCCCGAGGATGCGTATGCGGCGCTGCATACCGGGCAGCTTCCTAAAAATATACAGACCATAACGGAACAGTTCGTGCAGTCCAGCCAGAAGCTGAAGATCGGCCTGCAGGGGATCGCGGAACCCGCCGCGAATGCGGCCAACCGGCCGCAGAGGTCTGCGCAGCGGACCGCGCAGAACCAGATGGGAAACCAGGGCCCCCAGAGTACGCAGAGAAGATCAAACTCGCCGTCTATGTGATGGGAGTGTTCGGAGCGGAATGCCTGGAAATGCGGATTGCGGTTCACAAGTTATATATGGCTATAAAGTGAAAATAGTTTCGTCCCCGAAGTGATTCGGGGGCGATTTTTTGATATACAATGTAGGCGGAAGTGTGGTATAATCTCGTCAGAGATTATACCCGCGCCGGTTCGCACCCGACAGAAGGGAGGGCAAACACCGAAGCGAACCGTGCGCATCCCCCGGAGGACATGGTATACTGTTCACGTTAGCAATGAGCACTGCGGACTCGCCGTTCAGACTTGTCATCCCAAATCCGAAAAACAGAAGGTGCATCCTCATGAATTACAAAATCGCAGTCTGCGACGATTCAGACGCAGACAGACAGTATATAACAGACATGCTAACCCGCTGGGTCCAAAAGACCGGCCACACCGCGCAGATCACAGGCTTTTCCTCCGCCGAGCAGTTCCTTTTCGCATACGCGGAGAAGAGCGATTACGATATCCTGCTTCTCGACATCGAGATGGGAGAGATGGACGGAGTCACGATGGCCAGAAAGCTGCGCCGGGACAACGAAACGATCCAGATCATTTTCATCACCGGCTTCTCCGAATACATTTCCGAGGGATACGACGTGGCGGCGCTTCACTATCTGATGAAGCCGGTGAAGGAAGAAAAGCTTGACGACGTTCTCGACCGGGCGACGGACAAGCTGGCGAAGAACGAGAAGGTTCTGACCTTCGAGACCGGCGGCGAGATGATCCGC
>CANPZZ010000177.1 GCA_947589125.1 uncultured Lachnospiraceae bacterium
GCGGATGAGGTCCGGATCCAGGTAATTGCTGGCCGGCGGTTCGCCGGTGGAGAGCTTTACCGCGATATTTTCGCCGGTCAGCTCCACTCCCAGGGCCTTATAGACATTCATCAGGCCCTCCGGGGAAATGTCGGTGGTCATGTAGACTACGGGGACGTCCGCATTGGAACTGGCGGCAGAGGTTTGCGTGTCCGCGGCGGTTTCCCCTTCATCATCTGCGCTTTGTTCGGAATCAGCGGAAGGAGCCTCGGTGCTCTCTTCCGCGGCGCTCTCTTCCTCATTTTCCGCGTCCTGAGCGGAATCAGAAGTTGTGGAAGGTTCTGCGGTGCTCTCTTCCTCATTTTCTACATCCTGCGCGGAATCAGAAGCGGAATCTGCGGTACTCTCCGCTTGGCTTTCCGTGACAGACTCAGAATCAGAAGAGGAATCTGCCACGTTGTGGGACGTATATTCTGTGGAAGAGCTTACTCCTGTGCCGGAGATACCGGCACCGCTCCCGCATGCTGCGAGAGAAATCATCAATCCAAAACTTAAAAGCAACGCAACCGTTTTCTTCATGGCGTATGCTCCTTTCGAAATACTTTATGTTGTTAATCTTAATTATAACGGGATCCGGACCTGAACGGAAGTTTCTATCTGTTCATCAGTTCATACCTGAGGTTATAACTGAGTAGGTTTATCGGGAAATTCGCGGGAACTACTTGCACTATGCTTTCAGATGTGCTATAGTGAAAAAGTAAAAGGAACAACCGCCCACAAGGTGGGTTGGCCTCATAACATGGTTTTATAGAATTACCACCCTGCTACCGGTCAAAGTTTTGGGGTGGTTTTTCTATGCCTTCAACACTACCTTAAATTCGCGAATACGAATGTCAGTAATGCCAGGATGAACATTCCAAAGGCCATGAGGTCTACAAAATCAAAATGTTTCATCAGCACCACCCCCATTCTATGTAGAATAGAGGTCAGCCACCCTGCAACACGGTTATTCCCTATTAATATCATACCATACTGATCCCCAATTGTATAGCACCGTTTGGAGGAACAATTCTAATCCATCTGCTGCTCCCAAAACGCCACTGCGTCCTCTATCCAGCCTTCGGCAACTGTTCCCGTACCCAGCCCGAAGCCGTGGGAAAGTCCCTCATAGACGTGGAATTCTGTCGGGATGCCCGCGGCGGACATCGCCTCAATCCGGCGCTGCATCGTGCGCCAGTTCGCAATGCCGTCGCTGGTTCCGACACACACATAGGTGGGCGGGTCGGTTTTCTGCCACTCGCTGTGTCCTGTGTACTGCATGACGACGCAGCCCGCCTGCGGCAGATCATCTCCGCCGAAATAGGCCGTACCGTAAGAGCCGACGTCAGCCGCCATCCGTGCGCCCGCCGAACCGCCCCACAGGGAGTAGCAGTCGGTGTCCACTTCCAGTTCCTCCGCATGCTCGAAAATAAAGCTGACCGCCCGTGCCAGATCCTCCACCGCCGTGTCCCAGCCGGGGCGGTAGATCAGCGCAAAGGCATTGTAGCCCATTTTGGAAAGTTCCAGCGCGTGGGGGAAGCTGTCGTGCATCGCGCCGACATAGGCAAAACCGCCTCCGGCGTTACATACGGCAAACTTTTCACCGGGATTACCCTTGAAAAAGAACAGTCCCGTATCTGCCTTTTCTGGGTCAGCCGCTTTTTCTTCATCCGTATAAATATCATAAAAAATCGTCTCGCCCGCCTGCGCGTGAGCCTTCATGTAATTTGCGATCTCCACCGTCTTATCCGGGTCGATATTCGAGTACCATGTCAGGCGGAGGTCGCCCAGCGTCCTGCCGCTGTAATATCCGGCATCCACAGGGAAAATCAGACGTCCATAGTCTCCGAAAGCCGGGTCATTTATCACATCTGAAATGGCGGTTCCGGTTGTAAAGGGCTGACTTGTAGCCTGCCCGATCCCGGAGTCCCCGCTCTCGTCCCGGAAGAACAGCGGGAGCGCGTTATAAAGATACTCCTGCACGGCATTAAAATCATGGTAACCGCCGTCTTTCTGGTAGAATACATAGTGATCCGGCGTAAAGATCTCCCGGGACAGCATTTCCTCCGCCATATTGATCGACTGGCTCTTGACCGCGTCTTCGGTGCCGACGGCGTGATAGATAAAATACCCGCGCTCGCCGAGGTTTTCATTTTCCACAAGCTGTTCGATGAAATCCACGTTGTCCTCGAAACGGAAGTCGCCGTAAGTGCCGTAGTACCAGCAGGAACCGCTCATAGGCAGAAACCAGCGGATATAATCGTAGTCATAGCAGAACTGGAGCCATGTCGTCACCGAACCGAGAGAGAAGCCGCCGAACGCCCGATGGTCGCGGGAGGCTTCCAGATCCTCCGGGGACGTGGACCGGGCATAAGTATGGAACTGACCTTCCACCGTCGGCATCAGATGATCTTCAAAATCCTGATGGAAAGCCCGGAACTCCTGAATGGAACTCGAAAAATCCGTACGGCTGTTTTCATTGTAAAAAGTAGCTGATACGATGATAATCGGCGGAATATCACCGTTCGCGATCAGATTATCAAACATATTTTTCGTCGCCGTAAATTCAAAATATTCTCCTGCGTGACCGCCCCAGCCGTGCATGAGATAGAGAATGTTGTACCGCGTTTCAGCGTCGTCCTCATTGTAGCCGTAGGGCGTGTAAACATAGGCGGTTTTGGTGATGGCGCTGCCGTCGCGGACATAATCCTCGGACTCATAATCGAGGCGGACGACATTTCCCGGTTTGTCAGACGCCTGTGTGTATCGGGCCGGAACCGCTTCCGTCCAGCCGGTCTGTGGTATTTCCATGTCACTTACTCCTGATTCTCCGCTGTCCGCGGATGTATGATTGGTTTCTGTACTGCCTGCAGCCGCAATAGAAGCCGCGCCGGATGCTTCCGCAGCAGATTCGTGAGATGTTCCGTCAGGATGCGTCTCCGCGCCGGAATCTATTTTCCCGCAGGCACTTGTCATAAGCACGATCAGAGCAAACAGCAAACAGATCAGACATATCGCAGCGTTTTGTTTCATAGGTATCATCTTCCTTTCGAATACAGTTCATTCTGCCTGTCCATGCCATTATTACACAGAAAACCTGCCACTTCACAGGGTACGTTTTCGGCGCGGCAGCCATTCTGCTTACTAAAGTATAAAAAATTCGAGGCTTCCGGAGAAGTCTCGATTCGTTGATCAGTTATAACCACAAGTTATTACCGGGTGTCAAATACGAGCAGAGCGTCTGACGTTCCACTCGTATGGAAATATAGGAAGCGTACCAATGGTACCCACAAAAGTCTGTTACTTTGCAGTAGCCAGCACCCTCTCCAGCGCGGAAAGGAAACGGCGGACAACCTCCGTCGGCTCGGGAGAATACAGGATCCCCACAGGCATAAAATGGTTCCACTCTACCGGAATCACCTTCATCAGCGGATGCACCATGCTCCAGCTCCTGATGACTACAAGAATATCTTTATTTTCTTCGCACCGATTGAAAACGCCCACATCGTACAGATCAAAATCCATAAGATTGACCTGCGGATGGTTTTCTGTCAGATCGTCCCGCAGATCGTCCATATGCCGGCACCAACCCCGGTGGATCATCATCA
>CANPZZ010000178.1 GCA_947589125.1 uncultured Lachnospiraceae bacterium
CTTTCCTCACTTTCCGCGATCTCTCTTCCGGCGTCAGGGCTGGTTTCTTCTCTTTCTTCATACGCTTCCCCCTCTCTTTCTGTCTTGCTGTCAGAAGGCGTTCCGAAACCGCCTTGCTGTGTGATACCTCAGATTCCCTTAGATTTATCATCCGGTTTCCGCTCATGGAAACGATTCCCTTCCGGCAGCACATATGCGCCGCTCCGGCGTCCTTCGCACAAGCGGAAACCGCAGTAATAAAAACGGAGCAGGGCCATAACGGTCTTACAACCCTACCCCGTCGCTGTTATCCTTCCGGGCCCCGCCGGCGATCCTGCACGGCGGGGTCCGGTATCTTCTTCTAACAGATACGCAAGTATTGATCTGTGGAAATTACTTCACCATGTTGTCGTTGTACATCTGGCACAGTTCCTCGATCTGGAGGTTCTTAAGCTCCGCCACATAAGCGTCCCAATCCGTATCAAGGCTCTTCGTGCCGGTTACGAACGCGTCGATCCAGACTTCAATGGCGTCAGCCAGAGGCGTCGTGATCGTCGCAGCGTCCTCAGCGGTGAAGTCGTCGAAGATCGGCGCCGGCGGGATCTCCTGGATCGCGTCGTCCATAGCCGCGACCTTCGCGTTGATCTCCGCGTAGTTCTCATCGTACTTGGTCATCTCGCGCTCATTGATCCAGATGTGCTGGGTCGGGTCGGCGCCGCAGCCGTACTCAAGCTGCATGTACTTGTAAATGCCTTCCGGGGCGTTCAGGATATCGTCGTTGTAAACGATCGTGTCGCCGTCCATCGTGTAGGTAACGCCCTCAACGCCGATGCACCAGATCGTGGAGCACTCCTCAGAGTAGAACATCTTGTCGATCGCACGGACAACCTGCTCGAAGTCGTCGCGCTTCGCGGTGGAAGCCGGGAACATGATGCCGACATCCACGCTGGCCTTCTGCTGATGATGCGCGCCTGCCGGGCCCTCCAGCGGAGGATACATCTGCAGCTTGAAGCCTTCGATATCGCTGGCAGCCTCTACGCCGCCGATCTGATCGTAGTATGCATAGGTAGCCATCGCACGGCCGTCAGCCAGCTTGCCGGACCATACGTCGTCCGGAATCGTAGCCGCCATCTCGGGATCCAGAAGGCCTTCCGCATACAGCTTGTGGAAGTAGCCGAGGAAATCACGGGCCTGGTCGCTGATCGCTGCCGGGAACCACTCCTGCTTGTCATAATCCCAGCTCAGGGCTCCGCCGCCGCCGGCGTTGCTCTTGCCGAAACGGATGCCCCAGGACGGCATCGTCATACGGTATGTAACATAAGGAGCCACCAGGGTGGTAAGCGGATAGGAATCCGGATAATCTTCCTTGTAAGCCTTCAGGATCTCATACAGATCGTCAAAGGTCTTCGGATCGTCAAATCCCTTCGCTTCCAGATAATCCTGCCTCATGATAAGTCCGCCGTCATAGAAGGGCTTGTCATACAGACGAGGCATATAATAGCGCTTGCCGTCCAGAAGCTTCTTCGCGTCAACCGCATCCTGCAGGCCGAATTCCTGAACCCTTGCGTTGAACTCCGGCGTCCAGTCCGCGTAATCGCTGATCGGAACGATGGCGCCGTTCATGGCCAGGGAAGAATACTCCGCGCTGCTGGTGTCCCTGTAAAGGATCACGTCCGGGCAGTTCTCGCCGGTGTTCAGAACCAGGGAGCACTTGGTGTTGAAGTCGGAGCCGCTGGGAAGCGCCTCGACTTCCAGTTCTACATTACATACCTTCTGGACTTCCTGAACCGCCAGCCAGCTGTCCATCCACGGAAGCGTGGGGTTGTCCGCGTAGAACATGCTGATGTGGATCGGGTCGCCAGCCGGCTCAGCCTGAGCCTCAGTCTCTGCCGGAGCCTGGGTCTCTGCCGCCGCTGCCTGAGTCGTAGCCGCCGCCGTCGTCGATGGCGCGGCCGTTGTGCTGGTGGTGCTGCCGCCACCGCCGCCGCAGGCTGCAAGTCCAAGGACCATGGAGACTGCCAGGGCGATCGCCGGAACCTTCAATAAGCTCTTTTTCATACTACTTTCCTCCTTCTTTCTACTGCACAACAACATTTGCCTGTGAAACCGTTCCGAAAATCATTTTCGACCATGATAATGCTATTTGGAACTTTGTTTCGTGTTTTCAGTATAGTACTATTTTAACTGCTTGTCAATACAATTTAGACAAATATTTGTGATAATTGCTAATTTTACTTCAACAGCGGAAATCATCGGATGTAAATGTGAATATTCCGAAATCAGAAGACCTGGCCGCAGACGAAACCGGAAGACCAGACCGCGGACGGCAGTTCCTGTGTTTAGATGTAATCTTCGAGCAGGCGGTTTAAGAGATGCGGCCCGCAAGCGATCTTTACAAATAAACCACGGCAAAATATCCCGGCCGCGGACCGGAAGAAGGCCGGCCGCGGGCCGAGTACGTATACCTGTACATTCTTATTTTTCAGCCTGCAGCTAATCCCGGTCGTTTTCGGCCTGTATGCTGCGCTTACGCGTCCTTATTCTCATCCTTAAAAAACTGCGGCAGATACTCCCTGTGCGCCTCCATCAGCTCGTCAAGCACAGCCACGGCCGCCGTCTGGGACATGACCAGCGGATTGATCATCAGGGCGAGCAGCGCCTCCTTCTTATCGCCGGTCACGGCCGCGTGGCCTCCGGTGATCTCGAAGGACTTGATCTGCTGGACAAGCCCGTTGACCGCCTTGGGCAGGGCGCCCACGCGCACCGGCTTCGGGCCGTCTTTGGTGATCACACAGCTGACTTCCACCACCTCGTCGTCCTCGAAATTATCGATGGCGCCGTGGTTCACCGTATTGACCACCTGGATATCGTGCTTGTCGTTATAGATCGATGAAATCAGGTTGCATGCCGCGTCGCTGTAGTAAGCGCCGCCGCGCCGCTCCAGGAGCTTGGGTTTCTCGCAGAGGTTCGGATCCTTGTAGAGCTCGAAAAGTTCGGTCTCCAGCTTCTTCACCTGCTCGGCCCGGACATTGTGCTCCTGGTATTTTTCAAATTCCTTCTCTACATACTCCTTCGTCATATAGTAGTAACGGTGGTAAGAGCACGGCAATACGCCCAGCGCCTCCAGGAAATCCGTGTTCCACGGGAACTTGGCGATGTTGTTCACGCTCTGGTCCGTCCACTGCTTTAAGACGTCGCCGATCACTTCCCTGCCGTCCACCTTCACGCTGGTGGCGTAGACCATGTGGTTCAGGCCGCCGAAGGTCACGTCCACCTCTTCCATGGGACGTCCCAGCTTCTCCGCGATGGCCTTGTGCATGCCGATGGGCACGTTGCACAGACCGATGATCCGGTCGAAATGGGCGTAGCGCTGGATTGCCTCCGTTACCATGCCCGCCGGGTTCGTGAAGTTGATCAGCCACGCGCCGGGGCTCAGTTCCTCGATATCCTTACAGATATCCATGATCACCGGGATCGTGCGAAGGCCCTTGAACAGGCCGCCGGCCCCGTTGGTCTCCTGGCCGTAAAGGCCGTGGGCAAACGGGATCCTCTCATCCTTGATCCTGGCCTCCAGCTGGCCTACCCGCAGCTGGGTCGTGACAAATGCTGCTCCACGGATCGCCTCTC
>CANPZZ010000179.1 GCA_947589125.1 uncultured Lachnospiraceae bacterium
CCGTCCATCACTTCTTCCGCTACTCCCACGCAGCTGTCGACCACCCGGTCGAAGCCGTACAGGATCTCCGTATAGTCCCGGGTAAGCGCCGCGTCGCAGGTCTTTTTCTTCACACGCGCCAGATGCGCCTTGCTGAAGCGCTTCTGCGCCTTTCGCATGGACGTGCGGCCCTGGGCTGTCTGAGCGGCGATCGCCCGATCCCCCGTGGCTGCCGCCTGAAGCGCCCGGTGGAACATTTCCTCAGAGATGGAGAAGCATTCCCCGAGATCCTTTTTCGCCTCATCCGAGAAATTCTTCCTGTCCCGTATCATTCCGCGGGTCCTCGCGACAATCTCCTGGAAACGGTCGGCCACCCGGTCCACATCGTTGATCACAGACAGCAGTCCGGCCACCCGTTCGGACTGCCCTTCTGTAAGACCGCCGCGGGCGAACATTCGGGATATATAGCTGACGATTGCTCCCTGCAGTTCCTTCACTGCCCCGTAAAGTCCGTCGAACGCCGCCGGATCCGAACTCCGCCCGGTCAGTTCAGAGCGGGCCGCCGCCAGCATTTCCGAGGTCAAATCCGCGCAGCGGCTGATCTCATTGGAGACCAGGTACATAGCCGCCACCGGCTGGCCGATTACCTTCTCATCCAGATACTGCGGCCGGCCGGATTCCGCCGCAATCCTGTCGCTTCCGCGCACCAGCGATGTGACGATCTTCACCATCAGCGGGATCAGCGGAAGCCACGCCAGCGTGCAGGCTACATTAAACACAGTATGTGCGTTGGCGATCTGCCTGGAGATCACCGCAAGCTCCGGTCCTTTCGGCGAGATCGCCGTCACGAACCGGGCGAACACCGGAATAACGCATACGAAGACCATACTGCCGCTGATATTGAAAATACTGTGGGCCAGCGCTGTCCTTTTGGCGTCCTTAGACTGGCCGATAGACGCCAGAAGCGCCGTGATCGTCGTACCGATATTATCGCCCAGAAGAATCGGGATCGCGCCGGCCAGCCCGATTACGCTGTGGACTCCGTCCGCTCCCGCCTGAGCCGCGAAATTCTGCAGCACGGCGATCGTAGCTGAACTGCTCTGCACCACCAGCGTCATGCAGGCGCCCAGAAGAACGCCCAGCACCGGCGTCTCCGAGACCTTTCCCATCAGATCCGTGAAAATGGGACTGCCCGCCAGCGGCTTCATAACGCTGCCCATGGTCTCGATCCCCTCAAAAAGCAGTCCGAAGGAGAAGATCACGGTGCCAAGATTCTTAAGCTGTTCCTTTTTACTGAGAAAATTAAGCAGAAAACCCGCAAAGATGATCGGATAGATATAATCTGTGATCTTAAACGCCATAAGCTGAGCGGTCATCGTGGTTCCGATATTCGCGCCGAAGATGACGGAAATCGCCTGCGGCAGGCTCATAAGGCCGGCGCTGACAAAACCGATCGCCATAACGGTGGTGGCCGAGCTGCTCTGCAGGACAGCCGTCACCAAAGCCCCCGCCACGGCCCCCATAACCGGATTCTTCGTCAGGATCCCCAGTATCTTCTTCATGCGGTCTCCGGCCACCTTCTGCAGATTCTCGCTCATGCTGTTCATTCCGAACAGGAACAGGGCAAGCCCTCCCGTAAGTCCGAAGACCATAGCTACTGTATCGTTCATGTAAAGTTCCTCCTGTGTTTCCGTACTGCCGGCTCTGTATGCCGGCTCATACATTCTAAAGGAGGAACTGTAAAATCCTCTATCCTGCCAATATCAATTCTGTGTAAAATCCGTATCTGAGTCCTAGGGACATCTCCCAGTACGATCCCGGAACTCTGTCTGAGGCACAAAGACGTTTCCCGATACAATTACGGAACGCTGCCCGCAGTCCAAAGACGTCTCCAGATACAGTCTTAACACTCTGTCTGCAACCTTGGAAACGTCACCGTAACCGTCGTCCCGTTTCCCTCCGCGCTGTGAAGTTCGACCCGCGCCCCGTGGAGCCGGGCCGCGTGCTTGACGATGGAAAGTCCCAGTCCCGTGCCGCCTAACTCCTTCGACCGGCTCTTATCCACCCGGTAGAAACGCTCGAAGATCCGCTCCTGATGCTCCGGAGGAATGCCGATCCCGCTGTCCGCGACCGTAAGCACCGCGCCGTCCGGCCGGTCCGCAACCGTCACTTCCACGCTGCCGCCTTTGCGGTTATATTTGATCGCATTGTCGCAGAGATTGTAAATGATGCTCTGCAGAAGCTGCGGCACGCCGTCGATCACGGCAGAGTCCCCGTCAAGCGTCACCGCCACCTGCGCGTTCTCCGCTTTCGCCGCCAGCGACTTCACGGTCTCGTCCGCCACCTGGTACAGATCGGTCTTCTCCCGCTTCATATCCTCCGCTCCCTCGTCCAGCCGGGACAGGCGGATGATATCCTCCACCAATGCGATCATACGCTGCGCTTCCGCTTCGATGCGGACATAGAAGCGCATTTTATCTTCTTCCTTCACCATGCCGCCGGCCAGAAGCTCTGCCGACCCCGCGATGGTCTGCAGCGGCGTCTTAAGTTCATGAGACACATTGGCGGTAAATTCCCGCCGCATCTGCTCCGACTTTTCCTTTTCCGTAGCGTCGATCGCCAGCAGCACGTAGCCGGAAAGCACGCCTTCCGAAAAGACCGGATTCAGGATCACCCGGTAGCTGCCGCCCTGCAGGCCGATCATCCGCTCGGCGCGGCTGCCGGACTCCGCCTTCTGAAGCAGGGCCGATATTCCGGGGCCCCGGTTGACCGAGAAAATATGCTGGCCGACGCAGGAATCATCCGCTCCGAAGATCTTCCGGGCAGCCCGGTTAATACTCAGCACCTTCTCCTTCGCGTTCAGAAGGAGTATCCCCTCCGTCATATGATCCGTCACCGTGTCGAACTCCTGCTGCTTCTGCAGAAGCTTATTCTCCTGGCGGCGGATCTGCCTCTGCTGGCTGTCGATCCGGCGCAGCAGCGGCGAAAGCTCGTCATAGCCTTCATTGCTCAGCGGCCTGTCCAGATCCAGTTCATTTAACGGCCGGACGATCTGCCGGGACAGGCGGTACGCAAGCGCCAGAGAGAGCGCCACCGCCAGCAGGAAAATGGCGGCGATCGGCTGCGCCATCCCCAAAAGCAGCGTCAGAAGCGTACTCCGTGAAACGGAAAGCCGTATCACCGTACCGTCCGGAAGACGTCTGGCACAGTAAAGCAGCCGCTCCATCAGCGTGGACGAATAGCGGGAACTTTCCCCGAAGCCGTCTGCGATGGCTTCCCGGATCTCCTCGCGCTTAAGATGGTTCTCCATTTCCTCCGAATCCGACCGGTTGTCGTAGAGCACGTCGCCGCCGGCCGCAATCCACGTAACGCGGTATTCGGACGTGTCAAGCCCATCGAAATACGCAAGCCCCTCATGGGCCACGGCCTGGGCCGCCAGGTCCGTCTGCACGCGCAGCTGCTCCTTCTGGATCCCGTCAAAATAATGATAGAGCACGCACAGAAACAAAAGAACCGACGCCGCGAAAACTCCCAGCGCCGCATAGCAGAT
>CANPZZ010000180.1 GCA_947589125.1 uncultured Lachnospiraceae bacterium
ATCTCTACACGTTTTTCCCTTGGCAAATCAACACCTGAAATACGAGCCATGTGCCTGTTACACCTCCTGTATTATTTAAAAACTTAACCTTGTCTCTGTTTGTGCTTCGGGTTCTCACAGATAATCCGGATACTGCCCTTGCGCTTGATAACCTTGCATTTTTCGCAAATCGGTTTCACTGAGGATCTGACTTTCACGGTAATTCTCCTTTCTCCCCTGACTGGGTGCAGAGCATACTTCACCCAGTACTTCAACAAAGTCGCCATAGTAGTATAGCACTTTGTCTCTGGGAAAGCAAGCATTTTTTGACATTTTTTCGGGCTTTGCCTGCCGGTCCGGCTGCCCTTACTTATCTCTCCAGATGATGCGGCCCTTACTCAGGTCATACGGGGACATCTCGATCGTGACCCGGTCACCCGGCAGGATCTTGATGTAGTTCATCCGGAGCTTGCCGCTGATGTGGGCCAGCACCTGATGCCCGTTCTCCAGCTTCACCTGGAACATGGCATTGGGGAGCTTTTCAACCACAACTCCCTCTATTTCGATTACGTCCGCCTTAGACATACGGTTTTCTCCTCCCTTGAGGCTGACACTTAGTTGCTTTAAAGCCCTTCTGACGAAAGCGACAGAATCTCCGGGCCGTTCTCACAGATCAGGATCGTGTTCTCATAATGGGCGGACAGAGATCCGTCCTGCGTCACCACAGTCAAGTCGTCGTCCAGCCAGCACACATCCGCCTTTCCTGCGTTAATCATGGGTTCCACCGCCAGGGTCATACCTTCGCGCAGCCGGATGCCCCTCAGCCGTCTGGCAAAGTTCGGCACTTCCGGATCCTCATGAAGATGGCTGCCAATGCCATGACCTACCAGATCCCGAACCACGCCGTAGCCGAATTTCTCGGCATACGCCTGAATATGCGAGGAGATATCATTTAAATGATTGCCAGCTTTTGCATATTTAATCCCCTCGAAAAAGCATTGCCTCGTGACTTCGATGAGTTTCTCTGCCTCCGGGCTGACAGAACCGATCCCGTAGGTTCTGGCCGCGTCAGAATGATAACCCTTATAAATAACGCCGGCGTCCAGGCTGACGATATCTCCTTCCTTCAAGATCCGTTTCCTGCTGGGAATCCCGTGAACCACTTCTTCGTTCACCGACACACAGATGGACGCGGGATAGCCGTTATAGTTCTTAAAGGAAGGGATACAGCCATAGCTTCGGATGATCTCCTCGCCCAGATGGTCAATGTCCCAGGTGGACATACCGGGCTTTAAAGCCTTGCCCAGCTCCTCATGGGTCTTCGCCAGGATCCTGCCGGCCTGGCGCATCAGTTCGATCTCCCGCTCTGATTTGATAGTGACTGACATCACTTTATGCCCCCAGGATCTCCACGATGTCCGCAAAGACCTTGTTCAGATCCTGCGTGCCGTCCACTTCCTTCAGGACGCCGGCCTTCTGATAGTAATCGATCAGCGGCTGGGTCTGCTCATGATAGACGGCCAGGCGGTTCTTTACGGTCTCAGGCTTGTCGTCGTCGCGAAGCACCAGGGCACTGCCGCAGGTATCGCAGACGCCTTCCGCCTTCGGCGGATTGAACTGAATATGATAGGTAGCGCCGCAGCTTAAGCAGGCCCGGCGTCCGGACATCCTGGTGATGATATTCTCATCGGGAACGTCCACATTGACCGCGTAATCGATAGCCTCGCCCTGAGCCGCCAGCGCCGCCGTCAGGCTCTCCGCCTGCGGGATGGTTCTTGGAAATCCATCCAGAACGTAGCCCTTCGCGCAGTCATCTGCCTTGATACGGTCCATCAGCATGCCGATGGTGATCTCATCAGGAACCAGTTTGCCCTGGTCCATGAAGGTCTTGGCCTTCAGGCCCAGTTCCGTGCCGCCCTTAATGTTCGCGCGGAAAATGTCTCCCGTGGAAATATGCGGGATTCCATACTTCTCAGCAATCTTCTTCGCCTGCGTCCCTTTTCCAGCTCCGGGAGCGCCTAACATGATGATCTTCATACGGTCGTCCTCCTTCTCTTTCTTACCGTAGTGGTGTCCCGCACCGCAGGACAGACAAGTCTACATGACAGAATGGAACTAAATGTGGATGTGTGAATGTGCTGCATATACCAAAAGCATAACGCTTACAGGTATCATAAGACTGTAATGAGAAGAAAGGCAGATTCGGCCTTCCTTCTCATTCTGTAATCTTCCGCGCCTTTTAAGTCCGCGGTCAGTCGTTCAGGAAACCTCTGTAATTGCGTACCAGCATCTGCGATTCGATCGCGTTCAAAGTCTCCAGGACTACGCCTACGATGATGATCAGCGATGTGCCCGCAAAGGACAGGCGGCTGATATTGAACAGACCCGACACAATGATCGGGATGATGCAGACGATGATCAGGCCGACTGCGCCGATAAATACAATGTAATTCAGAATACCGTTCAGGTACTCGCTGGTGGGCTTGCCGGGACGGATACCCGGGATAAAGCCGCCCTGCTTCTTGATGTTGTTGGCAACCTCAAGCGGGTTGAAGGTGATGGATGTATAGAAATACGCAAACACCACGATCAGCACCAGGTAAATGACCAGGCCGATGGAATAGACCGGCTGATCCGGCCGGAACCACATATTGGAGTTCAGGGTCTGCAGGATCTTGCCGCCGACGCTGTTGTAGTTCACGGTGAAGAACTGCGCGATCACCACCGGAAGGGACATGATGGACGAGGCGAAGATCACCGGGATAACGCCTGCCGTGTTGACCTTCAGCGGGATATTGGAGGAACGGCCTCCAACCATCCTTCTGCCCTGCATCTTCTGAGAATACTGCACCGGAATTCTCCGTACCGCATCCTGAAGGATAACAACAAATACCACCATCGCCACGATCAGCGCCAGGATGATGATCACTGTCACGATCACTACCGGCACATTCTTGCCGGAAAGGAACCTGGTGTACAGCGTATTGATATCGTCCGGCAGGCTGGAGATAATGTTGAAGAGCAGGACGACGGAAATACCATTGCCCACGCCGTTCTCCGTGATTCGCTCGCCGATCCACATAAGGAAGGCGCTGCCCGCGGTCATCGCAGCGATCGCAACGATCACGCTGCCCGCGTTATAGTCGACCAGAAGTCCCTGGCCGCCAAAGCCGATGGCCATACCGCCGGACTCCAGGAGCGCCAGACCAACCGTCAGATAACGGGTATACTCCGCGATCTTCTTGCGGCCGTCCTCGCCTTCCCTCTGCATCTCTTCCAGCTTCGGGATGGCGATGGTCATTAACTGCATAATAATGGATGATGTGATATACGGGGTAATGCTTAAGGCCAGAATGGACATATTGGAGAAAGATCCACCGGTCATCGCATTAAAAAATCCAAAAGCGTCTGTCGTCTGACTAGCAAAAAAGTCCGCAAAATAACTTGTGTTTACCCCCGGTACCGGCAG
>CANPZZ010000181.1 GCA_947589125.1 uncultured Lachnospiraceae bacterium
GTCGATTTTAAGAAGACCGGTTCGGATGAGATCACGATCGGAATCTACACCTACAATGAAAATGTGATCCCGGTCGAACTGTACGCCGACGGCGAGCTGGTCGACACCCTGCATTTCCAGGCGAAGAATGAGTGGAATGTCTACAAATACAATACATTCACGCTTCCGCGGACGCTTACGGGCGTTCATGATCTGGAGTTTGTATTCAAAGAAGAACTGCGGTTCCTCGGGTTCCGGTTTGCGGCTCCCCGCCGTCTTGGAACCTTGATCCGCGCCCTGGATAACGACGCGGTCTACGGCGACAGCTTTGTAACCGGAACAGAAATGATCGAGAAGATCGGCAATAATGTCAGCGTCTGCTTTGAGGGCGTTGATTTTGAAAACGGTGCTACCAGGGTCGAGATAACCGGCCGCTCGAGGAACCGGCGCGATACGATACGGCTGTCGTTTGCGGCAGGGAAAAACGCGCCGGGGCAGGAGAATAAGCCGGAGCAGGAGAATGGATCGAAGCGGGAGAACAAACCGGTGCTGGAAAGCGTAGATCTGGAGTTTGCGGGAAGCGGGGACGGAGAGATCGTGACGAGATCGTTTGCGATTCCGGAGATTTCCGGAGTGCGGGATCTTACGGTTGTGTTCCTTCCGGGTACCGATTTTGACTTCCGGGCTATTCGATTTACGAAAAATTAATTTCTGATTAATTTATCTGCTTTAATCAATTCATTAGCAGGCATGAGACAAGTGCAGATTGCACAATCTCATGCCTGTTCTTTTGTCTAAATCCGATAAATTTGAAATATATCATAATTTGGTATTGAAATTTCACTTAAAACGAATTAGAATTAAACTAAATTATAAGTTAATTATTAACTTAAATACAACATCGCGGGAGGTGTTCAAAGTGAGGCAAGGCAGTCTGAGGAAAGGGGACGGAAACGGAACTCATTGCAGTGTGGACTACAGGATCTGGCATGGCATGGGGAATGATGCTGCGGATTGCAAGACCAAGCGCAGCATGAAGAATGATGCTGCGGATTGCAAGACTCGGCGCAGCATGAAGAATGATGCTGCGGATTACAAGACCCGGCGCAGCATGAAGAATGATGCTGCGGATTACAAGACCCGGCGCAGCATGAAGAATGACGCTGCGGATTACAGGAATCGGAGCGTCATGAGGAATGACATTGCGGATTACAAGACCCGGAGTGGTAAGGAGAATCGTGTTGCGGACTGCGGGATTCGTCATGGCATGAAAAGAAACGCTGTGTGTCGCGCTGCTGAAGGCAAAAGGAAATGCAGCGACAGAAGCAGCAGAGGATATACGTCAGATCGCGGCCTTGCGGCCGCGGCAGCCATAATTCTGGCATTTACAGCCGTCTTCCCCCAGACGGTAATTTCCGCCTGCGCCGCTCCGGGAGAGAGCGCCGGGACGGATGATGCGCCGGAAATCGTGAGGCAGTGGGATTTCTCAGACGGAACCCAGGACTGGGTGTACGACGACAGCTGGTCGGGGGACAGCTATACCGGCGAGACGGAATTTGCCTGGGACGAAGAGAAGCAGATGCTGAAGCTCACCGTAGATTTCTCCGGCAATGCCGACAACGGCTACAGCCAGATCGGCGTCAGCTTCCCGTCGGAGGATGGAATCGACTATTCCGAAGCAGGCGGCCTGGACTTCGATTTCTACTATGACGCGGCAGCTTATACCACCGGAGATTTTACGGTCAAGGCGTTTTCCGACAATGTCTTCCGCGACCAGAGCGTGATCGTCAGCCAGAGCCTGCCGGAAGATACCGGCGACGGCCTGATGATGGTGAACGTTTCCCTGGGAAGCGACGCCTACTATGCCGGCCGCGAGCATCCGAAGAAGCTGATGCTGCAGATCATCGGCAACAATACCGATTATAAGGGCGATATCTGGATCGACAATATAACGCTGCGTGCTGAGAAATATGAACGTTTCCTGGTGGAAAGTACGGTGAAAGCGGAGACTGCTACGGTCATTACCAGTACAGACGCCGCACTGACGGTAAATGGCAGCACGATCGATTATGCCGGCAGCGTTCAGCTTACGGACCCGGCGGCGGACGCGGAGACCGTTGGGCTCTATCAGTACTTAAAGGCCGTGGGCGAATCGGACGCGGCTCTGTTCGGCCACATGGAGGACACGATCCTCAAGGCGGGTGCCGAGGAATATACAGAATCGGATACAAAGGACGTGACCGGATCCATTTCCTCCATCATAGGCCTTGATATCGGCGGACTGTTTTCCGGCTACGCTGCCAAATACAATGAGCGTCATCCGGAAGCCCAGCCGCTTCCCGACACCAACGCCGGCAATATCAGGGCGGCGGCGCTTCTGTCCAATGAAGCCATCGCGCAGGGCGCGGTGATCACGCTGTCCTCCCATATGCCTAATTTCGCCGGGGCTGCGAAGAAGGACATGTCGGCGGCTTTAAGCTACGACCGCTATGATTTCAGCGGCGCGGATTCCTACAGCACTATCGGCGACTGCATGAACCAGCTCATGCCGGGCGGACGTTATCACGACGCGTTCCTGGCCCATCTGGACGCCATCGCCGACTACATAAAGCAGGTGGACGGACCGGTCCTTCTGCGTCTCTTCCATGAGAATACCGGAAGCTGGTTCTGGTGGGGCAGCGATTTCTGCGACCCGGAGGCCTATAAGAATGTCTACCGTTATTCGGTGGAGTATCTGCGGGACGAGAGAAAACTCCACAATGTAATTTATGTATACGCGCCCGGTTCCGAGGCGGAAAATGTGGACGCTTACGGCGAGCGCTATCCCGGCGACGCCTATGTGGATATGATCGGATTTGATACCTACGATTCGAACCCGGTGCCGGACGAGGAAGGTTACGGTTTCCAGCAGGCGCTCCGGAAGGCCATGAAGGTGACGGATGATTTCGCCAAAGCGCACGGCAAGCTGTTTGCCCTGACGGAGACCGGCATGTCCTTCGCTTCCGGAGGCGGTATCCCTGAGGCGGGCAACCGGAGACCGGAGTGGTACAGCGAGATCCTGGATATCGTGACGGATAAGGCGTATGACTGCTGCTTCGTCATGCTGTGGTCCAACTATTCCCGGACCGGCGGCTACTACACGCCGTTTATCATTGATAAGAGGGACGACGGCACGCTGTTCGGCCACGAACTGCTGGATCCGTTCCTGACCATGTATAACAATGAGAAAAGTATTTTCGCCGCGGATCAGCTTTCCGTCATGAAGCAGATCAAGGCCGGGGAGATCAAGAAGCCGGAGATCACCGCTTCCGAGAAGGCCAGCGGTTACATTCTGGAACCGGCGGCCAACGCAAGGCTGGTGGAGGAAGGGGATCTGACGGCCCGGATGAACGGCCAGGCGGAGAAGATCGAATTTATCGT
>CANPZZ010000182.1 GCA_947589125.1 uncultured Lachnospiraceae bacterium
GCGAGCAGGATGCCAACATTGATGAATATATACGGCAGTCCGTCGATGAAGAAACTGGAGATCTCTTCCGCGTCGTCAGAGACCCTGGTCATCAGACCGCCGGTCTGCCTTCTGGAATAGAAGCTGATCGACAGCTTCCCCATGGAATCAAATACCTGACTCTTCAGCGTAGCCACCACTTCCGGGGCGATCCGGGCGGTCATCACTCCCTGCAGGATACCCAGCGCCTGGAGCGCAACCTTTGATATGACGATGGCGATCACCAGCATTACAAGTGCGGTTACAAACCGTCCCGCCGGCAGATGCAGAAGCGCCAGAAAACTCTCATCCCGGGCCAGCACCCGGTCGTAGAGAATGGTTCCGCTTAAATACGGCCAGGTCAGATTCACGAGCGCCGTTCCCAGATAGCAGAAGACCATCACCGCCAGCGCCAGCTTATATGGCTTAAAATATGACAGCACCCGCAAAAGGATCGATTTCTTGTCCATGCACTTGGGACAGACCTTCCGCTCCTGATCCGGATAGATCATGCCGCACTTGGGGCAGCACTCCCGGCCCTTCTTCACATCCAGATCCTCAGCCGTGATCTCCTCGCCCTTCTTGATCTTGCCCAGGATCCGGCAGATCCGCAGGAAGACTTCCATCCGGGTGTTGGAGAAATGACACAGGCACTGTTCCATTCCGTCGATCACCGCCATCAGCACGCCGGTGCTGACTTCCCGGATCACCTCCAGCCGCTCGACCCGCTCCAGATCCCACAGCCGGATCGCCGGTTCCTCAAGTTCTTTCGTATCTTCAAGCTGCCAGCCGCTGTAACCTCCAAAGCGGTACTCCCGCTTCTCCCGGTAAGGGTACGCCGCGAAGATCAGCTGCTTCTTCGTAACCGCCGCGATACTGTCCGCGAAACGGTATTCCATATCAAAATCCGCGGCGGCTGTGAAGACGATGTCTTCCTCCCGGATACCGTACCGGCCCGCCGCGCGGATGAAACTGTTTGGTACATTCATAAAACTATGTAAAACCTCCTGACAAAAAACGCTACAGCATCAGCAATACTTCTTCCGCAGCCGCTCCGTGATCCGCCCCAGCATCTCCACTTCGCTCTTCGCCGTTTCATCCAGAAGCGCCCGGTCCTTCGTCCGGGTCACTGTGGTGATCGAAAGGCCCTGCCGCTGCAGATAATATTTCGCGTTCACCGGATACACCTGCCGCTCGATCAGCGCGCAGATCGTCAGCGCGTCGGACAGCTCCTCCATCCGGCTGCCGGACGGATCCGTACAGAGCCTGGCGTACAGCCGGCACTGCATATTCGCCATAACGCCGCTGTAACCTGTCGCACCCAGCAGAAGCGACTCCCGCAAGGTTGCGGTATTGGCGTTATAAAGCTTCATATTCGTGCCCGCGACAGCCTTCAGCTTCTCCCGGATCTGCCCGATATCGCAGCACGTATCCTTCAGGAAATAAAACCGGCCGGTCCCGGCGCACTTACGGATCATATCCGCCGTCAGAAGCCGCTTATACGGATAAGGGCACTCATAAAAGCCCAGCTTGATATCTTCCGGCAGCGCCGCCAGAAGCCGCTCAAGATTCGCCATCCAGACCTCGTCGCTCTCATCCTGCCGCGCCAGCCGGTTGGTGATCAGAATCACCGCGTCCACGCCTGTTGCCGCGACAGCCTTAAGCTCCTCCGCCTGATCCTCGAAGGAATCGGAAATATGTCCGGATGCGATGACCGGCACCCTTCCGGCCGCCTTCTCCTTCACGAACCGAGCGTACCCCACCCGCTCCTCAAGCGTCAGGCAGAACATTTCCGTGGACTGACAAACCGCGAACAGTCCGGACGAGCCGTTCGCGATATACCACTCCACCAGTTCGCCGAGCCCATGATAATCGATATGACCGTCCTCCGTAAACGGAGCCAGCATGACCGGCCAGACCCCGCCGGGGAAATGATTCCCTCCCATATAAATCCCTCTCCTCGTCATTACTCATCTCAACATACCGCGCAACATGAGATAACAATACCACAAAAGAACGGGGCGGTCAATTATCTATTCTTTTTTAAAAATAGGATTCTTTTTCGGTTAAAATGGAAGAAAAATATGATATAATTTTCGTAGTTGCTTTAGGCGCCGCACGGCAGGATCACGCTGAATCCGCATCCTGCCAGCCGGCACCGTGAAAGGAGTACTATGACATCATCAGCTAAAAAACAATATCTTCTGGAATGCTGCGTCGACTCCCCCGAGTCCGCCCTTGCGGCGGAGCGCGGCGGCGCCGGCCGCCTGGAACTCTGCGCCAATCTGATCATCGGCGGGACTACGCCGACGATAGCCCTGTATGAGAAAGTTCGGGAACTTGTCTCCCTGCCCATCCACATACTTATACGCCCCCGTTTCGGCGATTTTCTCTACTCCGAGGCGGAGACCGACATCATCTGCCGGGAGATCCGCGCCTTCGCGGAAGCCGGAGCCGACGGCGTAGTCGTCGGAAGCCTGCGGCCGGACGGCGCTCTCGATACGGACAGCATGGGCCGCTTCATGGACTGCGCCCATGGCATGTCCGTCACGCTTCACCGGGCCTTCGATATGTGCCGCGAACCGTTTACTGCCTGGGAACAGGCCGGGCGTCTGGGCGTCAATACGATCCTTACCTCCGGCCAGGCGGCCTCCTGCCGCGAGGGGCTTCCTCTGCTTCAGAAACTGGCGGAACTATCCACCGATTACGGTCCGGCCATCATGGCCGGAGGCGGCGTAAACGCCGAGACAGTCCGCGAACTGATTGCCCGCACCGCCGTCCGCACCTTTCATATGTCCGGCAAGACCGTTCTGGAAAGCGGCATGACCTTCCGCAATCCGGCCGTCTCCATGGGACTTCCCGGCATCAGCGAGTATCAGATCTGGAGAACGGATGAGGAAGCCGTGAAAGTCGTCAGCCAGATTCTTGGCGGATGATCGCTTCAGTCTCCAACGCCTGCCTCTGGTGATCGGTTCGGCCTTCGGCGTTCAGCCCGGGTGGTCGTATTAGCCTCCGGCGTTCATCCCGGGTAGTCGGTTCAGCCTCCGGCGCCCACCTCTGGTGATCGGTTCGGCCTTCGGCGTTCAGCCCGGGTGGTCGTATTAGCCTCCAGCGCCCATCCGGGTGATCACATCAGCCCCCGGCTCCCATCCCCGCCGGCTCAGCCCCCTGCATTCCGACGTCTTCCATCGTCACGAACCTAGCCCCGTCCATCACTTCTTCCGCTACTCCCACGCAGCTGTCGACCACCCGGTCGAAGCCGTACAGGATCTCCGTATAGTC
>CANPZZ010000183.1 GCA_947589125.1 uncultured Lachnospiraceae bacterium
AGGTCTATGAGAAGATCTCGCCGTATCTGGATGAGGATGAGAGGGCGTGGCTTAAGGAAGCGACGAGGGAAATCTGAAACAGGATGGGCAGGATCGGCTGACAAACATTACGGTGGTGCGGCTGGGTTACAGCTTCACCACCGTATACGGATGCTCTACATACGGCAGGAATTTCTCCAGAATATCCGTGGTTTTGATCCGCAGGCTGGAGGTATTGACGCAGGGATGGCAGCCGATGTATTCGTGGCCGTTGATTACATCTTCGTCGATCAGCAGCCGCACCCGGTGGTCATGGTCGTTCATCAGGCCAAGGATACTTACGGAGCCGGGCGTGATGTCCAGAAATTCCTCCATATACTCGGCAGAAGCGAAGGACAGGCGGGCGCTGCCGATCTCCTTGGAGAGAACGGCGGTGCGGAACTTCTTCTCTCCCGGCATCATCAGAAGATAAAAGCTTGTCTTCTGGGCATTGCAGAGGAAAAGATTCTTGCAGATCTCGATACCCAGCCGCTTGTCGATATCGTGGCAGGCGTCGATGGTGTAGGTGGCTGTGTGATCCAGCCGCGCGTAGGGAATGCCCAGTTGGTCCAGAAGGTCGTAGGTGCGGACCTCGCGCGGGAGGCGGCCGGATACGTCTGCGGGACGGCCGGTATAGAGTGTCGGATCTATGTAAAATTCTTCCATTTGTTTCTCCTTGTCTTGAAATGGATTTGTTATTTTGTTCTGCTGTGCGCAGCAGCTGTCTGGCAGAGCTGTCTGGCCAGTGAATGCTTTGGATACCGCTGCCGATAATGCAGCGGCAGCACACGAGATTATTATACAAAAAAGATCGGAAAATGCAACGGTGATATTTAATAATTAATATGCGGTTAATTGGTGTTTGTTGGTTTGACGGAAGACGGTATGTTTTAAAGAACTATGAGTTTGTTATGAGGATCATCAATGGATAGCAGGAATAAAAGAAAGACAGATAAGAAGCCGCCGCAGGAGGCGATGCCGCTGAAGGCAGAACCGCAGCGGAAAGCAGTTGGACCGCAGAAGGCAGAAGAACCGCAGCGGACAAAGATGCCGCAAAATACTGGCGCGTCTCAGAGACCAAAGAAATCTCAACGTCTTGGTGAATTTGGATCACGGCAAAGGGGCAGATCAGCGCAGGAAAAAACGGAAAAACAGGAGGCTAACGGGCGGAAAGTAATTTGCCCCGCCTTCGGCAAATGCGGCGGCTGCCAGATGCTGGATATATCTTACGATGAGCAGCTGAAGCGCAAGCAGCACAATGTGGAACGGCTCCTGGGCGGCGCCTGCAAAGTGCAGCCCATCACCGGGATGGAGAAACCATTCCATTATCGGAACAAGGTACACGCCGTATTCGGATTCCGGAAGGGCGAGATCATTTCCGGGGTCTATCAGGAGGGGAGCCACCGGATCGTGCCGGTGAAGTCCTGCATGATCGAGGACGAGAAAGCGGATGAGATCATCGGAACCGTGCGTGAGCTGGCGGGATCCTTCAAGATCAGGACCTACGACGAGGACAGCGGCTTCGGCCTTCTTCGCCATGTGCTGGTGAAGCGCGGCTTCGCCACCGGCGAGATCATGGTGGTGCTGGTGACGGCTTCGCCGGTATTTCCCTCCCGCAACAATTTCGTAAAGGCGCTGCGGGAACGTCATCCGGAGATCACTACAGTCATCCAGAATCAGAACGACCGCTCCACCAGCATGGTGCTGGGGGACAAGGAGAGAGTGCTTTACGGCAAAGGCTATATTGAGGACGAGTTGTGCGGCTGCCGGTTCCGCATTTCCAGCAAGTCCTTTTACCAGGTGAATCCGGCGCAGACGGAAAAGCTTTACGGAAAAGCCATGGAACTGGCCGGTCTGACCGGGCAGGAGACGGTGATCGACGCCTACTGCGGTACGGGAACCATCGGCATTATCGCCGCCGCGCAAGCTGGTCGGGTGATCGGCGTGGAACTGAATCCGGACGCGGTGCGTGACGCCGCCGCCAACGCGAAGCGCAACCGGACGGAGAATATCCAGTTCTACCAGAATGACGCGACGGCATTTATGACCGGCATGGCGGCCCAGGGAGAACGCGCGGACGTGATCTTCATGGATCCGCCCAGAAGCGGCAGCACGGAGGAATTCATCCGCGCCGCGGCGGCGCTGAAGCCGTCGCGGGTGGTGTACATTTCCTGCAATCCGGAGACGCTGGCCAGGGACCTGAAGGTGTTTAAGCAGTTCGGCTACCGGGCGGGGGAAGCGTGGCCGTATGATCTGTTCCCGCACACGGAGCATTGTGAGTGCGCAGTATTGATGTCAAGGATTGAGAAATAGAGAGCGTGAAAAGTGCAGTAAACAAGGGATTTCCGGGAATCAGAACTGTGAGAATGGCGGTTCTGGTTCCCGGATTTTTTGCTTGTTGCAGTATGCGGAAACCTATCCAACGCTTCAAAGGGAGGAGAGTTGAGTTGACAGGCTGGATATGGGGGTATGTTGTGGAGACAGGATGATTAAGGGCAGGTTGAGTTGATAAGATGAATACCAATGTTAATATCACGTTTTACGGACTAAAGGGACAAGGTTTGATACAATCTACGCCCTCCGATTTGGAGGGCAGCGCGCAGGCGGATAATGTGTTTGAGCAATATTTAGTCGAAATTTTAGGCAACGACACAATGACAGAACAATTTTTCCATATGGTCTTAATAGATTCGTGTCTTAAAAACAAAGGCGAATGAAGAAAATCGGGAATCGGCAGCATTTTAATATTTTTCAAACAAAACTCAAAAATTTCTCAAACATTAAGATATTACAATACAGGCACAATCGAAATCAAAGGAGGATATCTCAAATGAAAAAGTTTATCATTCCCGCAATCGTTGCCATCGTGCTTGGCATCGCCGGAGCTGCTGCCGCGATCCTGCACCGCAGGCGGGCGGCGAACTAAACGGAAAGAAGCAAGGAGGCAGGCAAAATGAATGCAATCGAAATCAGGGGGCTGTCAAAGAGCTTCCGCGGATTGTACGCCGTGGACAACCTGAACATGACCGTCCCCGTGGGAGCCATTTATGGCTTCATCGGAGAAAACGGCAGCGGTAAATCCACTACGGAGAAACTGATCTGCGGACATCTGGTGCCGAACAAAGGCAGTATCAAACTGTTCGACCGAAAATATACAAACGCAGGAGTGCGGGCGCGGGTCGGGGCGCTGATAGAGAACACCGGCTGTTTTCCAAATTCCAGCGTGTGGGACAACCTGATGATGCAGGCCATCAACCTGGGACTTTCCGA
>CANPZZ010000184.1 GCA_947589125.1 uncultured Lachnospiraceae bacterium
CGCTACCGGGACGCGGTGCGGGGTTTCTTAAAGGGCGACGCCTGGAACAGCTGGGACGCGGCCTGGAGCATCTGCGGGTCCGGCGATATGTACGGCGGCGTCTATTCTGACGGCAACGACAACTACGCGGGCTATAATTCCTGCGTGAATTTCCTGACCTGTCACGACGGCTTTACGCTCTACGACCTGTACGCCTACAATGAGAAGCATAACGAAGCCAACGGCTGGAACAATACCGACGGTTCTAATGACAACCGCAGCTGGAACTGCGGGGCGGAGGGGGATACCTGGGATCCGGAGGTGCTGAACCTGCGTTTTCAGATGATCCGCAACGCCTGCGCGGTTCTGATGTGCAGCCGCGGGACGCCGATGTTTCTGGCCGGCGACGAGTTCGGCAATACCCAGTTTGGCAACAACAACGCCTACTGCCAGGACAATGAAATCTCCTGGCTGGACTGGAGCCTTCTGGAGAGGAACCGGGAACTCTTCGAATTCTTCAAATACATGATCGCCTTCCGCAAGAAGCATCCGATCATCAGCCGGAAGCTGCCCGATGCGATCTGCGGCATGGAGCCGCTTCACGCCCACGATGTGAACGCGGATATCACCAATCTGCCGCCAAATGCCCGCACCATCGGCGTCAGTATGGCCGGGTACGACAAGGAGCGGGGCAGGGACGATATCGTTTATCTGGCGGTCAATACCTACTGGGAGGACGTGACGATCACGCTTCCCGATACCCACGGGCGTCTTCACTGGTACCTGGCGGTGAATACGGCCGGGGACAGCCGGGGGCGGTATGTGTACCAGGAATGGCAGTCGCCCCATATCGACCGCGAGTTTGTGATGCGGCCGCGGTCGGTGGCGGTGTTCTACGCGGGGTGGAGGAGATAAGCTGTCATCCGGGCGAAAGCATGAAAGCAATGTCTGAATGAAGGCATGAAAGCTGGTCGCAGAGTAAGCGTTGCCAGTAAGAGTAACGAATCAGGTCTGATGTTTAGGCTCACTCATATCATCTAGCTCGTCTGATGACCGTAATCTGCTGCGGGCAGATCTGCGCAGCTTATGGCCGCCGAACGGGCTTTCATGTAGTTATGTATACATGAATTGTACTTCTTTTTGTAATTGCGATAGGCGTCATCTTGTGCTATATTAGTAATAGTGCAAAATTTTTGTCATGTTATGCAGCTGTATTTTGCAAAATATGTAAGAAAGTGGGGTTTATTGAATGGGATTGGCAACATTTGTTGGCGGCATTCATCCCTATGAGGGGAAGGAACTGTCCGAGAACCAGCCGATCGAAGTGCTGATGCCCAAAGGGGAGATGGTATTTCCTCTGTCCCAGCACATCGGCGCGCCCGCCAAGGCCCTGGTGAAGAAAGGCGACCAGGTGCTGGCGGGGCAGAAGATCGCGGAAGCCGGCGGATTTGTCTCCTCGCCTGTCCTTTCGTCCGTGTCCGGCACGGTGAAGGGCATCGAGAAGCGCAGGACGGCGGCCGGCGCCATGGTGGATTCCATCATTGTGGAGAATGACGGCCAGTATACGGAGATCGAGGGGATGGGCGCGGAGCGGGATCCGGAGACCATGTCGAAGCAGGAGATCCTCGACGCCGTGCGTGAAGCCGGTATCGTGGGCTTAGGCGGCGCGGGTTTCCCGACCCAGGTGAAGCTCTCTCCGAAGGAGCCGGATAAGATCGACTACGTGATCATCAACGGCGCGGAGTGCGAGCCGTATCTGACCAGCGATTACCGCAGAATGATCGAGGAGCCGGAGAAGGTGATCGGCGGCCTGAAGGTGATTTTGAGGCTGTTTGACGGCGCGAAGGGCGTGATCGGCATCGAGGACAATAAGCCCGAGGCCATTAAGAAGATGACGGAGCTTGTGAAGGACGAACCCCGCATCGAGGTCTGTCCGCTGAAGACCAAATACCCGCAGGGCGGCGAGCGCACCCTGATTTACGCGGTGACCGGACGGAAGATCAATTCCTCCATGCTTCCCGCGGATGTGGGCTGCATCGTGGACAATGTGGACACGGCGACGGCCATCTATATGGCGGTCTGCAAGTCCACGCCGCTGATGACGAAGATCATCACCGTCACCGGCGACGCCATCGCCAATACGAAGAATTACTGCGTGCTGCTGGGCACCTGCTATCAGGAGCTGATCGACGCGGCAGGCGGATTTAAGACGGAGCCGGAGAAAGTGATTTCCGGAGGCCCGATGATGGGCCAGGCGCTGTTCGATCTGACGATTCCGGTGGCCAAGACGTCGTCGGCTCTGACCTGCTTAAGCCACGACGCGGTGGCGGAGATGGAGCCGACGGCCTGCATCCGCTGCGGCCGGTGCGTGCAGGTGTGTCCGGGCCGGGTGGTGCCGCAGAAGCTCTATAAGACGGCGCTGCGCCATGACCTGGACGCGTTCGTGAAGCTGAACGGCATGGAGTGCTGTGAGTGCGGCTGCTGCTCCTACATATGTCCGGCCAGGAAACCGCTGACCCAGTCATTCAAAGAGATGCGCAAGGCCGTGGCGGCCGCCCGCAGGAAATAGGAGGTGGAGATAGAAGATGAGTAAACTGTTAAATGTTTCTTCCTCGCCCCACGTCCGCAGCGACGTGATCACGTCCAACCTGATGGGCGACGTGATCATCGCCATGATCCCGACGGCGGTCTACGGCGTGTGGCAGTTCGGCGTCCACGCGGCGCTGGTTCTGATCATGACGGTTCTAAGCTGCGTGGTCAGCGAATATCTGTTTGAGAGACTTCTGAATAAGCCGGTGACCGTGGGAGACTTATCCGCGGTGGTGACCGGCCTGATCCTGGGACTTAACATGCCCCCGGAGATCCCGGTCTGGATCCCCTGCCTGGGCGGCGTCTTCGCGATCATCGTCGTGAAGCAGCTCTACGGCGGCCTGGGACAGAATTTCATGAACCCGGCGCTGGCGGCCAGATGCTTCCTTCTGATCTCATTTGCGCAGAAGATGTCCAGATTCACGCTGGACGGCGTATCCGGCGCGACGCCGCTGGCTCTTCTTAAGAGCGGCGAGCAGGTGGACGTGGCGGCCATGTTCGTGGGACGGATCCCCGGAACCATCGGAGAGGTGTCCACGCTGGCCCTGCTGGTGGGCGCGGCGTACCTGCTGTATAAGAAGGTCATAAGCATCCGGATCCCCGGTACCTACATCCTGACCGTGGCGGTCTTCGCGTTTATTTTCGGAAAGCATGATATCAATTACGTGCTGGCCCAGATCTGCGGCGGCGGCCTGATCTTCGGCGC
>CANPZZ010000185.1 GCA_947589125.1 uncultured Lachnospiraceae bacterium
CCACATCGTGGAAACGCATCAGCTCCTCCATGATCAGATCGGCCCTGGGGCCGCGGTCAAAGATATCGCCGATGATATGGAGCCGGTCGATGGTCAGCTTCTGGATCAGCTCGCACAGGGCGCAGATGAACTGGCCGGCGATATCATTGTCAATGATGGACCGGACGATCTCACTGTAATAGACCTTCTTATTGTCGTCATTGTAATCCACATGGAGCAGCTCGTCGATGACATAGGCGAAATCCGCGGGCATGCTCTTGCGGACCTTGGAGCGGGTGTATTTGGAAGAGACTTCCTTGCTGATCTGGACCAGGCGGTAGATCGTGATCCGCTTCCAGTCGTCGCCGGCCCGGCCCTCCCGCTCCATGCGGGCCAGTTCCCTCCTCGGATAATAGATCAGATTGGCCAGTTCGTCCTGATCCTCCTCCGGGATCACATAGCCGAAGGTCTCCTTGATCTTCTCACGGATGATACCGGAGGAAGACCGCAGAAGATGGATAAACGCCTCGTGCTCGCCGTGCAGGTCGCTGAAGAAATACTCGGTGCCTTTCGGCAGGCCGCCGATTGCCGTCAGATTGATGATCTCGCTGGCCGCGGCCCGGATCGTCGGATACTCGCGTGCCAGAAGCTTCAGATATGCCAAATCGCGCATGTTACAGATCCCCCCAAATATATGCGTAAACGGAAAATGTCAGTTAAATCATTTCCAGTATAGCATAATTGGGTGAAAATGGAAAGATTGCCCGGATGTATACATGCCGATTACGACGGAGTATCTGTGTCCGTCTGTTCCGGTATCCGCTGTTCGGCCGCGCTGCCGGGGATCGCCGGATCTTTCATCTGGTAAACACGGTAATATTCCTTCGTGGATTCATCCTTCACCGTCTCAGCCCGGTTGATCGACAGGAATTTGATCAGTTCATGGCAGTCGATCCAGATCTCGTGGTCGCTGTCCTTCTGGGATTCGTCGAAGATCAGCTGGATGCCGAAATGGAGGTGTGGATCCTCGATATTGTTCGTGTTCTCCGTGCTGCTGTAGCCGGTCCGCCCCAGATAGCCGATCACGTCCCCGGCCTGGACAATGCTGCCTTCCTGCAGGGACTTGTGATACGGATAATTCTTTCGTAAATGCGCGTAATAGTAATACCGCCTGCCGTCCAGGCTGCGGATACCGAGCCGCCAGCCGCCGTAGCGGTTCCAGCCTATGGCTTCCACACGACCGGATTCCACGGCGATTACCGGCGTTCCTACCTGTCCCATCAGGTCGTGACCCAGATGGACGCGGTGGAAACCGTAATCACGGGTATCCCCGAAATCATCGTAATCGGTGTACGGATAATTCTTCGCGATCGGCGAAAATGCCTTCAGGCCGTATTTGGTGACCCAGACATGGTCTTCGGTAGGAATGGGATTGCCGTTTTCATCCTTCGGCAACGCAAACTCCGGCGCTTCCGAGCCTGGTATCTCCACCTGATACTCTCCGACCATACCGCCCAGTACTGCTGTGTACGCCTCCAGATAATACGGATAATACTCCATCGCCGACGCGATATCCGCCATCTTCTCGCCAGCCAGCAGCCGCTTAGTCACCGCGTCCATGTCCGCCTCTTTATAGCGCGAGAAATCGCCGCCGTACCGCGTGCCGAGATATGCCAGAATCTCGATCCAGTTCAAATGGATATCCGCCAGATAGGTGTCAATGTCACAGCGGAACGCCTTCTTAAGCGCGTCGGCAGAGACGTCGAAATCGACCCATTTGATGTAATCCTTCTGCTCGGAGTCCTGCTGCCCGTCAGCGCCGTCGTCGGACTCCGGCTGGCCGGGATCCTCTTTCTCTTTCGGCTGGCCGGAATTTTCTTCTGCATTCCCGCCGCCTGTTTTCTTCGGCTTCCCTGTTTCTCCGTTCTCCGGTGCTCCGCTCTCTGCTCCCCCGTTCTCCGCTGATTCCACATTCTCACTCAGCGTCAGCCTGCCGCCGATCGGCGTCAGCATCAGAAGAAAAGCCAGCAGAACCACCGACTCAATGGCGATCACCAGATGTATAAACTTTGGCTTCTTATCAGAATCCATAGAAAAACCTCCTTCGCGCCGCTTCAGGCAGGCCTGTCACGTCTACCTGATACTTATGCCGAAGGAGGTTGATATATGTGTCATTCTATAACGCTGCGCAATATCCGCCCGAGCCGGTCAACCACAAGAAAGCCGGAAGTTTCCGTCACTCTTCCGCCGTAACCGCGATATGCAGCTCGTCCAGCTGCTTCTGCTCCACCGCGGAGGGCGCGCCCATCATGATATCCTGGGCGTTCTTGTTCATCGGGAAGGCGATGATCTCGCGGATGGATTCCTCGCCTGCCAGCAGCATGACCATGCGGTCAACGCCGGGCGCGATCCCCGCGTGGGGCGGCGCTCCGTAGGTAAAGGCGTTGTACATGGCCGGGAACTTGGCCTTCACTTCCTCTTCCCCGAGACGGACCATTTCAAATGCCTTCACCATGATCTCAGGATCATGGTTCCGCACGGCTCCGGAGGACAACTCCACGCCGTTGCACACCAGGTCGTACTGATCCGCCACGATGGTGAGGGGATCCACCTCTCCCCGCTCCGCCGCCAGCAGGATCTCCATTCCGCCGGAAGGCATGGAGAACGGATTATGGCAGAACTCCAGCTCTCCGGACTCCTCCCCGATCTCATACATCGGGAAATCAATGATCCAGCAGAACTCGTAAGTTTCTTTTCTCATATGGCCCTCGCAGGCGGCGCCCAGCATTTTCACTGCCACGCCCGCGGCCTTCTGGGCCATCTCCTTCTTCCCTGCGCCGAGCACCACGAGGGTATTGGACGCAAGATGGAGCTTCTCAGTCACCGCGGCCGCCACAGCCGGATCTCCATTGATGAACTTGGCGATCCCGCCGGCGATCGTGCCGTTCTCGTCGCATTTGAACCAGTAAGCCCTGCTTCCGGCCTGCACCTCGATATCCGCGCAGATCTTGTCGATGGTCTTTCTGGTAAGCGTACAGCCGGACACAGGAACCGCCTTCACGACGTTCCCCTCAAAGGGCGCGAAGCCGCACCCTGCAAGCTCTTCCGTCAGATCCGTCACCCGCAGGTCGATGCGCAGATCCGGCTTGTCCGTGCCGAACTCCTCCATGGCCTGAAGGTAAGGGATCCTCTGAAACGGCGCCGAAGACGCACTGTTATATTTGCCGTACTTCGCGAAGATCGGCGGAAGCACCTCCTCCAGCACCTGGA
>CANPZZ010000186.1 GCA_947589125.1 uncultured Lachnospiraceae bacterium
CGGTCAGGCGTCCGCCGTGGACGGCGAGATCCCGCTGGGCCGCTATGTGGAGGAAGAATTCACCCTCCCCGACAGCGTCAGCCAATATACTTACACCACGCTCTTAAAAGGCGAGGGCGGCCGTCTCGAACTCTATATGTGCGATTACGATTCCCACGAATCCGTCCGCTATCTCTACGACGGTGAATCCTGGAAGTCGGATACGGAATGGATGAAATGGTACCGGGACAAGATGGCCTCCGGGGAGATCTGTGCCGAGCCCTATAAGATCACCTACGGCCTGGACGGCAAATACTATTTTACCGCCGTGTCGGATGAAGAATACGTGTGCCATCTGTACCAGAAAGACGGCAGCAGCGTGACGGAACTGCTCTCCGACGCGTTTCTCCCGCCGGCCGGCAAGGAGTTCGGTCTGATCCCCGGTCAGATCGATGTGGCCGCGGACGGCAGGATCCTGCTTCACGATATGGATTACGTCTACTGCTACCGCCCCGACGGCGCGATGCTTTTCAGCATGGCGCGTTTCCCGGCCGTCTCGGATACCAGCGTCGGTTACATAGACGGCAATGAATTCCTGACCGTCACGGAAGACGGAGTCACCCGCTACGACTTAAGCGACGGCAGGAAGATCGAGGACATCCCCTTCGACGACAGCATCGGTATCACCCAGTACGGCGAGGGCAATTACCTGTTCGGAGACGGCGAGGGCGGCGTCTATCTGGCAAGCGAAAAGGGACTGTTCCATGTCAATAAGGGCGGAACCCTGTGGGAGCAGGTGATGGACGGAAGATTAAACTCCCTGGGCCGGCAGAGCCGGTACTTAAGCGCCTTCTGCGCCGGAGACGATAATGATTTCTACGGCTGCTACACGAATGGGGGACTTGCCGGATTCGTGGTCTGCCATTATACCTACGACCCGGAGATGCCAAGCGTTCCACGCTACACGCTTACAGTCTACAGTTTAACCGACAACGCCACGGTCCGCCAGGCCGCCTCCGTCTTCCAGGAGGAGAACCCGGATGTGTTCGTGGACGTGCGCTGCGCGACGGAGACGGACACCAATGTTTCAACGATCTCGGACGACACGATCCGCGCGCTGAACACGGAGATCTTAAACGGCAAAGGCGCCGACGTATTCGTCCTGGACGGCCTGCCCGCCGATTCCTATAAGGCGAAGGGCGTGCTGATGGATATGCGGGAGCTGTTTGATCAGATCCGGCAGGAGACGCCGCTTCTGGCGCAGGTGACGGAGGGTTATACTGACGCGGACGGAGCCATTTACCAGATGCCGGCCCGGATCCAGGTGCCCTTCGCCCTGGGAAATGCGGACGCGGTGGAGGCGTGGAAGACCCTGGAGGGCATCCGCGATTATCAGGGAGACAAACCGCTCCAGTGGGCGGATACCTATGAATCGATTCTGCGGGAGCTGGCGGTGCTGCACTATCCGGAACTGTTCGGCGCGGACGGCTTAAGTCTCGACCACGGGACGCTGATCACGTATCTGGAGGCGGCGAAGGCCCTGGCGGAAACCAGCGGGTCCAAGGAGACCTTTACCGAGCAGGAACAGGAGGACGTCCATGTGAGCAACCGCGTGATGCCCCTGGGCATTAAGGGCAACGCTATCTTCTTCGACGCGGGTCTGGCGGCCAGCGGCATTGAGAAGATGGAAAATATTTCCGACTTCGGCTATCCGGTGACATTTATGACGAACCATCCGGACGCCGTCACGGATCTGGTGAACGGGATCTATTTCCCCAGCGGGCTCATCGGAATCAACCAGGCGACGGCCAATCCGGATCTGGCGAAGGATTTTGTGAAATGTATCTTCTCCGCGGATGTGCAGAAGGAGAACCTCTATGACGGTTTCCCTGTCAGCGCCGCGGGGCTGGACGCCATGTTTGCGGCGGAAGGCAATGGGATCTCCTTCGGCATGGGCTTCAGCAACTGGGACTACACTGCCGACGCCACGTATCCGAATGAGGAGAATCGGGCAAAGCTGCGGGAACTGGTCGAGGGCGTCCGTCAGCCGGTGAACGTGAATCAGACGCTTCTGGGGATGGTCGTGAGCGGTTCGATGGACTGCCTTGGCGGCAAGATCTCGGTTGAGCAGGCGGCGTCCGCCGTGGAGCAGCAGGTGATGCTGTACCAGGCGGAGAGAGAGTAAAGAAGCAGAGCTGAACGAAAAGCGATTAAAAGTAGAGCTAAGAGGAAAAGGGGGCGGTTCCGGTGAGCGAAATAAACGATAGAGAACAGACAGAAGAGGAACCGCTCCGGAGCAGAAACCGGACAGAAAACGCCGGTTGGCGGCGCGGAAACCGAAGGCGTCGGGCAGGAGTTAGAAGCCAGAGCAGCGGAGATTGGCGAAGACGGCAGAAACACGGCATCCGCCGCCGCCAGGCGCGGGCGTCCTGGTTCTTCCTGGCGCCCAGCCTGGCGGGAGTGATCGTATTTACGGCGGTTCCGTTTGTCGATGTGGTCCGGCGCTCTTTCCTGGACGCCATGGGGCGGACGCGTGTGGGACTCGCAAATTACGCGGCGGTCTGCGGAAATACCGCTTTCCGGCTGGCGGCGTCGAATACCGTACGGTTCCTGGCGGTCTGCCTGCCGCTCCTGATGCTTGCGTCATTCGCGCTGGCGCTTCTGGTGTTTCGGCGGGATGGCAAGGGGAATCTGTATAAGACTACGCTGGTGCTTCCGATGGTCATCCCGGTGGCTGCCATGGTGCTGGTATGGAAGATCGTTTTCTGTCAGGACGGGCTGCTGAATGAATTGCTGAATTGGCTGACTGGCATGGCCGGAGATCTGGGCGCGGCGGGTGCTGAAGAGGCTGCGGGCGGAGCTGCCATGGCAGGTATTGCGGAAGCAGCGAGAGGGGCCGCCGGAACGGCTGCGGGAGCCGGAGAGGAGATTGCGGCCGGCGCCGTGCAGGTTACAAAACTCTGGGATAATGATTGGGTCAACAGCAGCGCGGCCTTTCCGATCCTGATTATAACCTATATCTGGAAGAATGCAGGTTACGACCTGCTGCTGTGGCTGGCCGGGCTGGCGTCCATTTCCGAAAGCCTCTATGACGCGGCCCGGGTGGACGGCGCGGGAGCCTGGGCGCGGCTGCGCTATATCACGCTGCCGGGCCTTTCCGGAACCTTCGGTCTGGTGCTGATCCTGTCGGTGGTCAATTCCTTCCGCGTCTACCGGGAGGCGTATCTGCT
>CANPZZ010000187.1 GCA_947589125.1 uncultured Lachnospiraceae bacterium
CCGCCGAAGCGGGAATCACGGCTCTTGCCGATGGCGTCCACCTCGTCGATGAAAATGATGCAGGGCGCGTTGTCCTGGGCCTGCTTGAACAGATCGCGCACACGGGACGCGCCCACGCCCACGAACATTTCCACAAAGTCCGATCCGGACAGGGAATAGAACGGCACATGCGCCTCACCGGCCACGGCTCTCGCTAAAAGCGTCTTGCCGGTACCTGGCGGGCCTACTAAAAGCGCGCCCTTGGGCAGCTTGGCGCCGATGTGGGTGTAGCGCCCCGGATTGTGAAGGAAATCCACGATCTCCACCAGGGACTCCTTGGCCTCGTCCTGCCCCGCCACATCAGTGAACATAACGCCGGTCTCTTTCTGCATATACATCTTGGCCGTGCTCTTGCCCACGCCCATGACGCCGCCGCCCATGCGCCGCATCATCATGTTCATTAAAAAGATCAGCGCGCCGAACATCAGCACTGTGCTTAAAATACTCCACAGGGCCGTATTCTGCTCGATCTGCTCATAGGTCACCCCAGCCGCTTCCAGCCTGAGCGTCAGCTGGTCGCCGCTCTCCATACGGACCGTGGACAGCGTAAGCGTCATGCCCGGAATGGGCCGCTCGCTCTTCAGCGTGAAATAAATGTCGTTCCCTTCCACCGTGACAGACTCTACCTGATTCGCCTCCAGGTAATCCAGGAATTCATTATAAGGGACCGTCGTCTGACGGTTCATGAAATTGCTCATCATCATGACGACGATCAGCGTGATCAGCCCCGCCGTCAGAATGATACCGAATATCTGGTTATAATTCGGATTCTTTCCGTTCTGGTTGTTCGGATTCCTATCATTCATCGATTCCGTTCTCCTACTCTAAATGTATACCTGCCGTCCCGCCCCGCCGTCCGTCGGTTCTCCTTCTGGCCTGCCGTACAACAAGCGCCGGTCAGCGGTTCGTCCGCTCCGGTGCGGGCTTACTCTATATGTCCCTGCTGTGTCACCATTCTCCGCGTCTCATTTCTGCTAAAAAAATATCATTTCTATTATACCGACAGTTTCTCCATAAATCAAGAACCGACCCGATAAAAATCCGGGAAAAAACTAAAAAAAATGTAAAAAAGTACTGGATTTTCCTGCCCGACCTGTTGTATAATGTTTAAGTTGTTTGTTTTATTCAGCCCCTCTGCGGGCGCGTCAGATCCGATGCGGAAAAGCCGCGTATTCCGGCTTCCCCGCCGGTACAATTTCATACAAAAGAACAGGCTGCTTGCCCGAACGAAAGTGCTTCGCAGAGAGAACATTCGCAAGGGAGGTCCATTCCATGCCAGTCAAATACGTATTCGTAACAGGAGGCGTCGTCTCCGGACTGGGAAAAGGCATTACCGCCGCATCCCTGGGCCGTCTTCTCAAGGCCCGCGGTTACAAGGTAACCATGCAGAAGTTAGACCCTTATATCAATATCGACCCCGGAACCATGAACCCCGTACAGCATGGTGAGGTTTTCGTCACCGACGACGGCGCCGAAACCGACCTGGACCTTGGCCACTACGAGCGGTTCATCGATGAGAGTCTCACTCAAAATTCCAACGTCACCACCGGTAAGATCTACTGGAGCGTACTGCACAAGGAACGCCGCGGCGACTACGGCGGCGGAACTGTCCAGGTTATCCCCCATATCACCAACGAAATAAAAAGCCGGTTTTATCGCGACAATGGCGCCGCGGCTGGCGAAGCGTTGTCTGAAGGGGCGGATGAAGACGCCATAGTGAGAAACACCAAGATCGTCATCATCGAGGTAGGCGGCACTGTCGGCGACATCGAGGGCCAGCCGTTCCTGGAGGCGATCCGTCAGTTTATGCGCGAGGTCGGCCCCGGCAACGCCACATTGATCCACGTTACATTGGTCCCGTACCTGAAGGCTTCCGGCGAGCTGAAGACCAAGCCCACCCAGGCCAGCGTCAAGGACCTGCAGGGCATGGGCATCCAGCCCGACATCATCATGTGCCGGACCGAGCATCCATTGGACGACGGCATCCGCGCCAAGATCGCCCTGTTCTGCAATGTGCCTCAGTCCCACGTACTCCAGAACCTGGATGTAGACGTACTTTATGAGGTGCCGCTGGTCATGGAGGACGAGCATCTTGCCCAGGTGGCCTGCGAATGTCTCCGTCTGCCCTGCCCGGAACCGGATCTTACCGACTGGCGGGCCATGATCGACGCCTGGAAACATCCACAGCGGGAAGTCACAGTAGCCCTCGTCGGCAAATACATCCAGCTCCACGACGCCTACATTTCCGTGGTCGAGGCGCTGAAGCACGGCGGTGTGGCGCACCATGCCGCGGTCCATATCAAATGGGTCGACTCCGAAAAGGTCACACCTGAAAATGTAGACGAGATCCTCGGCGATGTCAGCGGCATTCTGGTGCCCGGCGGCTTCGGCGACCGGGGCATCGACGGCAAGATCTACGCGATCCGTTACGCCCGCGAGCACGGCGTCCCGTTCCTGGGCCTGTGCCTGGGCCTGCAGCTGGCCATCGTGGAATTCGCCCGCAATGTGCTGGGCCTCGCCGACGCCCACAGCGTCGAACTGAATCCCAACACCACGAATCCGGTCATCCACCTGATGCCGGAGCAGAACGGCGTCGAAGACATCGGCGGCACTCTGCGGCTGGGTTCCTACCCCTGCGTACTGGACGAGCGTTCCAAGGCCTACGCCCTCTACGGGAAGAAGGAGATCGCCGAGCGCCACCGTCACCGCTACGAGGTGAACAACGACTACCGGGAGGCGCTGACCTCCCACGGCATGATGCTGTCCGGCTTATCCCCCAGCGGCCGTATCGTGGAAATGATCGAACTGCCGGATCATCCGTGGTTCGTCGCTACACAGGCCCATCCGGAACTGAAATCCCGGCCCAACAAGCCCCACCCGCTGTTCGCCGGTTTCATCGGCGCAGCGCTTGAGAGATAACACAAGCAAGGCGTCACTGGTCCCTTGCCTGCGTGGAAGCACAAGCAAGACATCACTGGCGCCTTGCCTGCATGAAAGTACAAGAAGGGGAAACGCGATCGCATTTCCCCTTCTTTTCTAAAACCTTAAACTGTAAACGGTACAAAACAAGCCGATTTTCAAGCACCTTCGTTTTTGAGATAATACGTTTATCAATCTTAGAAACGGA
>CANPZZ010000188.1 GCA_947589125.1 uncultured Lachnospiraceae bacterium
TATGGCGAATCGAAAGGTCTATCTGGTTGACACAGAGAATATAGGAAGCGCGTGGAAGGAACTGCTGCCGAAGAAGGGCAGCAAGGATCTGCTGGTTCTGTTCTACACCGAATATTCTCCGGGGATATCCTATTCAGACCTGGACTTCATCCGCCAGTATCCGTCCTCGTTCGAGACAGTCGAATGTTTTCCGGGCAAGAACGGGCTGGATTTCCAACTGGTATCCTATCTGGGGTACCTGATCAAATCCGCCCCGAAGACGGACTACGTCATTGTCACCAACGATACCGGATATGACGCGGTGGTTAAGTTCTGGACAGGCCGGGACATGTCGGTGAAGAGACAGACCAAGTCAGAGCTGACGCTTCCGGAGAAGACGGAGGAGACGGACGTCTTCGCGGAGGCGAAGGAGATGCTGAAAGGCCTCCTGTCGGACGAATATTCCGACGACGCATATGTGGAAGGGATCTTTAAGATCATCTGCGATTATGACGCCAAACGGCTTCAGGAGCTGTATCAGGCCCTGCAGAAGGAATACACTCCTGACGGCGGAAGTGCGATCTACCGGATGATCAAGCCCCAGCTGCGTATGATCTACAAGAAGATACCGAAATGAGTTTAGGCCATGTACGGCGCCAGAGAAGAGAACGCCTGCCGGGGAAGCGGAAACTTTCCGGCAGGCGTTTTATTACGTCAGTATGCAAAAAACGCGCCAGTGACGCCCTGATTGTATTTCCTTGCACGCAGGACGCCAGTGACGCTCTGATTGTATTTCCCTGCGAAGCAAAATACGCTCCTACCCCCGCAGCTCGTCATACTCCACCGCCGCCAGCGTATGCAGTATTCTCCTGAGCCGCAGGTGCGCGGCGTTGGCGCGGGTCGGATGCACCCGGTTGTTCAGAAGTACCACATAGAGCCCGCTGTCCGGCGACACGAAAATATGCGGTCCGGTGAAGCCGTTGTGGCCGAAACCGGTCTGGTCGAAGAACTGCCCCGAATAGCTGTAGTAACCATTCGCCAGATGGAATCCCAGCCCCCGGTTCTCGTCCATGCCGGGCGTGTAATTGCGGATCGCCGTATCGAAGATCCGCCGCGGCAGATAGGTCTCGCCGTCCAGCGTTCCGTGGCCGGTCAGCATCCGGGCGAAACGGATGCAGTCATCCAGGTCGGAGAAGACGCCTGCGTTGCCGGAAACGCCGTTTAAGAACCGGGCATTTTCATCGTGGACCCGGCCGCAGAGCCAGGCGCCGGTCTTATGGTCCCGCTCAGTGAAGGCCGTATTCGACGGATCAATGGGCCGATCTCCCGGGTGGTAGCCGGTGTGGGTCATGCCCAGGGGGCCGAAGACCTCTTCCTGGGCCAGCACGTCCAGCGTCTTCCCGCTGATCCGCTCCAGGAGTTTCCCCAGGAGGATAAAGCCCATGCAGCTGTATATTTCCTTCGCCCCCGGCTGGTATTCAAGCGGCTGGCGCAGCAGGAACTCCGCCGCGTCGTCGCCAGGCTTCATATAATCCTCCAGCATAATGTGGGCCGGGAACCCGGACGTATGGGTCAGCAGATGGAAAATGGAAATGCCCTGCTTGTCTTCCGGCACCATGTCTCCGAAGTGCAGGGGCAGCATATCCGCCAGATCCAGTTTCCCCGCGGCGATATAGCGCAGCGTGATCATGGTGGTGGACAGGATCTTGGTGACGGACGCCATGTCATATAAGGTGTGTTCGTCGATGGGCGCGGCGTCTTCTGTGTAAGAGGTGGTTCCGAAGACCTCTTTTACATAGAGACGGTTCCGGTCGCCGATGGCCAGCGCGGCGGAAGGGATCTGCCTGTCTTCCACAGCCTGGCGGATCCACTGGATCGATCTTGCAAATGGTTCCATAGGTTCGCCTTTCTTATTTTTTCGTATTACCCGCAGTTTCAGAAAGCAGGATATCGTACCTTCCGGACGTGGCGCCTCCGGCGGGTATGTCCGGTTCATTCCGGCGTCTGTCTGCGTTTCATTCGGACGCCAAAACGCGATGCGGGTGCATTTTTCAAAAAAATTATACCATACGAAACAAAAGTTGTCAATTTTTCGGAAATCACGAAATAAACGTTCATGCTCTATTTCATTGACAAACAAGCTCAATTCTGTTATAAATACAAGGAACAGACTGGCGCTTCATCAATGCAGAACTGTAAAGTGAATAGGCGCTGTAAGAGAAAGGCAAACATACTGAGCACGAAGGCGTGCCACAGAGTTTGCTTCTTATTATACTCGGGGCTTATTGTTGTCAGGCGCTTTGCGGACGGTAGTCCCGCTGATCCGGGGAATTTGGGCCGGCAGACGAAGCGGCAGGGCGCGGTCTGTGGATCCTGTAGTGGGTTAAAAAGAGAAAGAGAGGATGAAAAACTATGTGCAAGAACAAGAGACTGCTCGCGCTTCTTCTGGCGGGCGCGATGGCTCTCAGCCTGGCGGGCTGCGGCGGTTCCGGAGACAGCACCGGTACGACGGCGGCCGGCGGTAATACCGCGGCGACGACGGCAGCGGCCGGCGGGAGTTCGGGTGAGACGGCGGCAGCGGCGGAGAATGCGGAGCTGTCCGTATACCGCACCCTGTACTCCAGCGAAGTGACCACGCTGAACTATCTGACCAGCGGTAGCACCAACGACTGGTCCATCGGCGCCAATGTGGTTGACAGTCTGATCGAGTACGACAAGTACGGCAATGTGATCCCGTCTCTGGCAGAGTCCTGGGAGAGCAACGACGACATGACCGAGTGGACCTTCCACATCCGCCAGGGCGTTAAGTGGGTGGACAAGGACGGCAACGAGGTCGCCGACGTGACCGCCAACGACTGGGTGACGACCGCTCAGTATGTGAACGACGCGCGCAACGATTCCGACAACCAGTATATGTACTCTACCGGCTCCGTTGTGACCAATGCCCAGGCGTACTACGATTACACCGCCTATCTGCTGGACTGCGAGACCTACGGCTTCGAGGAAGGCGATGAGAACGCGGTCGATGACGAAGGCAATGCCATCGAGGTTGTGGAGCCTGTCGATCCGGCGTCCATCGGCGTGAAGGCGACGGATGATTACACGCTGGTGATCAGCCTGGATCAGCCCTGCCCGTTCTTCTTAAGCGTACTGAGCTA
>CANPZZ010000189.1 GCA_947589125.1 uncultured Lachnospiraceae bacterium
CACGCGCTCCGCGATATTTCCCTGGATGTGTATCCCGGCGAGAGCCTGGCGATCGTCGGCGAGTCCGGTTCCGGCAAGAGCGTCTTTGTCAAATGCCTGATGGGTTTAAATGATCTGAACGGCTTCGTGGAGAGCGGAAGCATCGAGTACGACGGAAAGGATCTGACCCTGCTTAAGACAGACGCGGACTGGAAAAGCATCCGCGGCAGCAAGATCGCGATGGTGCTTCAGGACCCGATGACCAGCTTAAATCCTCTAAAGACCATCGGCTGGCAGATCGAGGAGGCGGTGACGCTCCATCAGGGACTGAAAGGCGCCGACGCGAAGAAGGCAGTTTACAATATTCTGGAAGAGGTCGGCATCTCCGATCCGGAGCGCCGCGCGAAGCAGTATCCCCACGAGTTTTCCGGCGGTATGCGCCAGCGCGTGGTCATCGCCATCGCCATGGCCTGCCGTCCTGAGATCCTTATCTGCGACGAGCCCACGACGGCCCTGGATGTGACGATCCAGGCCCAGATCCTGGGACTGATCAAGGATATGCAGAAGAAATATAATTTAACTACAATCTATATCACCCACGATCTGGGCGTCGTCGCCAATGTGGCGGACCGCATTGCGGTCATGTACGCCGGCGAGATCGTGGAAGTGGGGACCAGCGACGAGGTCTTCTACGACCCGCGCCATCCCTACACCTGGGCGCTTCTGTCGAGCCTTCCCCAGCTGGGCGTGAAGGGCGAGCCGCTGTATTCCATCGAGGGAACGCCGCCTAACCTGTTCCATGAGGTGAAGGGCGACGCCTTCGCGCCGAGGAATCCGAAGGCACTCAAGATCGATTATGTGAAACGCCCGCCCATGTTCGCGGTTACGGCGACTCACAGCGCCCGGACCTGGCTCATCGATCCGCGGGCCCCGAAGGTAGATCCGCCGGAGCATATTCTGGTGCTGCGGGAGAGAGGCAAGGATTTGGTAGCCAAGGCCGCCGCGGAAGGAATGATATCTACCGGCGCGGCGATGCATGTATCGGAAGATGAGATGGCCGGTGACGCAGCGGAAATGCCTGTCACGGAGACACTGCAGCCTGCCGGGACGGGAGCGTCTGCGCCGGGAACGCAGCAGCCTGGCGAGGCGGGAGTGTCTGTCTCGGGAATGCAGCAGTCTGGAGCGTCGGGCGCATCTGTTTCCGGAACACAGCAGTCCGGCGAGAGCAAGAAGTCCGCGCCGCACACAGATGGAGATAAGGAGGTGACCGCCCGTGGCTGAGAAAACGCTAGATACGCGCAGGAAAATGCTGGAGGTGGATCACATCAGCGTCCATTTCGGCAAGAAGCGTCACCCGTTCGTGGCGGTTGACGACGTCTCCTTTGACATTTACCAGGGCGAGACCTTCGGTCTGGTCGGCGAGTCCGGTTCCGGCAAGACCACGATCGGCCGCGCCATTATCCGCGCCAACCCGCTGGCCTCCGGCGAGATCCGTCTGGACGGCAAGCGCATTTCCGGACGTCTCTCTACGGCGGACGACCGGCAGGTGACCCGCGACGTGCAGATGATCTTCCAGGATCCTATGGATTCCTTAAATGAGCGCGCTAAGGTCGGTTATATCGTGGCTGAGGGCCTCTACGCCCCGGGCCGTCATGTGAGCGAGGAGGAGCGGCGGAAACTGGTGGACAAGGCGCTTCTGGACGTAGGCCTTCTGCCTGAATTCTCCAGCCGGTTCCCCCACGAGTTCTCCGGCGGCCAGCGCCAGCGTATCGGAATCGCCCGCGCGCTGGTCTTAAGCCCGAAATTCATCGTGGCCGACGAGCCCATTTCGGCGCTGGACGTGTCGATCCGGGCCCAGGTGCTGAACCTCCTGTCGGCGCTACAGAAGGAGAGAGGGCTGACCTATCTGTTCATTGCCCACGATCTGTCGGTGGTGCGCTTCATCTGCGACCGCATTGCCGTCATCCACAAGGGTCATATCGTGGAGCTGGCTGAGAGCGAGCAGCTGTTCGCCCATCCGCTCCATCCGTATACGAGGTCGCTCTTGTCGGCGATCCCGCAGCCGGACCCGATCGTGGAGCGGAACAAGACGCTCCTGGTCTATGACCCGGCATGCCACGACTATTCGGTGGATAAGCCGGTCTGGACGGAGATCGAGGAAGGACATTTCATCTTAGGCAATCAGAAGGAACTTGCGGAGTACCGCGGGATGCTGAAATAAAAACAGTTCAACAGGGGGAGAGACAATGAAAGAAAGTTCAGTCAGAAAAATGTGGATCGCGGATCAGGGAGACGGTACCTACAGAAACCCGATCCTCTATACGGATTATTCCGACCCGGACGCGATCCGGGTGGGGGATGATTTCTTCATGGTGGCTTCCAGTTTCTCGAACACGCCGTCGGTGCCGATCCTGCACTCGAAGGATCTGGTGAACTGGAAGGTGATCAACTATGTGATGGACAGACTGCCCTTTGACCGCTACGATACGCCGCAGCACGGCTGCGGGGCCTGGGCTCCGGCCATCCGGTATCACGAGGGGATTTACTATGTGTTCATTCCGTTCCCGGACGAGGGGATCATGATGTGTACCGCGAAGGATCCCTGGGGGAAATGGGACGAGCCGCAGATGATCAAGAAGATCCGGGGCTGGATCGATCCCTGTCCGTTCTGGGACGACGACGGCACCATGTATATGGTCAACGGCTTCGCAAAGAGCCGGATCGGCTTCAAGAGCGCCCTGTATCTGTGTCCCCTCCGGGACGAGGGCAGGGGGCTTGAGGCCATGGTGGACGAGGGGGCCTTTGTCTACGACGGCCACGCCACTCAGCCTACGATCGAGGGACCGAAGCTGTATAAGCGCAACAGTTATTATTATATCTTCGCTCCGGCCGGCGGCGTAAAGACCGGCTGGCAGACGGTGCTCCGCTCGAAGAAGATCCTGGGACCCTATGAGGAACGGATCGTGATGCGGCAGGGAAATACGCCGGTGAACGGCCCGCACCAGGGCGCCTGGGTGGACACGCAGACCGGCGAGGACTGGTTCCTTCATTTCCAGGATGTGGGCAGCGCCGGAAGGATCATCCATCTGCAGCCCATGCGCTGGGTGGACGACTGGCCGGTGATCGGCTCCGATCCGCAGGAAAGCGGCTGCGG
>CANPZZ010000190.1 GCA_947589125.1 uncultured Lachnospiraceae bacterium
AAGGAAGACCTGCATCTGGAATTCGGCTTTGATTCGGCGGACGGCGCCGCCGGAAACGCGGACACTTCTTCCGTCGTCTCATCCTGCGGCAGGACGTCTGACACCCCGGCGGCCATCGAAAGCGCCGCGGCTCAAGCGTCCACCGGCTACGGCGGCACCGGCTACAATGAGCCGGACGCCGTCACCGAAAGTTATATTGAGCTTCTGGCCCGCACCGAGGCCATTTTCGTCGATCCGTGCTACACCGGCAAAGTTCTTCACGGGTTCGTCGATCTTCTGAAACGCGGCGTGATCCGCGCGGAGGACGGCGCCATCTTCATGCATACCGGCGGCGCGCCGGGACTCTGGACGAAGGAGCATCTGGATCATATGCAAAAGAGATACTGGGCTGATGAAGAAAAGGACCATGTCCACATCTTTACACTTTGATGTATTTCAAACAATACGAGCAGTTTCTATGTATCGGATCTTACTTCCTTACCGCCCCGGACTTTCTGGCTGCCTCACCGACCCGCTCCGCCACATGCTTCCCCACCCGGCTGTCAAAGGCCTTGGGCAGGATGTAGTCGGCGGAGAGCTCCTCCGGGCCCACCAGCTCCGCAATGGCGTAGGAGGCGGCCATCTTCATCTCCTCATTGATGTCCGAGGCCCGCACGTCCAGCGCGCCGCGGAAAATCCCCGGAAAGGCCAGCACATTGTTGATCTGGTTCGGGAAATCGGAACGTCCGGTCCCCATGACCTTCACGCCCGCCGCCATCGCTTCGTCGTACATGATCTCCGGCACCGGGTTCGCCATCGCAAATACGATCGGATCCGGATTCATCCGGGCAATCATCGCAGGCTTTAACGCACCGCCTACCGACACGCCGATGAAGACGTCCGCGCCCACAAGGGCTTCGTCCAGACCGCCGCGGCGGTCTTCCAGGTTCGTGATCTCACACAGCATCTTCTTGTGGTCCGCAATGCCGACGCCGCGGTCCTTATAGAGAATGCCGTTCTCATCGCAGGCAATGATATGCTTCACGCCGGCGGTAAGCAGCATCTTAATGATCGCGGTTCCCGCGGAGCCGGGACCATTTAGCACCACATGGATGTCCTCGATCTTCTTGCCGACCACCTTAAGGGCGTTTAAAAGGGCCGCCGTCACGACGATAGCCGTGCCGTGCTGGTCGTCATGAAAGACGGGGATATCCAGCTCCTCCTCCAGGCGTCTTTCGACCTCGAAGCATTTGGGGGAGGCAATGTCCTCCAGATTGATCCCGCCGAATACAGGCGCGATCTGCTTCACGGCCTTGATGATCTCCTCCGCATCCTGTGTGTCCAGGCAGATCGGGAATGCGTCCACACCGCCGAACGTCTTGAAAAGGATCGCCTTGCCCTCCATGACCGGGATCGCCGCCTCCGCGCCGATATTGCCCAGGCCAAGGACTGCCGTGCCGTCGCTGACAACGCCGACTAAGTTGCTCTTGGCGGTGTATTTGAAGACATTCTTCCGGTCTTTGGCAATCTCTTTACACGGTTCGGCCACGCCGGGCGTGTAGGCCGTGCTTAGATCGTCGCGGTTCTCCAGCTTCACCTTGCTGACCACCTCGATCTTGCCCTTATGTTCACTGTGGAGTTTCAATGCTTCCTCGTAGTAATTCACGGTTTTTGGTCCCCTTTCTGGCTGTTCCTGCCCGCGGAATTCGCGGCCGGCGCTTTTCCTGTGTTACGGAACCTCCGGCTGCCACTTTCCCAGTCTTGCAGAATCTCCTGCTGCCGCTTTCCCAGCGCGACGATATCGCTGCATTCACGCTTATGCGCTGCAGGCGTGGACATTTTACCACGCCATGATCGGCATGTAAAGCGATTGAATACAAATAGCGCGAAAATCTAACCATTTTTTTCCGATAAATTCAATTCTGGTGGTTGAAAAAGAAGCCGTAAAATGGTACACTGTTCTAATCTCAGTATCTTAAACTCAGCAACCTTGAGTCACTGTTTTTGCTCAGTATTTTAGAGGAGGAAACTATATGAATAAAAAGCGCCTGCTGTGCCTTACGATGGCCGCGCTGCTGCTCTTTACGACCTGCCTGACCGCACAGGCCGCCAGTCCGGCGGAGGAACAGCCGGAAGTACTTAAGGTAGGCTTTTTCGCCTTCTCCGGCTATCACATCATCGAGGAGGACGGACGCCGCAGCGGCTACGGCTACGAATTCCTGCAGCGGCAGGCTATCCACGGCGGCTGGTCCTATGAATATGTGGGCTACGACGGTTCCTACGCCGAGTCCCTGAATATGCTCCGCAGCAGCGAGGTGGACATTGTTACCTCCGTCTCCAAGACTGCGGAACGGGAGAAGGAATTCCTGTTCTCCGACCAGTCCATCGGCGTCAATTCCACCATTTTCACGGTGAAGGCCGGCAACCAGGACATCGTGGAGGGCGACTACGCCACCTATGACGGCATCGACGTGGGGATGCTGGAAGGCAACTCCAAGAACGCCAATTTCGAGCAGTTCGCCGAAGAGCACGGATTCACCCTTCATCCGGTCTATTTCGCCGAACAGGACGAACTGACCGCCGCCCTCCAGGGCGGCCAGGTGGACGCCGCCGTCACCGGGAGCCTGCGGCTTCTGGAAAATGAGTGGCTCTTAGAGTCCTTCGACGCAAGCCTCTTTTACATCTGTACCCGCATAGACCGCGCCGAACTGATGGACCGGATCAATGCGGCTATCAACGAAATGGATCTGCATGACCCCAACTGATGCGATACCCTGCACGAGATGTACTACGCTACCGATCATGATCATGGACGGCTACGCCGCCGCCCGGGTGATGCTGCCCTGCTCGGCGATCGCCACGATGTACTCATAATCACGGACATCCATATAAGAAAATCCTCCTTTTTCACAGGAACAATTTGATTCGGCACAGCGGTTATCTTTCACCACACCCACGCTCAAGTATCTGATAAACCAGTTTCATATCCAGATTCTGCCGCACTCCATCCGCCAGCAGATCGAACTGCCGCTGCTTATACGCTGCGCCGTCGTATTTCCATGCAAACAAGTCGTCAGTGACGCCTTGCTTGTATTTCCATGCGGGCAGATCGCCCGTGACGCTCTGCTCACATTTGCTGTCATA
>CANPZZ010000191.1 GCA_947589125.1 uncultured Lachnospiraceae bacterium
TCCCGGATTTATTTGCCGGTCATAAGCGGAGGCGCCGCTTAATCATCTATTTCTGATGATTTTGCGACACCCCCTTCGGACGATTATATCCGCACGCGGTCACACCGGCGTGCTTTCTGTAAGGGATCATTTCTTATTCTTCTCAATCTCAGCCATCTTCATGGCGCGGACCTTCAGCGGCAGACCGAACAGAGTGATGAATCCGTCCGCGTCGTGGTGGTCGTACAGATCGCCGGTCGTGAAGGACGCCAGGGACTCGCTGTACAGGGAGTAGGGGGAGGTGGTGCCGGCCTTGATGATGTTGCCCTTGTAGAGCTTGAATTTCACTTCGCCGGTCACGTACTTCTGGGTGGACTCCACAAACGCCTGGACAGCCTCGCGCAGCGGTGTGAACCATTTGCCCTCGTATACGATCTGGGCCATCTTGTTGCCCATGTCTTTCTTCACTTCCATGGTGGCGCGGTCCAGAACCAGCTCTTCCAGCTGATCGTGGGCTTCCATCAGGATCGTGCCGCCGGGGGTCTCATAGACGCCGCGGGACTTCATGCCGACCACGCGGTTCTCCACGATGTCCACGATGCCGATGCCGTGCTTGCCGCCCAGGGCATTCAATTTCTTAATGATCTCGGAGACCTTCATCTTCTCGCCGTTAATGCTGGTGGGCACGCCGGCCTCGAAGGTCATGGTTACGTACTCCGGCTCGTCGGTGGCCTTCTCCGGGGTCACGCCCAGGACAAGCAGATGGTCGTAGTTGGGCTCGTTGGCCGGATCTTCCAGTTCCAGACCCTCATGGCTGATGTGCCACAGGTTCCGGTCGCGGCTGTAGCTGTTGTCCGCGGAGAAAGGAAGATTGATGCCGTGCTGGCGGCAGTACTCGATCTCATCCTCGCGGGACTTCATGGTCCAGATGTCGGTCATGCGCCAGGGAGCGATGATCTTCAGGTCCGGAGCCAGAGCCTTGATGCCCAGCTCGAAGCGGATCTGGTCGTTGCCCTTGCCGGTAGCGCCGTGGCAGATGGCGGAAGCGCCTTCCTTGCGGGCGATCTCCACCAGCCTCTTGGCGATGGCGGGACGTGCCATGGACGTACCCAGCAGGTACTTATGCTCGTAGACCGCGCCGGCCTGGACGCAGGGAACGATGTAATTGTCGCAGAAATCGTCTACCAGGTCCTCGATGTACAGCTTGGAAGCGCCGGACAGCTTCGCCCGCTCCTCCAGACCGTCCAGTTCATTGCCCTGGCCGCAGTCGATGCAGCAGCAGATGACCTCGTAGTCGAAATGTTCCTTTAACCACGGAATGATCGCGGTGGTATCCAGACCGCCGGAATAGGCCAGAATAACTTTCTCTTTCATAAAATGATATCCTCCTCATGCAATTTTGCGTCTGTAATTTTGGCTCTCATAAATATACAACAGGTTGCAGAGAAATGCAACCGTATTTTTTGATATTTTTACTGAAATAGAAAGTTCTTGCATAATATACAAAAATAATGTATAATTATAAATTGGTTATCGTGGAAATGATGCTTTTCAAAACAGGAAGGACATGATATACTAAGGAAACGCTTAGTGTTTTGGGCCGCGAGGCGGATTATAGGTATTAACCCGGAGCTGTGCTGTATGCGCAGCCATGCGTTTGCACCGGAAAGTGCAGCGCCTGTGCGGCAGTGGTCTGGCGTCAGACAGGCCGCGTATATTACGGAATCATTTTATGAAAGAAACTAATGAAAGAATAATGAAGAGGAGCATATTATCATGATAAAAGCAGGGATCATCGGATCGACAGGATACGCGGGCGGCGAACTGGTCCGCCTTTTAAAGCAGCGAGACGACGTGCAGATCGTCTGGTACGGATCGAAGAGCTATGTGGACCAGCCTTACGCGGGCATTTATCAGAATATGTATGAAATTGCAGACGATATCTGCAAGGACGACAATATGACGGAGCTTGCGGAGGCGGCCGACGTGGTCTTCATGGCCACGCCCCAGGGGCTGTGCGCGTCGCTGGTCAGCGAGGAAATCCTGTCGAAGACAAAGATTATCGATCTCAGCGCCGATTTCCGGATCAAGGATGTAGCGGTCTACGAGGAGTGGTACAAGTTAAAACACGCGTCGCCGCAGTTTATCGGCGAGGCGGTTTACGGGCTTTCGGAGATCAACCGGGATCAGATCGCGGGGGCGCGGCTGGTGGCCAATCCGGGATGCTATCCGACCTGCTCGACGCTGTCCGTTTATCCGCTTGCGAAGGAAGGGCTGATCGATGTAGACACGCTGATCATTGACGCCAAGTCCGGCGTATCCGGCGCGGGGCGCGGGGCCAAGGTGGACAACCTGTTCTGCGAGGTCAATGAGAACTGCAAGGCCTACGGGGTGGCCAGCCACCGTCATACGCCGGAGATCGAGGAGCAGATCGGTTATGCGGCGGGGCAGAAGGTGACGCTTAACTTCACGCCGCATCTGATCCCGATGAACCGGGGGATCCTGATCACGGCGTACGCGAAGCTTTTGAAGGATATTTCCTATGAAGAAATGAAGGCTGTTTATGATAACTATTACAGCGGCGAGAAATTCGTCCGCGTGCTGCCGAAGGATGTCTGCCCGCAGACCCGATGGGTGGAAGGAAGCAATTACGTGGATGTGAATTTCAAGATTGACAAACGCACCGGACGTGTTATTATGATGGGTGCCATGGACAATCTGGTAAAGGGCGCCGCGGGACAGGCGGTGCAGAACATGAACCTGATGTTCGGGCTGAAAGAGGATGCGGGGCTTGGGCAGGTGCCCATGTTCCCATAAAGATTGCGAGAGTACGCGGGAACGGGCGCCGGCGGCAAAGGAGCTGCCGGAGACAGATTCAGGAAGTTCAGAAAGCAGCAGGAAATAAAATGGCAGGAACCATGAGCATCATCATCCGCGAGATGACGATGGATGATTATGAGAAAGTATACGAGCTCTGGACAGGCATCCAGGGCTTCGGGATCCGCAGCATCGACGATTCACGGGAGGGCGTGGAGCGCTTTCTGCGCCGCAATCCGACCACCAGCGTGGTGGCGGAGCAGAACGGCCGGATCGTCGGCTCCATCATGTGCGGCCACGA
>CANPZZ010000192.1 GCA_947589125.1 uncultured Lachnospiraceae bacterium
AGAATCAGAAGCGGCCCCTCTGTACAGGCGACCGCTTCCTTCTGCATCGGATTCAGTTGGTCAAGACTGCTCATCTGGATTCCTCGTAAGCTCTGCGAACCGCGATCGCTAACTGGTCCGCGCAGGAGGTCGGCTTAAATCCGCAGAGATTGCCCTTCAGCTTCCCCTCGATCTGGTCCACCGTCATGCCGTCCACCAGCTTGCTGACCGCCTTTAAGTTGCCGTTGCAGCCGCCGTCAAATTTCACATTCGTCACCACGTCGCCGTTCAGATCGAAGGTGATCTGGGAGGCGCACACGCCCTGTGTCTTCATCTGATATCTCATGGGAATGATTTCCTTTCTATAAATATGAATCTCGACTCTCGTTTCATCATAACAGTATTCCGGACATATCTCAGCATAACAACTGGAAATCTGCTGCCGGAATCCCCATCACGCAGTCTGTCCGGCCACTATGTAATCCGGCATCCGCCGCCGGAATATTCGCTGCTTCCGGCAGCCACATGATCGATTCTCTCCGCAATAGACCGCCCGCTTAATTACTTCTCTCCGCAGTAAGCCACCGCTTCGATCTCCACCAGAGCCGCCCGCGGGATCGCCGCCACCTCGAAGGCTGCCCGCGCCGGGCATACGCCGGTAAAGAACTTCGCGTACTCCTCGTTCATCCGTGAAAAATCATTCATATTCTTCAGAAGCACCGTCGTCTTCACCACGTCATCCATCGTAAGTCCGGCTTCCGCCAGGATATTCTTGATATTCGTCAGGGACTGCCTGGTCTGGCTTGTAATGTCCTCTCCCGCAAAGGATCCGGTTGCCGGATCAATGGGAATCTGCCCGGACACATATACGAAATCTCCGGCCTTCACCGCCTGGGAATAGGGTCCGATAGCCGCCGGCGCCTTCTCTGTACTGTATGCTTTCTTCATGGAAATGTACCTCACTTTCTTATCAATGACTGTCCTTTATTATACAGGAAATCGGTGCATCCTTCAACTTGTTTTTTCTTTCGTTTTCGAACAAATCGCTCATTTTTCTCTTGTCATCTGGTTTTGAATACTATATAATGTAATATAGTCGATTTGATCATGATACGACAGACATCGCTAATGCAGGAAGTGCGTCACTGCCGCTCTGCCCGCATAGAAATACAAGCAGAGCGTCACTGGTTCCTTGCTCGCATAGAAATACAGGCAGAGCGTCACTGGCTCCTTGCCCGCATGGAAATACTGGCAAAGCGTCACTGGCTCCTTGCTCGCATAGAAATACAGGCAGAGCGTCACTGGCTCCTTGCTCGCATAGAAATACAGGCAGAGCGTCACTGGCTCCTTGCTCGCATGAAAATATTTCCGCGCACACAGCGCGCCGCTTTCCGGCGGCATGACAGGAGGCTATATGAAGAGCAACCACGACAGGCTTCGGGATATTTTCGCCCGGCTGGACAGCCTGGATTACGTAAAACCGGAACAGATCCCGAATATCAATCTCTATATGGACCAGGTAACCACCTTCATGGATGAGAATCTGGAGAAATCCAAACGCTATCCGGACGACAAGGTCTTAACCAAGACCATGATCAATAATTACGCGAAGAACGATCTGCTTCCGCCCCCGATCAAGAAGAAATACACCCGCGAGCATATGCTTCTGCTGATCTACATCTACTACTTCAAGAATATGCTCTCTTTCAACGATATCGCGGCCCTGTTCTCGCCCATCACGGAAGGTCATTTTATGGATTCGTCCGGCCTGTCCCTGCAGGACATTTACGAGCAGATCTTCTCGCTGGAGAAGGAGCAGATGAAGCGGCTTAAGGAGGATGTGATCCGCAAATACCGCAATGTCCAGGATATGTTCCCGGACCAGGACGAGGAAGACCGGTCATATCTGCAGCTCTTCGCGTTCATCTGCGAACTGGGCTTCGACGTATATCTGAAGAAACAGGCCATGGAGATGCTGATCGACCAGATCCGCGAGGAACATCCGGCCGAATCGAAGAAGAAAAAGCCGTGAGCGTTATGCCCGCGGCTTTCTTGTAATATCCCGCACTCTTTGCCTGTCTTCAGGCATTCCTCCGGCCAAACCACCCGTTCATCGATGTTCACGATGCCCTGCAGCGGAGGCCGCTCATTTCAGTTTCACGCATTCTCTGCGAGACCACCGTACATCTATCTACTGCTCTTCCGCGTCCGCCGGCGCATCCGCCGCACGTTCCTTCAGCCGGTTGATCACCATATCATATCCGTCATTGCCATAATTCAGCGACCGGTTCACCCGGCTGATCGTCGCCGTGGACGCCCCCGTCTTCTCCGCGATATCCAGATAAGTCCTCTTCTCCCGGAGCATCTTCGCGACCTCATACCTCTGCGACAGGGATAAAAGTTCGTTCACGGTACATACGTCCTCAAAGAACGCGTAACATTCATCCGTATCGCGGAGGGTCAGAATCGCCTCGAAGAGATCGTCCACCGCCTCCGTCTTGATCTTCTTGTTCATCTTCAGTTACCCCTTTTTGTTGGTGAATCTATTACTCTTCTATCATTTTAGCACAGTAAACTTATAAAGTCCATAGATACCGGGTACAAATAGAGGTAATTTTTCCGTTCAGCCGGTACAATTCCGCCGGGAAGGGCAGCCGCCCCGCCGTACGCGCTCAAAAACGGCCGATTCCCCCGCACCGCTTACACCCAGGAAATGTTCTTCTCCCTGTCATAGGTATGGGGCTCCTTGGTAACGGCCTTGGTTCCCACCGCCACTGCCACCTGATACGCGTAACCTTCCGGGAATTTAAGGGCCTTCGCGAAATACTCTTTCTTCTCGCCGGACAGCGCGTCGCGGATGCAGCCGATGATCAGACTGCCAAGGCCAAGCCCCTCCGCTGCCAGACAGATATTCTCCACCGCGATACCCGCATCCACCGCTGACCAGTGGAACGCCGTATCGCCGCTTAAGATCATCACCACAGGCGCCTCATAGTAGAAATTATGGGGCAGAACCGCGCCTTTCGCCCGCTCTTTCTCGATCTCCGCCAGAATCGGATCGGATCCGTCCACAACCGAGATGTGGATCTCCTGCCGGTTGGCCGCCGTCGGCGCCTG
>CANPZZ010000193.1 GCA_947589125.1 uncultured Lachnospiraceae bacterium
AGAGGCGCGACAGCTTCCGGCATCAGTTCCCGGTTGCGGCACAGCACCGCCACGGGAGCGTGGAGAACCGTATCGGTCATAAGGCAGGAAATGCGCTTTATATAGCTCGTCCATTTCTCATAATGCGGCCACCAGATGGAGTGGGGGCCGACGTCCGGGGGCCGCTCGCCCTTTCTGGCGCCCTGGATGGAATAGTAGAACGCGTGGAGGATATAGAGATTAACGCCGCGGACGGCCAGGTAATCGATGAACCATTTCATGTCTCCGGCCGTCATGCTCCAGGGGTTTTTCTCGTCTCCGCAGACGCCCAGGCATTCGCTGGAATTGCGCCGGCGGCCCAGGAGACGCGCCGCGTCGGCAGAGCATTTGCCCTGGACGGAGTCGCGGCCGGTCAGATCGCCCTTTTCCGGGGCCACCTGGCGGTAGACCAGGTCCTGGCCGGGAATATGGAAATGACGCTCCCGCTCGATGTCGTCGGAGGCGTCCGGGTGGCCCATAAGGGAGATACTATGTTCCCGGCACCAGGCGGACAGGGCAGAGTAGTAGACGTCGTTCTCCCGCTCCATGATCATGCGCTCATAGAGCCGGGTGTCGTCATTCACATCCCCCTCAAAGAGGGCGAAAAGGTTCTGAAGATTTCCTCCGGCATTGGTAAATATATCGGCAAAGCCCCGGGTCCAGGGCCGCATATTCCTCACGCAGCGCCCCGTGATGCTGGGTTCGTCAGTGAAGAATCCGATGACGGTGGAGCCGAAATATTCCCGGAAATGGCTGTAATACGCCTCATGGGTAAGTTCGATAAAGCGTGCCACAGCGTCCGGATTAAGCAGATCCGCGCTGGCGGGGGCGTTCGGCTCTCCATCGTCCTCGCCGTAGTGGACGCCGCGGATCGTGCCGCGGGTAAACCGGGCGACCAGCGTCCGGCCGTCCCTTTCCGCCAGGATCTCGTCGCCGGTCTCCGGCGCGTCCGTTACGGTAATACCGATGCTGGCAAACTCCGGATGGCCCTCCACTACCTGGCCGCAGGCGGAACCGGAAGGATACATGCCTTCGTCGTAAAAGACGGCGCGCATTCCCAGTTCCCGGCAGGTCTCAAGGGCGGTACGGATGTAGGAAAAGAAGGTCTCGGAGAGATAACCGATGCGTTTGGAAAGACCCATTCTGGGGTGGAGCACAACGCCATCCACGCCGTGGGCATGGAAATCCGCAAGCTGGCGGCGGATCTCCCTGTGGGTCAGATCGCCGTTCAAGAACCAGAAGGGGAAGGGGGTAAACTCCGGGGCCGGATCTCTCAAAGCTTCCAGAAGCCGCATATGAATCACCTCCGCGCAGAAGATATCTTTAGCCGCAGCTGCAGCGGCTGTCACAGCTATACTATAATACCGGTCCCGAATTTGTCAAAGGATTTTCAGATCCGGCACAACGTTTTCTTTGCCTGTATCATAGCTTCTTGGCTCCTTTGATCCGAGGCTTTTGATGAGAATTCTGATATACGAAATTTCTACATACGAAATCCTGATATACAAAATCCTGGTATAGAATATAGTTGTTGACAATATAGCGGATCTATGATATTCTTTTCAGCACACAGTGTGCTGAAGGAGACATAAGAGTATGGCGGAGAATGTACAGCTTATTCGCGATGAAATGAGCGGAAAGATCGTGGACGAAGCGGCCGGGATCGCTCTTGGCGAAGGCGCCGGAGAAGTCACGGTCCGGAAGATCATCCGGGCGCTTGGCGTGACAAACCGGGTATTTTATAATCGTTTTCACAATGTGGAAGAGGTTCTGGGCATCGTCTATCAGGATATGGCTGTTAAAATGCGCCGGAGTATTATGGAGCGATTCGATCCGGAAGGTGATTTCTTCGGACAGATCACGGACATTGCTGCCGGTACGCTGAAGCTTTCCTATCAGCTGAAACTTGGCATGAATCAGTACGTCTTCATTCAGGACAGCATTTCTTCGGAAAATTTCCTCTGGTGGCAGGAGCATATCCGGGAGTATATCGATCTTGGCAAGGAGAAGGGACTGCTTCGGCCGGACCTGGACGGCGAAGCCATGAGCTACGCGATCTGGTGCTTTATCCGGGGGTACAATACCGACGCTCTGGCGCGGGAGATTCCCGAGGAGGAGGCTGTGAGGGGATTCCGGTATTCATTTGGAGTGTTTTTGGATGGAATGAAGGAGGATCGATTGAAATGAATCCGTTTATCAAAATAGGCTGCCGCGCCTACCAATTCTGCTTCAGGCTGGCGATCCCGGTACTGCCCTACCGCGACTCGGAGATCGTAAGAAACGTCGGCGAAGTTCCGGGAAAACTGCGGGCCCGGAAGATTAGTAAAGTTCTCATAGTCACCGACGCGGGCGTGAGGGCCGCGGGGCTTTTGGAGCCGCTGGAGCGGGAACTTCATAACGCCGGGATCCGGTACGGCGTTTACGACCGTACCGTCGCGAATCCGACGGTAAAGAATGTGGAGGAGGCCCGGGCTCTCTATGTAAGGCACGGCTGCCAGGCGCTGATCGGCGTCGGCGGCGGATCGGCCATTGATTGTGCCAAGGCGGTGGGTGCCAGGGTCGCCCGCCCGCGCAAGCCGGTGAGCAGGATGCGTGGGATTCTGAAGGTTCTGCGCCCGATTCCCTATCTGATCGCGGTGCCCACTACAGCCGGAACCGGCAGCGAGGTGACGTTGGCGGCCGTCATCACCGATTCGGAAACCGGCCATAAGTTCCCGATCAATGATTTCCCGCTGATCCCTAAGCTGGCGGTGCTGGATCCGGCGAACACGAAGAGCCTGCCGAAGCATATGGTTTCCACGACCGGCATGGACGCCCTGACCCACGCGGTGGAGGCGTATATCGGCGGCTCCACCACGAAAAGCACCCGCGCCGACGCGCTGGACGCCGTAAAACTGATATTTGCTAATCTGGAAAAAGCGTATAACGACGGGGACGAGGCGTCGCGCAGCAGCATGCTGAACGCCGCCTTTCTGGCCGGCCGGGCATTTTCCAAATCGTACGTAGGCTATATTCACGCCGTGGCCCACTCTCTGGGCGGCGCTTA
>CANPZZ010000194.1 GCA_947589125.1 uncultured Lachnospiraceae bacterium
AATATCATGGCGGCCGGCGCATACCGCGGCTACGGCGCGACCCAGGGACTTTTCGCGGTGGAGTCGGCGGTCAATGAACTGGCGGCGGAGCTTCATATGGATCCGTTCGCGCTGCGGGAGATGAACATTGTCAAGGAAGGCGACGTGATGCCTGCCTATTACGATGAGCCCAACACCAGCTGCGCCCTGGACAAATGCCTGGCCCGTGTGAAGAAAATGAGCGGTTGGGCGGAGAAATTCCCGGTCCGGCGCCTGCCGAACGGCAAAATCCGCGCCATGGGTATGGGCATGGCCATGCAGGGCTCCTGTATCTCCGGTATGGACGTGGGCAGCGCCACATTGAAGGTTAATGAAGAAGGTTATTATACGCTGACGATCGGCGCCGCCGACATGGGGACCGGATGCGACACGATCCTGGCCCAGATCGCGGCGCAGGTGCTGGAGTGCCCGGTGGACGCCATCACAGTGTTCGGAGCGGACACGGACGCTTCGCCCTACGATTCCGGTTCCTACGCGTCCAGCACCACCTTTGTCACCGGCAAGGCGGTGGAGAAATGCGCACAGGATCTGCGGGAGCGGATCTGCAAGTTGGGGGCGAAGCTGCTCGGGTGTGAGAAGGAGCAGGTGGAGTTCGATGGGGGGAAGGTGTATGTGCTGGAGGAAGAGGCAGATGCTGCCGGGGCGAAAAATGTGTGCGCTGCAATGTCTGTGAATGATGCGGTAGCAGCGTATGACTCGGGTACAGATTATAATGTGGCAGCAGTAAATGATGTTGGAACAGTACGTGTTGCGGAAGTGATGCGTGATGCTTGTGTAATTAGTGATTGTAGTGTGAATGCGTCACGAAGTGAAAACGTGATGTGTGGAACGGATGCGGCATATGGCGCAAATTCAGCGGATATAAGTGGTGTTGCTGAAGCAGAGAGAAAAGCAGAATGTTTAGAAAATGGTGAGGTGGGGACAACGGGAGTTTCGGCTGAAAAACAGGAATCTGACAATCAGCCGCGGTTCGTCACCCTGCAGGACATCGTTATCGCGTCCATGTGCGGCAACGACATCGCGCTGGAGACTACCTATACCCACAGTTCCATGGTCTCGCCGCCGCCTTACATGGTAGGCGCGGCCGAGATCGAAGTGGACCCGCAGACCGGCCGTGTGGAGGTGGTGGATTTCTACGCCGCCGTGGACTGCGGCACGCCGATCAATCCGAACCTGGCCCGCGTCCAGGCGGAGGGCGGCATCGTCCAGGGAATCGGCATGGCGCTGTCCGAGAATATTTCCTATAGTGCTGATGGGCGTGTCCATGAGAATTCGCTGATGCAGTATAAGATCCCGGCCCGGACCGATTTCGGGCATATCCATGTGGCGTTTGAGAACAGCTACGAGGACGGCGGTCCATTCGGCGCCAAATCAATCGGCGAGATTGTGATCAACACGCCGCTGCCGTCCATCGCGGACGCGATTTATCAGGCTACCGGGAAGCGGTTCTATGAACTGCCGATCCTGCCGGGACAGGTGGCGGGAGAGTGAACGAGCCGCGTGGACACGGAAATGAAGAGATTCAGAGAATAGCGGTTCAGTCAGAGAGCAGTCTGCTGCGTATGACTGCGATCAACACATAACGCGATAGAGATTATTTTTGATTCAGCAAAAGGTTTCAGAAATAAAAAAGTGTGTAGTAATCAGGGCGAATATTGCAGGAAGTATCCAATAATTTGTAGTTATAGGAACAGTACTGCAGACTATTCGATACTTCAAAAAGTGTGAAAGCGTTTGCAGTTACAAGGGTAAGACTACAATTATTTTCGCAACCTAAAATGTACGAGATGTAATTATATAAAATTTCACCGGCCCGCCGGGCTGGTGTCAGATAGTAAAACCAAAAGACAAAAGCAGCGACATTACAACAGACAAAAATCATGGAGGTACGAAAATGGCAAACGACAGACGACCCGACGACATGACAAGAATCACCACTCCGGAGCTTGCGGAAGCATTTATCAACGAGCAGGTAAAGGCGCTTCAGGAGCAGATCGGCGATAAGAAGGTCCTTCTGGCCCTCTCCGGCGGCGTGGACTCCTCGGTAGTGGCGGCGCTCCTGATCCGCGCCGTAGGCCGGCAGCTGGTCTGCGTACATGTAAACCACGGCCTTCTGCGCAAGGGCGAGCCGGAGCAGGTGATCGAGGTGTTCTGCAACCAGATGAACGCGAACCTGATCTATGTGGACGCTACAGACCGCTTCCTGGACAAGTTGGCAGGCGTCTCCGAACCGGAGCAGAAGCGCAAGATCATCGGCGGCGAGTTCATCGAGGTGTTCGCCGAGGAAGCACGGAAACTGGACGGCATCGAATTCCTGGCGCAGGGAACCATTTGGCCGGACATCCTGGAGAGCGAGAAAGGCATCAAGGCCCACCACAACGCCGGCGGCCTGCCGGAGGATATGCAGTTCGAGCTGGTGGAGCCGGTGAAGATCCTGTTCAAGGACGAGGTTCGCGTGGTCGGAAAGCAGCTGGGCCTGCCGGACAACATGGTCTTCCGTCAACCGTTCCCCGGCCCCGGCCTGGGCGTGCGCTGTCCCGGCGCGATCACCCGCGACCGCCTGGAAGCGGTCCGCGAGTCCGACGCGATCCTGCGGGAAGAATTCGCAAAGCACGGCCTGGAAGGCAAGGTGTGGCAGTATTTCACCGTCGTGCCGGAGTTCAAATCCACCGGCATCAAGGACGGCAAGCGGGCGTTTGAGTGGGCGGTCATCATCCGCGCGGTCAACACAACGGACGCGATGACGGCGACGGTGGAGAACATCCCGTTTGACCTGATGTGTCATCTGGTGGAGCGGATCACTCACGAGGTGCCGGGCGTGAACCGGGTACTTTACGACTTTACGCCGAAGCCGACGGGGACGATTGAGTTCGAATAAGTTGAGAAGTCGTAAAAACCCAGTATTTATGCGGGTTTGCAGACTTTCGAGAGGTCTTTTGATAACAATTT
>CANPZZ010000195.1 GCA_947589125.1 uncultured Lachnospiraceae bacterium
AACTTTAAAAGGGCCGCCCCAGAACAGGGTCTCATAAACCTGGTTCTGAAGCAGCCCTTTTCTGACACTTCTCTATCTGATATACCGGACGTAAGCGTCCTTTTCCTCTCCCCCTGCCTGCGCGCGGACCACATCGGAGATATTTCCTCCCGACCGTGCGAGGAGAGATTCCGCCTCCTCCGCGCCGACTCCGCACAGAAGCATAATGATGGCCTTCTTGGCCGAATAATCCGACGCGTCCAGAGCCGCCTGCGCCTCGTCGGCGCTGACTCCCGTAGCCGCACGGACGATGGAGATCGCCCGCGCCACCAGCTTCTCATTGGTCGCGTTGACGTCCACCATCAGGTTGCTGTAGACCTTGCCGAGCCGTATCATCGTCGCGGTCGAAAGCATATTTAACACCATCTTCTGGGCTGTTCCGCTTTTCAGCCTGGTGGAACCGGTAACGACCTCCGGTCCCGGCAGCGGCGCGATACCGATATCCGCGGCCTTATCGATCTCAGAGCCGGGACAGCAGGTCAGGCCGATCACATCAGCCCCTACGCTCTTCGCGTAAGCCATGGCCCCGAGCACGTAAGGCGTCCGCCCGCTGGCGGCGATTCCCACCAGCACATCCGCCGGGCCGAAACCGATCGCCTCCAGATCCTTCCTGCCGCTTTCGAAACAGTCCTCCGCGCCCTCCACCGCAGTGGTCATGGCGCTGGGTCCTCCGGCCAGCACCGCCTGTACCATATCCGCGTCCACCCCGAAGGTGGGCGGGCACTCCGCCGCGTCCAGCGCTCCCAGACGCCCCGAGGTGCCGCAGCCGCAGTAAATCAGCCGTCCTCCGTCCTTTAACTTCCGGTAGATCATATCTACCGCGGCGGCGATCTTCGGCAGTTCATGTTCCACCGCCTCCGCCACCTTCTTATCCTCCGCGTTCATCAGCCGGACGATCTCCTCCGAGCCGGCCCGGTCGATCTGAAGCGTCGCAGGATTTCTCTGCTCTGTATTAATTGATGAAATGGATACCATAGGGCAACTTCCTCTCGTTGTTTTCGGCTGTTCGACGCATTCTTTCCCACGCCGTCACTGCTTCTAGCCTTTGATGCCGCCCAGCGTTAATCCCTTCACGAAAAAGCGCTGAAGGAATGGATAGACCAGGATAATTGGAAGCGTAGACGTGACAATGACTGCCCCTTTGATCGACAGTGACATGGTCGTCTTCTCGGCGCCGCCGCTGGCTCCCCCCAATTCCATCGTGCCGTTGACGATGTTGCGCAAAAACATCATGACCGGATACTGATCGCCTTTCAGATACAGAAGGCTGTAGAACCAGTCGTTCCAGAAGAACACCGCGTAGTAAAGTCCGATCGTGGCCAATACCGGCGTGGACAGCGGCAGAACGATCCTTCTGAGGATCCCGAACCACCCGAGTCCGTCGATCAGCGCCACCTCCTCCAGTTCATGCGGAATCCCCCGGAAGAAATTAAGCATAATGATCAGGTTAAAGGAATTGATGCAGAAGGGGATCAGAATCCCCCACCGCGTACCTACCATGTGCAGGCTGTTGATCAGCAGGTAATTGGGGATCATGCCGCCGCCGAAGAACATGGTAAATACAACCATCTTTGTCAGTATCTTGCCGCCCCACAGAAAGTCCTTGGACAGCGGGTACGCCATCAGGCAGGTCATGATCAGCGCGATGGCCGTGCCGCCGAACGCGTAAATGAACGTATTGCCGTAGGCGCGGAAGAAATTCGGATAATTAAAGATCCGGATATACGCGTCAAAGGTCAGTTCCTTCGGCCACAAAAGCACCGTGCTGCTTACCAGGGCCTTCGGGCTTGAAAGGGATGCCGCCAGCATATACATGAACGGAACCAGGCAGCAGATCACGACAAAGATCATCACCAGATACACGATGGCGTCATAGATGAAGTTCTCCAATGTATGATATCGCTTTTTCATGTCCGTCCCCCCTTCTAGTAAATGCTCTCGCCGGTCAGCTTCTTACTGGTAGTATTGGCTATCGTCACCAGCAGAAGGCCTACCAGACCGCTGAACAGGCCGATGGCCGTCGCGTAAGAGTAGTTCTGGTTGGCAAGACCGGTGCGGTAGACCAGGGTATCCAGGATATCGCTGATCCCCGAGTTGGCCGGCGTATACATCAGAAGCACTTTCTCAAAGCCAAGGCTTAAGATGTGTCCGATGTTCATGATCAGCATGATCATGATCGTCGGCAGAATAGACGGCAGCGTGATGTACCACATCTGCTGTCCGCGGGAAGCGCCGTCGATCTCGGCCGCCTCGTAAAGCTCCTGGTTGATGCCGGTGATGGCCGCCAGATAGATGATGGCCGTCCATCCGGTAAACTGCCACGCCTCCGACAGGATATAGACCGGCCTGAACCACTGCGGCTCGTTCATGAAATAGATCGGCGCGACGCCGAAAACTCCAAGAAGCTTGTTCAGAAGACCGGAGCTGGGCGACAGCAGTTCATTTAAGATTGCGATCACGACCACGGTGGAGATGAAACGCGGCATATAGGAGATCGTCTGAACGAACTTTTTGAAAATGGTGCCGCGCAGCTCATTGACCAGGATCGCGAAAATGATCGGAATCGGGAAATTCACCGCCAGGCTCATGACAGACAGCACGATCGTGTTGCGCAGGGCCCGCCAGAACATGGGGTCTTTCAGGAATCTCTGAAAATACCTGAGCGTCCACTCCGTACCGAACGCCCCCTTGCCGGGACGGTAGCGGCGGAACGCCAGGACATTGCCTACCATCGGGATATATTTGAATATGATATAGTAAACGACCGGGAGAACCAGCATCGCGTACAGGACCCAGTAGCGGCGGAAATAGATCACCGCTTTCCTCACTTTCCGCGATCTCTCTTCCGGCGTCAGGGCTGGTTTCTTCTCTTTCTTCATACGCTTCCCCCTCTCT
>CANPZZ010000196.1 GCA_947589125.1 uncultured Lachnospiraceae bacterium
TGTCCTTATAAAGGGAGATGCACCAGATCGAAGGGGAACAAGCAGCTGAAGGTATCGAAAAGCTTTTTGGAGAAGCGGCAGGAATCTTATGAAAACATCGTGAGTGAAAAGGGGATCCGGTACCGGATGAACCGGTCGATCCAGGTGGAGGGGGCATTTGGGATCCTGAAAAATGACTATGAGTTCCAAAGGTTTCTGCTGCGGGGGAAAAGCAGGGTAAAACTGGAGATTCTTTTGCTGTGTATGGGCTACAACCTGAACAAGCTGCACGCGAAGATCCAGGGGGACCGGATTGGAAGCCACCTATATGAAATCAAAACCGCATAGTAAAAAAGAGAAAAGAGAGCAGGCTTATTAAAGTATGCAAAAATCCGGGAGATTCTCAGAAAGCAGAGAAGTTCCCGGATTTATTTGCCGGTCATAAGCGGAGGCGCCGCTTAATCATCTATTTCTGATGATTTTGCGACACCCCCTTTATTTATTCTGTCTTATGACATTTTATTGCGTTAAGCTATTTCCGGCAAAGTCTGGCTGTGCTTTTCTTCTTTATCCGACCCTTCTTCCAGTACTAAAATCTGTATTGCATATTTTTCCCAATTCGTGTACAATATACATTGTTAAAAAATCCACGGAATTTACAGGCGGCTGCGGAGTCCTGACGGAGGCGGGCTGCCGAATAGAATGCAAGCAAGGAGAATGATCATGAGCAAGAAACCAACAGTACTAATGATCCTCGACGGCTACGGCCTGAATGATAAGTGCGAAGCCAACGCCGTCTGCGAGGCGAAGACGCCGGTTATGGACCAGTTGATGAGCCAGTGCCCCTTCGTGAAGGGACAGGCCAGCGGTCTTTTCGTAGGTCTGCCGGACGGGCAGATGGGCAACTCTGAGGTGGGGCATCTGAACATGGGCGCGGGCCGCATCGTGTACCAGGAGCTGACCCGAATCACCAAGTCCATCCAGGACGGCGATTTCTTCGAGATTCCGGAATTTCTGACGGCGGTGGAGAACTGCAAGAAGAATGATTCGGCGCTGCATATGTGGGGACTGGTGTCCGACGGCGGCGTCCACAGCCACAATACGCATATTTACGGACTGCTGGAGCTGGCGAAGCGCCACGGGCTTAAGAAGGTATATGTCCACTGCTTCCTGGATGGCCGCGATACGCCTCCGGCGTCCGGCAAGGAGTATGTGGCGGAGCTGGAAGCGAAGATGGCGGAACTGGGCGTGGGCAAGGTAGCCACGGTTCAGGGACGTTTCTACGCGATGGACCGCGACAAGCGCTGGGACCGCGTGGAGCGGGCCTATCACGCGCTGGTCATGGGCGAGGGAAATCCGGCGGAGAGCGCCACGGCAGGGATTCAGGCGTCCTATGATAAGGAAGTGTTCGACGAGTTCGTGGAGCCGATCATTGTGATGGAGGACGGCCATCCGGTGGCGACCGTGAAGGACGGCGATTCCATTATTTTCTATAACTTCCGGCCGGATCGCGCGAGAGAGATCACAAGGGCGTTCTGCGACGAGGAGTTTACGGGCTTTGAGCGCGGACCCAGGATGAAGAACCTGGTCTATGTCTGCTTCACGGACTATGACGATACGATCGAGAATAAGCTGGTGGCGTTCAAGAAGGAGATGGTCACCAATACCTTCGGCGAGTGGCTGGCGGCTAACGGTCTTAAGCAGGCCAGAATCGCTGAGACAGAGAAATACGCTCATGTGACATTCTTCTTCAACGGCGGTGTGGAGGAGCCCAATGAGGGCGAGGATCGTTTCCTGATCCCGTCCCCGAAGGAGGTTCCGACCTACGATCTGAAGCCGGAGATGAGCGCGCCGGGCGTCTGCGATAAGCTGGTGGAGTGCATTAAGTCGGGCAAGTACGACGTGATTATCATCAACTTCGCGAACCCGGATATGGTGGGTCATACCGGCGTGGAGGCCGCGGCGATCAAGGCCATCGAAACAGTGGACGCCTGCGTGGGCCGCGCGGTGGAAGCGATCAAAGAGGTGGACGGCGTGATGTTCATCTGCGCCGACCACGGCAATGCGGAGCAGCTGATCGATTATGAGACCGGCGAGCCGTTCACGGCTCATACGACGAATCCGGTGCCGTTCATTCTGGTGAACGCGGATCCGTCCTATAAGCTGCGCGAGGGCGGCAAGCTGGCGGATATCGTGCCGACGCTGATCGAGCTGATGGGCATGGAGAAGCCGAAGGAAATGACCGGGGAGTCGCTGCTGGAGAAGTGATCCGGCGGGTGGAGATAAGTTATTTGCCGGTGAATGATCTGGCCGGACTGCGGGTAATCTGCCGGTAAGTGAGCCGGCGGGCGGAGCTAAGTTATTTGCCGGCAGATGATCTGGCCGGACTGCGGGTAATCTGCCGGTAAGTGATTCGGCAGGCAGCGGTAAGTGGTCTGCCGGGATGCAGACACAGACACGGCGGAAATCAAACAGAATAAGTTCGTGACAGAAGCTGCCGTTTCCGCGGCGGGGCGCCGGGCGCCTTCCGTGGGGCGGCAGCTTTTTGCTTGCGTCAGTATGCAAAAAACGCGTCAGTGACACGTTTTTTGTATTCGGGATATCCCGGAAAGCGCCTCAAGCGCGATTAAGGGCATTTCGCGCACCGGAAAATTTTGAAAAATTTTGAAAAAAATATTAGCCGTTTTGGCACATTTCGTGTATAATGAATTGCTATATAAATATTTACAGATTATAAATGCTGTTGTTGAGGTAAACAGCAAGCCGTGGATACGGTTACTGAATGCTTCAAAGGGGTGTATGAGTATGCAGGTAGTGGAATTTTTGGAAAGACTGAATCCGGAGACAGAAGTGATTCTGGCTCTCTCTATGATCTTATTTGCGGGTTTTATCATGACCAGGCTGACCAACACGCTGAATATGCC
>CANPZZ010000197.1 GCA_947589125.1 uncultured Lachnospiraceae bacterium
CCGGTGAACCGGTATTCCTGCGAAGGCTTTGTGGGCCGCGGCGGGCGGATCCCGGCGCCGATCCATAGTTTTAAGAACTAAGAGGACAGAAATGAATATTTATCTGATCCGCCACGGACGGCAGTGCAGCCGGCTCTGCAATGTGAACGTGGACCTGTCGGAGGAGGGCTTCCGTCAGGCGGCGCTTCTGGGTGAGCGACTGGTGAAGAAGAATATCGATATGGTCTATTCCAGCGATTATCTGCGGGCTGTGCAGACGGCGCAGGCCGCCAATCTCTACTGGAATGCGGAGCATGAAGTGATGGAGGAACTGCGGGAGATCGATTTCGGCGATATGACGGGCCTGAGCGACGGCGAGATCGCGGAGCGGTTCGCGGATTTTAAGCGGGAACAGGCGAAGATGGAGAGGGATCTGCCTTATCCGAACGGCGAATGCGCCGGGGATGTGGTAAGGAGGGCCTATCCGGCGCTTCTTGATATTGCCCGGCGGCCGTATCATGATGTGGCTGTTGTGACCCACGGCGGCGTGATCCGCAGTCTGGTAGTGTATCTGCTTGGGGTGGATCTGGCCAGATGGAGGCAGATCGGGAAGAATCTGGAGAACACCGGGATCACGGAGCTTCGGTACGATCCGGGGAATGAGCGGTTTACGGTGGAGCGGTTTAACGATTACGCGCATCTGGAGGGGCACCCGGAGCTTCTTAGGGAGAAATGGATCCGGGCGGAGAACTGAGCAGAGCTTTGAATGGAAAACTGAGTGAGAAAACGAACGGAGAACGGAACTGAGAGCTGGACGCGAAACCGGACGGAGCGCTGAACGGTGAACTGGGCGAGAAACGGAAGAAACAGAGATCTGAGCGGAAAATTGAATGGAGAATAGAGCAGAGAATTGCGGGAAGAAGTTATGGCGGGGAACGGGGTATCGCTGCGGGAGCAGCTGGATGATTTCTTAAATGAACAGCTTAATCAGATCGTGATCAGCAATCCGCGGGATAAAGAGGATGCGCAGAAGATCAAGGTGCGTCCTCTGTATCTGCGCCTGCCTGCCGGCAAACGTGCTGGAAGCGCAGCTCCGGCGGCGGATGAAAGTCTGGCTTTCCAGGCAGAGGAATTCCGGGGAAAGCAGGCGTTTCACCGAAATATGCGGAAAGAGGAGACTCTGGCATATATTGAAGAGACAATGCAGAAGTATAAGCAGATGGAATTACAGTCGGAGCTTGGAAGTATGCAGATTCTGGTCAGCAAAGCCGGGAAACAGACGGTGAAGGTGAAGAAGGCGCAGCCGGAGCGGAAGGCGGCCGGGGAAGAAAAAGCCGGTTTAGAGATAACCAGGACAGCAGAAACTGATCGTACAGTAACAGAAACGAAAAGCGCAGGATTGCAAAAGGCTGGAAGAGAAGAACGAAATCCAGAAAAGGTCGGGCTGGTTGGAACGGATAATAAGCCAGCCGGTGTCCCTGACGCGCAGCTGCCGAAAATGCGTACTCTCACCCACAACCGCCGCAAGCGCTACATCCTGGAGGAGGGCCGCCCGGTGCCGTTTCTTAAGGATCTGGGCGTCATGACAGCGGATGGAAAGATCGTAAATTCCCGCTACGACAAATTCCGCCAGATCAACCGCTTCCTGGAATTTATCGAAGACATTCTGCCGCAGCTTCCGAAGGACCGGGAGGTGCGGATCATCGATTTCGGGTGCGGCAAGTCGTACCTGACATTTGCCATGTATTACTATCTGCATGAACTGCAGGGGCTGGACGTGCGTATCACGGGACTGGATCTGAAGGAGGACGTGATCGAACACTGCGGCCGGCTGGCCCGGCAGTATGGTTATGAGAAACTGGAATTTCTTCATGGGGATATCGCGGATTACACCGGAGCGGACCAAGTGGACATGGTGGTGACGCTTCACGCCTGCGATACGGCCACGGACTATGCCCTGGCGAAGGCCGTCCGATGGAACGCGAAGGTGATTCTGTCGGTGCCGTGCTGCCAGCATGAGCTGAACGGGCAGATGGAAAATGACCTGCTGAAGTCCATTTTCCATTATGGGATCGTGAAGGAGCGGATGGCGGCGCTGTACACGGACGCGCTGCGGGCGGAGATCCTGGAAAATCACGGCTACCGGACCCAGATCCTGGAGTTCATCGATATGGAGCACACGCCGAAGAACCTGCTGCTGCGGTGCGTGCGCAGCGGAAGGCGCAAGGATAACGGGGAGCAGATCAAGGCGGTTACGGAGTTTTTGGGCGTGGAGCCGACGCTTCTGAAACTGCTGGGGGCGGATTGAGCGGAAGAAAGTCGCCCCTATTAAGAGGAGCAGGGCTATTTGCAGCATTTTCGGCAAGAAGGGTTTGACTTGAGAGAACTCCATTTTGTCATCCTATGTAGATGGCTAAGCAATGCCTGCATCAGCAGGAATTATTAAGAGGAACGCAAACAGAGGTTCAAATATGATTTCATCAGAACATAAAGAGGAGAGCGCCCGCTTCTACCGCCAGATCACGAAGCTGGTGCTCCCTATTGTTGTCCAGAATCTTTTGAGCGCCGCGGTCAGCTCCGCGGACATCGTGATGCTCAACTATGTGGGTCAGGCGTCGATCTCGGCGGTGTCGCTGGCGGCCCAGTATTCCAGCATCCTGTTCATGATCTACTACGGTCTGGGGACGGGGGCCACGATCCTGTGCGCCCAGTACTACGGCAAAGGCGATCTGCGCGCCATCCGGGCGGTGGAGGGCATCGGCCTGCGGTTCTCGCTGGCGCTGTCCGGTCTGTTTGCTGCCTCGGTCCTTATATGTCCGGAAATGATGATGCGCGTGTTTACGGCGGATCCGGAACTGGTGCGAATCGGCGCGTCCTATCTGCGGATCATGAGCGTCTGCTATCT
>CANPZZ010000198.1 GCA_947589125.1 uncultured Lachnospiraceae bacterium
CCATTTCCCGTCGCACCAGGCCTCCACCCACGCGTGATTGTCGTCGCAGTGGGTCCAAAGCGGCGCATAGACCTGCCTGGCCGGGATACCAATGCTGCGAAGAATGGAAACCGCGAAGGTCGACTCCTCGCCGCAGCGGCCTGTGGCCGTCGAATACATGGTTCTGGCGTTCTGGGTGCGTCCGTCGGTGGAACGATAGGTTCCTTCCTGCGCGCACCAGTAATTGATCTCGACCACCGTCTTCTCCATGCTTTCCGGAACCGCGCGGTCAATTACTTTCTCATAGAAAAACGGACGCAGATCCACGATATCCTCGTTATTCACGCGGTGATGCAGGACATAATTGGCAAACAGACGCTCCGGGACTTTGCCCGCGAAGGGGCCTTCTTTCCACAGAAACACGCCGTGCCGGGCGTACGCCAGGAAAAACTGTGCCGGATAATCCAGAAGATCGCTTATGGGCATGGCGCTGTAGAGAAACTGCAGCGCCTCCGCCTCGTCAGCGCTGCCTCCGCCGATGGCGTCCAGGATCTCCTGCTTCTTTTCCCGAAGCAGCGGAAGGCGAATCGCCCCCAGGCCGCCGGAAACTACAGTCCCGAGCTGACACATGGCTGCCGATTCGGAAGATGCCAATTCGGCAGCAGTCCCATTTTCCTGCCCGGCTAACACCGATTCGCCGGTCGGGACTGCCGCTTCAGACGATTCCTTTTCTAAGCTCTCGATCTCCTCGTCGATCAGCGCCATCTGCCGGTCAAAGCCCTGTCTGATTTCCCGCATATATTCATTCGAAAACATCACAAAACCTCCGAAACTGTTTCATCTCTCTGCCCGCGCAATCCGTTTTTCCCACGGCCGCGGCAGATAACCGAACCGCTCCGTTCCCTGCGGCAGCATAGAAAGGTCTGCCGCGGCACGCAGCAGCGCAGAAATCATTTTCTCACCGCAGCCCGCGGTACAGCGTATCCAGAAGCACGCCGGTGCCGTCGCACTTGTGCTCCCAGTAGAAGATCCCGCCGTACCCCTTCTCCTTCACATACGCCGCTTTCGCCGCCAGGGACCTGGGGTTATCGTAAGACAGGAACGTGGAGCCGTTGAACAGATACGGCGCCTGGGCCTCGTCGTCCCAGTACTCCACGTAACCGTTCTTATTCACATAATCCTTCACAAGCGGCTCATAATCCGGGCCGTAGCCGCCGCCCTTAGGACAGAGCACCAGAAGACCGTGGTTCTCATTATCCTCCAGATCCGTCCATTTGCGGGAATAGAAGGCGGCGCCCATCAGCAGCCGGTCCGCCGGAACGCCCCGTGACTCAAAGAGCGCCAGCGCCTGGGCGCAGCTGTTGGAAAATACGTCTCCCCGGTTGGAATACAGCGCCGTATGATGGCCAGCCAGCGCGTGGAAGCCGCATTTCAGGTCGTAGGTCATCACATTGATATAGTCCAGATATTCCATAAGTTCCGGCAGTTCCACGCAGTTCACATAGTAAAGATCCGCGCCCGCCGCGATGGTCAGATAATACTTCCTCCCGCCGCCGATGGCGTCCAGACACTTGCGGATCTCCGCGCACAAAAGCGTGAAGTTATGCCGGTCGTCCGGCGATACCGTGCTCCCGTTGGAGGGAACACAGGGGTACTCCCAGTCCAGATCCACGCCGTCCAGGTTATAGCGCACCGTCACGTCCGCCAGGGCCGCGGCCGCGGTTCTGCGGAGTTCCTCGTCCGCGCAGCACCTTGTAAATGCGTCCCGGTCCGCCTGGACCATCGAAAGGATGATCCGCAGGTTCGGGTTCCATTTGCGGATCTGGGGGATCATTTCCAGCTTATCGATCCGCCCCTGTACCGTAACGCTGCCGTCCCGGTGCAGCTGGCCGAACGCCAGGTTGATGCCGGTCAGCTTCTTCGCGTCGCTCTCCGTGAACGCGCCGCTTCCTACATAGCCGATGATCTCATTTTTCATAATTGGATTCTCCTGTCTGCCGCCGTGATCCGGCGGCTGCATATTATCCACTGTTTCGAATAATACTGTTTTACTTCGACGACTTTCTCAGCAGATCCGCGTACCAGTAGAACACTTCCGCTACTCTTTCCAGATCACTCTGCTTGCTGTTTTCCAGCCACTGCTTCTTATAGTGGTACAGGCAGTTCTCCAGCCGCTCCGCCAGCGCGAAGCCGTCCTGGCCTTCCCCGGCCTTTCCGTCCTTCATGCAGGAGAGGTACACGCCCACATCGTTAAAGGTCCGCATAGCGTTGATCGCTGAAAGGGTGACCGCCACGATTCCGCGCCGGCTGCTGTCCATGCTGCGGCTGATCACGCGCAGCCACTCTTCCATCTGATCCAGTTTCTCATTGGCAGCCGGCACCTTGCCCATGTCGTCCTCATGGAACAGTTCTTCCAGCTTCTCGCGCGGAAAGCCCTTCTGGGTATGCTCTTTCAGCATTACCGCGTTGCGCCAGGAGAACTTCATCTGATCGGATATCTCCTTTACGCAGGCCAGCAACTCTCCGCTTCGGTCAGTAAATTCCAGTTCCGAGATCTGCTTATTGATCTCTTCAAATTCCGGCGCCTCGCCGCTCCAGGCAAACGCCGCGCCGTAGATCATCCCCGGAATGGAGAACACCGGATGGTTGATATGGCCGAAATCGCCCCAGTCGGTATTCAGCATGCCGACCGCGCCGTGCTTCTTCGCGTAGCCGGTCATGATCTTCACGTTGTAATAGCTGTTGGACAGGATATTGACCCAGGTATTCCAGCCGCAGACGCCGGGGCATACATACTGAACGACCCCCGCTTCCGCGAGAACCTGCGTCTCGTATTCCCTCTGGGTCGGGCTGT
>CANPZZ010000199.1 GCA_947589125.1 uncultured Lachnospiraceae bacterium
AATAAAGGCGTTGACGAGCGGGACGATTACGACGTGGAGAAGATCGTAAAGCCGCCGAAAACGAAGAAAAAGAAGAAGCACAAATAAATTACTGGTTTTCGAACAGCTTTGAATAGATCTCCTCGCTCAGCGCGTCCACATACGCCTGGTCCGGCAGATCCCGGCCGGTGACCAGCCAGTCCTGGATGACCTGGAAACGCTTCAGGCTCAGCTCTTCTTCGCTTAAGTCTTCGCGTCCGGAGATGGCGTTGTCAATATCTTCGGCCGTGTACTGGCCGGTGAACCAGTCGATCGTGACCCGGGTCTGAGCCTTTTCTTCGGCGATCTGCGGCGCCAGCTTCTTCGCGGAGCTGTTGGAACGCGCGAAGACGATCAGGGAGAAGACGCCCATAACGGTCAGTGCGCCCTGGAAGATCAGTTTGGATACCGGCGCCATGGGGATATTGATGATTCCGATCCAGCACAGGATGGAGACGATGAGGAGCACGCCGCCTACCAGCAGAAACGCGGAGGCGGAGGACTTTAAGTCGTCGTATTTCTGGGACTTGTCCACGTAGACGTGGACGGGCTCGGGCGGCAGGATCGATTGTGCCCGGCGCCGGACTTCGGCTTCGAGAGCGCGGAGTTCTTCTTCGGTGGGGGCGTCTTCTTCTGAGCCGGCATTCTGTGCGCCGTCTTCTGAACCGTCATCCCACGGGTTGTCGGCCGTATTGTCAGGAGCCTGGCCGGCTTCGGCTGTTTCGCCGGATTCTCCTTCGCCGTCTTCCTCAGCGGTGGTTATGCTTTTCAGATATTCTTCATACATGGCTTTCTCCCGCGCCAGTTCGCGGGCGCGTTCTTTCGCGCGTTCTTCGGCCATGGCCGCCTTCGCGGCTTCTTCCGATTCATATAATGGGCCGCCGCAGTCTGTGCAGACGGTGATTCCTTCTACGAATTCCATATCGCATTTGGGACAGTATGGCATATGCGTATCTCCTTGTAATTTTTGATATGTGCGGGACGGCCGCTGGGCGGGAGTCTCCGCGTATCAATTTATTGCTGCGGACAACTGCGGTACACAGAAAATGTCCAGGCAGAAGGCTCTTTCGCTGCCTGGCAGCTTCAGGTGTGAAGGAACCCGCAGACGCTTTCCAGCGTGGGTTGGCCATTCATGGTCATTCTGACGGTTCCCGCGCCGGTATCCGCATCTTTCATCATACATCAATTTCAATTTTTCGTCCATAGAGAGTTGCATTTTTTACTTCCATTTCCCCGTAAAATGAGTTAGAATAAAAAAGTATCGTGCCTGCGGGGTTTCCCGCGACTGTGTTTAGAATGGAGATCTACCCCGAGATGGAACCAAAGAGAATGAAGACCGGCGAGCTTCTGCGCCGTTTCGCGCCGTATTACCGGCCTTATATCCTGACGCTTCTGGCGGATCTGTTCTGCGCGTCCATGACGACGGTCTGCGAGCTGGTGCTGCCGATGATCCTGCGCTACATCACGAACCAGGGCGTGGCGGACGCGGCCAGCCTGACGGTGCGGACGGTCTGCGGAATCGGACTTTTGTATTTCGCGCTGCGGATCGTGGACGCGGCGGCCAACTTCTATATGGCTTATACGGGCCATATCATGGGAGCGAAGATCGAGACTGACATGCGGCAGGACGCCTTCGAGCATCTGCAGAAGCTGTCGGACAGCTATTTTAACAATACGAAAGTGGGACAGTTAATGTCCCGAATTACCAATGACCTCTTCGACGTGACCGAATTTGCCCACCACTGTCCGGAAGAGTTTTTTATCGCTTTTGTGAAGGCGGTCGTGGCGTTCGTGATTTTAATCCGGATCCATGTGATGCTGACGGTGATCATTTTCGTCATCGTGCCCATTATGGTGGTATGCTGCACCTATTTTAACCTGAAAATGCGGGCGGCGTTTAAGAAGCAGCGCCACCATATCGGCGAACTGAACGCCCAGATCGAGGACAATCTTCTGGGAAACCGGGTGGTAAGGGCATTTTCCAACCAGGACATTGAGATCGAGAAGTTTCGGAAGGGCAATCAGCAGTTTCTGGAGATCAAGAGGGAAATGTACCGCTATATGGCGTCGTTCCAGGATACGGTCCGGATGTTTGACGGCGTTATGTACACGGCGGTCATCGTGGCCGGCGGTATCTTCCTGGTGAACGGACAGATCAATTCCGGCGACCTGGTGGCGTACACGCTTTATGTGTCCACGCTTCTGACCACGATCCGGCGGATCATCGAGTTCGCGGAGCAGTTCCAGAGGGGCATGACCGGCATCGAGCGGTTCGCGGAGATCATGGACGCGAAGATCGACATTTTCGATGAGCCGGGGGCGGAGCCGCTGGGGAAGGTGGAAGGCAGCATCACCTTCGACCATGTGAGCTTTGAGTATCCGGACGACCATAATCCGGTGCTGGACGATATCAACCTGACGATCCGGCCCGGCGAGAAGGTGGCCCTGGTGGGACCGTCCGGCGGAGGCAAGACGACGCTGTGCAATCTGATCCCGCGGTTCTACGACACGACCTCTGGGCGGATCCTGGTGGATGGTCATGATATCCGGCAGGTGACGCTGGAGAGCCTGCGGACCAACATCGGCGTGGTGCAGCAGGACGTCTATCTGTTCTCCGGAACGGTCTATGAAAATATCGCCTACGGGCGGCCGGGGGCGCCGCGGGAGGAAGTCATCGAAGCCGCGAAAATGGCCGGGGCCGACGAATTCATTTCCGCGCTGAAGAACGGATACGATACGTATGTGGGCGAGCGGGGCGTGAAGCT
>CANPZZ010000200.1 GCA_947589125.1 uncultured Lachnospiraceae bacterium
CCCACGGCCTCTGCGTCCCGAACGCAGCGCTCTACCAAACTGAGCCACGCCTCGATACCTTTGGTAGTATAATACGGTTCTTTCAAAATGTCAAGCGCTATTTTCGGTTTTTTTATTTTCTTTTCCGGCGGCCGGCAGTGCGTGATTTTCTGTGTCCGGCTGTATGGAATCCCCACATCTGCCCGTGTGAACGCTTTAGCGGCCGGCTGCGCGAAAATCTCCGCGGCCGGCCGCCTTATCACATATACACAGCGCGAAACGGATACGCCCTACACAAAATCAAACAGCGACAGCTGATTGCTCTCCGGCAGATCCCCCAGGATCCCCAGATCCACCATCAGCGAGCAGATGGTCTGGCTGACCTTGGTGCGGTTGCGGAAATCCTCCTGGGAAAGGAAAGGCCCGTCCTTCACCGCATCCACCACAGCCTCCGCCGCCTTCTCGCCCATGCCGTCGATGCTGGCCAGCGACGGCATCAGCTTGTTTCCCATGATCTGGAAATCCCTGGCCTTCGCCTTGTAAACGTCCATCGGTTCAAACTCGAACCCGCGGGCGTACATTTCCTGCACCACCCGCATGTCGCGCAGCGTATCCTGCTCCTTCTTGGAGAGCTCGTCGGACCGTTTCTTATAATCCGCGATATAGTGCTCCAGCTTCTCACGCCCCAGACACATGAGCTCATAGTTGAACGCGCTGGCGCGGATACTGAAGAACGCCGCGTAGTAGGCCAGCGGATAGAATACCTTGCAGTAGGCGATGCGCCACGCCATCATGACATAGGCCGCCGCATGGGCCTTCGGGAACATGTATTTGATCTTCTTGCAGGAGTCGATATACCATTCCGGCACATCGTGGGCCAGCATCTCCTTCTCCCACTCTTCCTTAAGCCCCTTGCCCTTGCGGACCGATTCCATGATCGTAAAGGACAAACTCTGGTCCAGGCCCTTCTGGATCAGATAGACCATGATGTCGTCGCGGCAGCAGATGGCCGTCTGGATCGTGGCCTGGCCGCTTAGGATCAGGTCCTTGGCGTTGCCCAGCCACACGTCGGTGCCGTGAGCCAGGCCGGCGATACGAACCAGATCGGAGAAATACTTCGGCTTGGCGTCCATAAGCATCTGCATGGCAAAATCGGTGCCGAATTCCGGCACGCCCAGGGCGCCCAGCTTGCAGCCGCCGATGTCTTCCGGCTTAACTCCCAGAGCCGACGTATCCTGGAACAGGCTCATGACCTCCGGACTGTCCAGTGGAATATCCTTTACCGGGTCCAGACCGGTCAGGTCCTGCAGCATCCGGATCATCGTGGGATCATCGTGTCCCAGAATATCCAGCTTAAGCAGGTTGTGGTCGATGGAATGGTAGTCAAAATGGGTCGTCACCGTGGTGGTGGTCATGTCGTTGGCGGGCCGCTGCACCGGCGTAAAGGAATCGATCTCCTCCCCGATGGGCAGAACGATGATGCCGCCCGGGTGCTGTCCGGTGGTGCGCCGGATACCCACGCAGCCCTGAACGATGCGGTTGATCTCGCAGTTGCGCTTGCGGTCGCCCCGCTCGTCGTAGTAGCGCTTCACATAGCCGTAGGCGGTCTTGTCCGCCAGCGTGCCTACAGTGCCGGCCCGGTAGGTCTGTCCCTTGCCGAAGATGACCTCGGTGTAGTCGTGGGCGTGGCTCTGGTACTCTCCGGAGAAATTCAGGTCGATATCCGGCTCCTTGTCGCCCTTGAAGCCCAGGAACGTCTCAAACGGAATGTCGTGTCCTTCTTTCTTAAGCTTCGTCCCGCAGACCGGACATTCCTTATCCGGCATATCGCAGCCGGACATGCCGGAGAACGCCTTCACCTCCGGCGAGTCGAAGTCAGAATAATGGCATTTCGGGCAGTAATAATGTGGGCTCAGCGGGTTCACTTCGGTGATCCCGGCCATCGTCGCCACCAGTGACGAGCCGACGGATCCGCGGGAACCCACCAGATAGCCGTCCTCATTGGACTTCCAGACCAGCTTCTGGGCGATGATGTACATGACGGCGAAACCGTTGGAAATAATGGAATTCAGCTCCCTCTCCAGCCGTTCGGTCACGATCTCCGGCAGGTTCTCGCCATAAATCTCGTGGGCCCGGTCGTAGCAGATCTTCCGCAGAGTCGTATCGGAATCCTCGATGACCGGGGGACATTTATCCGGACGGACCGGCGCGATGCGCTCGCACATGTCCGCGATCTTTCTGGTATTGGTGACCACTACTTCATAAGCCTTGTCCGGGCCGAGATACTCGAACTCCGCCAGCATCTCCTCGGTGGTCCGCAGATAAAGCGGCGCCTGGTTGTCGCTGTTTTCGTAGGTGCGGGCCGCCATGATGATCTTCCGGTAGATCTCGTCTTCCGGATCCAGGAAATGGACGTCGCAGGTGGCGCAGACCGGCTTATCAAACTGCTCTCCCAGCCGGATGATCTTCCGGTTCATTTCCTTTAAGTCTTCCTCGCTTTTGATCACGCTGTCGTCGTCCTCCAGCATGAACGCGTTGTTGCCCAGGGGCTGGATCTCCAGATAATCGTAGAAATTCACGATCTCGCCGATCTGCGTATCCGGTACGCCCCGCAGAAGCGCCTGGTAGAGTTCGCCCGCCTCGCAGGCGGAGCCGATGATCAGCCCCTCCCGGAATTTTGACAGAAGGCTCTTCGGAATCCTGGGATTCCGGTAGAAATAGTCGATATGGGCGCGGGAAACCAGGCGGTACAGGTTGGTCCGCCCCACGTCGTTCTTCGCCAGAATGATGATATGATGGGA
>CANPZZ010000201.1 GCA_947589125.1 uncultured Lachnospiraceae bacterium
GTCTTATCGATACGAGCCCGGCAAGCGGGCTTGCGTTCCGTCCGCTTGCGCCGAAGCTGGAAACGAAGATGTATCTGATATGGAGAAAGTACCAGGTTTTCACGCCGATCGCGGAGCGGCTGCTTGCGGAACTGAAAAATAGGTTTGTCTGAGATAGGCCAGGAAAATAAAACGCCCGTCTCCGTTACGGCTGATACTGATGATACGTTTCAGCCGCGAGAGGCGGGCGATTGGGACTAGAATCTGTTCATTAACTTTTGATAGTATTTCTGCAGCACGTAAAACGCCGGCTTCTTATATTTCTTGTCCGGAGAGAGCAGTCCCTTGCGGTTATAGTAGCCCTGGATCGCGCTGGTGCGCCGCGGGCAGCGGAAATCGTACAGGATCCAGGGGGTCGTACCCTTCACGTAGTCGATGCCCCGCAGGGTCTCGGCCTGCCGTTCGTAGACGTAGGCCTGGTATTCTTCGGTGCCTTTGTCCTGAATGGTTCCGTGGTGCCCCGGCATGGCGTCCGCGCCGAATTCCGTGATGATCACCGGCTTCGACGGATCACTGTTGGCGAAGAGCTGGGGAAGCTGGGCGAAATCCGGGGAGTACCATCCGAAATACTCGTTCAGTCCGATGATATCCAGATATTCCGCCAGACGGTCGGCGATGGCCAGCTTGTGCATGCTGACCAGGCAGGCGGCGGAGACCATGCGGGTCTCGTCGACCGCGTGGGCGCAGTCAGCCAGGCGTTTCATGAATGCCAGACGCTCGTCGGAGTCGGCGTTCTCATTTCCGACGGACCAGATGATCACGCTGGCCCGGTTCCAGTCGCGGTAGATCAGCTCCTTCAGCTGATTCTCCGCGTCCTCGTAGGTCTCCTCGCGGGTGAAGCGGATCGCCCAGTAGACCGGGATCTCCTCCCAGAGAAGAAGGCCTTCCCGGTCGGCCAGCTTCGCCATGCGCTCGTCATGGGGATAGTGGGCCAGACGCATGAAGTTGCAGTTCATTTCTTTCGCCAGGCGGATGGTCTCCAGACGCTCTTCATCAGTTGGCGCCTTGCCGTGAGCGACGCTTTCCTCATGGCAGCTGATGCCGCGCAGATAAATGGGCTTGCCGTTTAAGAGAATGTCGCGTCCCCGGACGCGGATCTCGCGGAAACCGACGGTGTCGCTGACCGCGTCCTCGCCGCAGGTGAGGGAGACGTCGTAGAGCCGGGGATGTTCCGGCGACCATAATTCGGGAGACGCGTCGATGACGAGTTCGCCGAAGCCGTCGGAGAGCGGGATCTCAGCCTGGATGTTAAGTTCCGGGATGCGCAGTTCGGCGGAGGCGGGAACTGTGGCAGACTCTTGGCCTGCGTCTGAAGCGTCAGTGTCCGTATGTTGTGCGGCGGCATCTGCAGGGCCTGCGGTGCTTGCGTCTGAGGCTAGGGCGCTCATACCCGGTATTTTTGCAGCTTGTGTGTTTCTGACATCCGACACCTGCACGCGCGCCTTGATCTTCGAGAACGTCCCGTCCGGCACCAGCGCGATCTGGAATCGCTTTATGTATGTGGCCGGGACCCGGATCAGTTCGATATCCCGGTAGATCCCGCCGTAATTGAACCAGTCCGTATTCTCCGTGGGCACCTGCTCCGGGCGGCGGGTGCTGTCAGCCTGGATCAGGATTCGGTTCTCCGCCTGCAGCGCTTCGGTCACTTCGAAATACGCCGGCGTCGAGCCGCCCCGGTGCATACCGATGTATTTTTTGTTCAGAAATACCCGGCAGATATAATTGGCCGCGCCTACTTTTAAGAAGACGCGTTCCTTTGTCCCGGCCGCGCCCGTTTCCCCGGCCGCGTAGCGGAAGGTGCGGGTAAAGACCATGCTGCCTTCGTAGAGCAGGAACATTTCCTTTTCCGTATTCCAGCAGCAGGGCAGGTTCATGGTGGGCCATTCGTCGAAGGAGTAGTCTACCGGCAGCGTGAAGCCGTTCTTATCCTCGTACCGCTCCTCGAACCAGTGCTGGCGGATGCAGGTATCGTACTGGTCGACGGCGTAGTGCCAGGCGCCGTTTAGGGATTCCTTCCTGCGGCCGCAGTCGAAGAACATGTCGTCCGCCGTGGTCTGCGGCTCCTCGTACTCGCCCAGATAATCTTCCAGATTGATGTCGGAGACATTTTTCTGCTGATATTTTTTCATATGTGACCTCCTTTTTTCATTTCCTTGCGAGAAAAGCGCCAATGACGCCCTGATTGTATTTCCATGCGAGGAGAGCGCCAGTGACGCTCTCCTCGTATTGTAAATGAATCGTATGGAAAATGCAAGGGCAGAAGCCGACAAAGCAAATCGAAGAAAAGAAGCGTTATGATGAATCCCTGGCCGTTTTGGCTGTGTGAGATAAAGAAACTGAGGATCAGGCCCCTTTCCACACATCCATTACATTACAGTTGATTTTTCAAACTATATTGCATATAATAATGAGTAGGGAAATCCCTACTTTTCTATCATGCTATATACATGGAGGTGCGAAGATGTCAGCGAATGCCTTTGTTGATAATGCAAAAGTCATGGCAAAAGGACAGGTCACAATCCCGAAAGATGTTCGGGCAGTTCTTGGCGTGACAAGCGGTGACCGCATTTCTTTTATCGTTGAGGGAAAATCCGTTCGTATTGTGAATTCTGCTATTTATGCCATGCAGCTACTGCAAAGCGAAATGACAGGAGAGGCAGAACGCGCGGGACTCACCTCGGATGAGGATGTGATGGCACTTGTCAAAGAATTGCG
>CANPZZ010000202.1 GCA_947589125.1 uncultured Lachnospiraceae bacterium
ACGACCGCCGCCATCAGCGTCAGATCCAGATGGGAAAGGATCGTCAGATAGATCACAAGCCCGCCTGCGTTCTGCAAAAGCAGCGTGATCGTCTGCCAGATCAGTTCCGTCGCTTCCCGGTTGTTGTCGCACGCCGTATGCGCTTTATCACGAAGCTTGATAAAATCCGCGTCCAGCGTGTTGGGAAAGGACGTGGTATTGCATTTATAGCCGATCATGCCGATGATCACGGAACGCACGTCCACCCGCGGAAACATCGTATTCTGCACAATGTAATCCTTAAGGCCCAGCGTCACAAACAGAGCCGCGGTAAAGAACAGGATCGTTCCCAGGAGAGCCTCCATCCCCGCGTGTTCTTCCACGCGCCGCAGAATTTCCGGTGCGATATACAGCTGTGACAGATTGTAAAGGATCTCCAGCGCCGCCGTCAGCAAACAGAACACAAGGACCCGCTTCCGCGTTTTCCAGGCTATCTTCACCATCCACCAGACGTTTTGCGGGACGGTGTATTTGGGTTTTGATTTCTCTTTCATTTTCTCTCGCCTCCTGAACGCAGGATACCATAAAACATCGTCCCCGGATCATTCCGGGGACGAATCGTCATTTTCGGGGGATGAAATGCGCTTTACTTCTGTGGTAACAGAATCTCAGTCGTGAAAGCCCCGTCCTCGCTGTTGCGGCTGATGTAGCCGTCCAGGCGCTCCACGATCGCGTCGATCCGGACGAGGCCGAAGCCATGGCCCTCGCCTTTGGAGCTGCGGAACAGGCCGCCCTCTTTCTTAAGCTTCTTACCGCCGGTGAAATTGGTGAAGGAAATATAAAGCTGCGTATTGCGCATATCCATATATACGCGGATGATCCGCTTTTCTTCCGGCAGCTGCATGCTGGCCTCGATGGCATTGTCGAACAGATTGCCGATGATACAGCAGAGATCGATCTCTGACGATTTCAGTTTCAGCGGGACAAATGCGTCGGCGACCACCTGGATATTCTTCGAGCGGGCCAGGGAGATCTTGGAATTCAGGATCGCGTCCGTCATCGGATTACCCGTCTTAACGACCGTATCGACTGTCGTCAGATCCTCATCCAGCAGATCCAGATACCGGACGATCGCATCCCAGTCCTTCGCCGCGGCGTAGGCCTTCATCGTCTGGATATGGTTGCGGTAATCGTGCCGCCAGCCGCGGATCTGGCGGTACATATTGTCCACCTCACGATAGTGTGTCTCGATCAGCTCCCGCTGGTAAGCGGCGATCCGCTTGTCGATCTGTTTCGCAAACAGTCCCATTTGCTGTCACCTCTTTCGTCCATATTGTCCGGTATCTCCCGACCGCAATCTTCATAAAGAAAGCGCCCGTTCCAATGCTTTGGCCTGCCGCTGCACCAATTCTGGAATTACGGGTACGCCGGAATCGTAATAATGGCTGATTTCTGTATATAATTCGTAAAACGCCCGCTTCACAGGGAAATCAGGAGAAAGCTGGCATTTCTCGGCATAGCGTTTCAGCAGTCCCCAGGCTTTTCCATTGGCATTATCCAACTGGTACAGATCGTACTCACTGTCAGCCCAGCAGCAGCCATAAGGATCTATCACCGCGAAGGCGCCGCTTTTATCCGAAGTAAGCAGAATATTCCACGTATTGTAATCGCCATGGATCAGGCTGGCCTTTTTAACAGGACAGGCAAATATCTCATCAAAGCAACGGATCGATCTTTCAAAAATATCCAGGACATTTTCCGTTAGTTGTCCCTTTTCATGAAGCGCATATGCCTTTTTTACAATGGATCGCGCAATCGGATAGTAATAGTCCTTCCAACTCGGGCAGAAGGTTTCCGCATCCAGCAGTCCAAACCCTTCCGTATGTACCGTCTCATGCAGACTGATCAGATTATCTACAATCTGTTCGCAGATGCGCAGCCGCGCCCCATTCGGAATGGCGGATACGTCCTGATCGCCGGCGCCGACTCCTTCCAGATACTCCATCAAAAGCACATCATATGCGCTATGGGACTGCCCGGCTTCCACTACGCCAAAGACCCTGGGAATCCGCAGCAGACTGTGAGCCGCCAATACGCTTAACTGCCCGGCTTCCTTCGCGGCAAGCCCTGCAAACCGATACAGTTTTGCGACAACCTGCCGGTTTTCGGGAAACGTAACAAGAAACACCTGCCCGTAAAACCCGCCGCCCAGATGCCGTATCTCCTCCGGCATCACATGATAAAAGTAAAAAATAGTATTTGAAATCGTATCCTGCATCGTAAATCTCCGAAAAACATGTTGAAAACATTCTGGAAATGTTATATAATGTGTTTGACAAGAGAGCCGAAAGCTAGAGTACGCCTAGCCGCCGGCAAAATAGGTGTTACAAAAGTAGCGTCTATCCTACCAAGACAAGGGCGCTACTTTTTGCGTTACGTTAGTATGCGAACAAAGCGCCAGTGACGCTTTGTTCGTGTCGCATATATAACAAGAGTTGCAACGGTGCAAAATCTCACTCCATCTCAATAATTGCCCGGTTCACGCCGTTATATGCCCCTCTGGGCAGCGGAATCGCCGTTCCATCGCCGAGCCGGATCTCGCTTTTGGTAACGCGGCTGATCTGCGTCAGATTCACCAGCACGGAGCGGCCTGCCCGGAAGAAACGGCGGTCCAGTTCCTTCTCCAGCTCTCCCAGCGTCATTTTCACGGTGAAATCGGCCGCGGCGTGGATCGTCAC
>CANPZZ010000203.1 GCA_947589125.1 uncultured Lachnospiraceae bacterium
GTGGAAGTGACCGTGAAGGAAGCATCCGACGGCCGCAGGGCGGAAGGCGCGGTCACACGGATCCTTGAGCGTGCCAATACGGCGGTGATCGGCCTTTACCGGAAGATTAAGAATTACGGTTTTGTGATTCCGGACAATCAGAAGCTGCCGCAGGATGTGTTTATTCCTTCGGGGAAAGATATGGGGGCGGTTACAGGCCATAAGGTGGCGGCGCGGATCACGGATTACGGAAATGGAAAGCAGAATCCGGAAGGAGAGATCACGGAGATCCTGGGGCATGTGAATGATCCGGGCGTGGATATTCTGTCGATTGTGCGGGCTTATGATCTGCCGGAAGAATTCCCGGCGGACGTGATGGCACAGACGGCGGGGATCGCCGATTCAATCTGGACGAAACCGTCGGCAGGTGCTCAGGAGAAGAACGATTCGGAAGCATGCGCCGATGTTTATACGACGAATGATCTTGAGCGAAGCCTTTATAATCGCGGTTATACAGAAATCAAAGTGACAGAACCGGCGACAGATGCCCTGACGAATGAATTGCCGCCTGCCTTCCGACATCGCCTCGATCTGCGCCATCTAAAAACCGTCACTATCGACGGCGAGGACGCCAAGGATCTGGACGACGCCGTCACCATTTCAAAAGAAAGCGACGATCACTACACGCTGGGCGTCCACATCGCCGATGTGAGCCATTATGTGACGGAGGATTCTCCTCTCGATCAGGAGGCGAAGCGCCGCGGAACCAGCGTCTATCTGGTTGACCGGGTGATCCCGATGCTGCCGCACAAATTATCCAACGGAATCTGCTCCCTGAATGAGGGCGAAGACCGTCTGGCCTTAAGCTGCATTATGGAGATCGATGGTTCCGGCTCCGTCGTCGGCCATCAGATCGCGGAGACTGTGATCCGTGTGGACCGCCGCATGACTTACACGGCCGTTAACGCGATCATTTCCGATCGGGATGAGACCGTGATGGCGCAATATAATGGCTTTGTGGAAATGTTTGACTTGATGAAGGAACTGGCGGACCTTCTCAGGGAGAAACGGGGCCAGCGCGGCTCCATTGATTTCGATTTTCCGGAGAGCAAGATCACGCTGGACGGCCGTGGCCGCCCCATAGAGATCAAACCGTACGAACGCAACGCGGCCACGAAGATCATCGAGGATTTCATGCTGATGGCCAATGAGACCGTGGCGGAGGATTATTTCTGGCAGGAGATCCCGTTTCTCTATCGGACCCACGAAGAGCCGGATCCGGAGAAAATGAAAAAGCTGGCCGCGTTTATCAATAATTTCGGCTATGTCCTCCGGGTTCCGAACGGCGAAGTTCATCCGAAGGAGGTGCAGAAGCTTCTGGCGAAGATCGAGGGAACGCCGGAAGAGGCGCTGCTTTCCCGCATGACGCTGCGGTCCATGAAGCAGGCGAAGTATACCACCGAATGCACCGGCCATTTCGGACTGGCTGCCCGGTATTATACGCATTTCACATCACCGATCCGGCGTTATCCGGATCTGCAGATCCACCGGATCATCAAGGAGAACCTGCATGGCGGTTTGACCGAACGGCGCACGGCCCATTACGCGAAGCTGCTGCCGGAGGTGGCGATACAGGCGTCCGCTCTGGAGCGGCGGGCCGACGAAGCGGAGCGGGAGACGGAGAAACTCAAAAAATGTGAATACATGTCCAGACATATCGGCGAGATCTATGACGGCGTCATTTCCGGCGTCACCAGCTGGGGCATCTATGTGGAACTGCCGAACACGGTGGAAGGCATGGTGCGGGTCAGCGACCTGGAAGGCGACTATTTTATCTTCGATGAGGCGAAGATGGAGATGGTGGGAGAACTGACGAACCGCCGCTATAAGCTGGGACAGAAGGTGACGGTGCAGGTGACCGGCACGGATAAGCTGATGCGGACGATCGATTTCGCGATCGTGACGGACGGATGCGGATAACGGGTCAGCGGCCGGCGGAGGATATGCCGCATGGAAAGCTGTGTGATAGTATAGGAGGGGGAGGATACAGATTATGTCGAAGGATTCCTTCAAACTGATCGCAAATAATAAGAAAGCGTACCACGATTATTTTATCGAGGACAAATATGAGGCCGGCATCGAACTGTTCGGCACAGAGGTCAAGTCCATCCGTATGGGCAAATGCAGCATCAAGGAGGCATACGTTCGTATTGAGCGCGGCGAAGTATTCATCTATGGAATGCATGTAAACCCCTACGAGAAGGGCAACATTTTCAACCGGGACCCGCTGCGGGTACGTAAGCTCCTGATGCACCGCCTGGAGATCCGTAAGCTGGAGAGCAAGATCGCCCAGAAGGGCTATACGCTGGTGCCCCTGCAGGTCTATTTTAAGGGGAGCCTGGCGAAAGTGGAGGTGGGCCTTGCCCGCGGCAAGAAGCTCTACGACAAGCGGGAGGACATCGCGAAGAAAGACCAGAAGCGCGAGGTGCAGCGGGAGTTTAAGCAGAATCTGCGGTAGCTCTGGAAGAAGGCCGCGCGGCTCAGATTATGTCGGTGATTTGTAACTATTTTGTAAGAAGATGAGATTTGACACAGGATAAGAAATGTGTTATTATAACAGAGCATTGCAGAGTATTATATGTAATGCGCCAGTAAGGGGTTGTACTGGTTTCGACAGGGATCATGCAGCTGGTGAAGCTATCCGCACGTCATGCGTCAAATGA
>CANPZZ010000204.1 GCA_947589125.1 uncultured Lachnospiraceae bacterium
GGTATTCCGGCCGCCGTCCGCCCGGATCGTCATTACCTCCTCAAAGGAGACCGATTTATCCATCAGTTCCTCCCCGGCCCAGGACGCGATGAACGGGATCAGCGTCCACAGAAGGAAATTCGTATCCGCCCGGGCGTTATCCGCCGGCGTAACCGGCCCGTCCGTCTGATGACAGAGAATCCCCGGGTCGTCCAGGATTCCGCTGCCGGTCAATTCGTCATACAGTTCGTTGGCGAACAGTTCCGCCGCCTTCTTATACATCCGGTCCTGCATGGCCAGAAGCTCCGCCGTAGGCTCGCTGATCAGGAAATTCACGATATAGCGTCCGTTCTTCTCCAGCAGGAAACCATATTTCTCCAGAAATTCAACCTCGGTCTCCACATAGACCGGGGAAACGCCCAGATCGTCGGCGATCTCGCCTACGGTCTTCGCCGTCTTCCGGACGCAGTAGCAGATATTCTGCGACAGCGCGGAGCGGAAGAACTCGTCCAAAGATTTCGTACCGCTTTTTCCGTTCATTCCGACCGAATCAAAATGGATCGGATTGAATTTCAGATCGCTTGGTTGTCTCATTTTATCCATCCCTCTTTTCAATTCCCTTTTTGCTTCGAACAGATGCCACTTGACCGTGCCGAGAGGAATCCCCAGTTCGCGGGCGATGTCCGCCTGCTTTCGGTTTTCGAAATAATACGCGATCACAATCCGCCGCTGCAGCCTGGACAGATACGCAATCTCTCCCTGCAGCCGCCGGATGGTTTTTCTCTCCTCCTCCGCTTCCAGCGCCTCGGCCGGCCCCGCGCCCGGATCGGGAAACGCCTCAGCCGCTTCCTCCAGCGGAACGCCCACAATCCCCCGGGACGTCTCCCGGTAGTAGCTGTTCAGCGTGTTATGGGCGATGGTCCAGATAAATTTGCGCGCGTCCTCGATGTCGTCCCGAAGAAGAAGCGCCCGAAACGCCCGGGTCACGATCTCCTGCGACAGATCCTCGGCGTCGTGGACATTGCCGCAGCGCTTTAAGGCAAAGCCGAAGATCGGGTTTAAATATTCTGTGATGATCCGCTCCGCTTCCTGTCTGAGCACCTGTTCATACCTCCTTGCAGCCATTTGAAAGCTTTCACTCCTATAGACGCCGGGGATGGAAAAAGGTTGGCGAAAATCGCTTGTCTTTACTTCTATTATACCATATAATGCAAAAAGAACGTCACTGGCGCTCTCCGTGCATAAAAATGCAGGCAAGGCGTCACTGGCACCTTGCCTGCATGGAAATACAGAAAACGTGCCACTGGCGCCCTTTCTGCCTGGCTATATAAAAAACGGCCGTGAATATCCCGGCCCGGAGGAATTTCATGAAAACAGACGATCTGATCCGCCGTTCCATTTTCATCATAACGGAATACTACAAGAACAACCTGGAGCCGTTCTTTGAGTATATCAGCGACGACGTCCTGTGGCTCGGCCCCGCCGAACGGCAGCAGATCCAGGGCAGGAAAACCCTGATACAGACCTGGAGCAGAGAGAAGCATACCCTGACCTTCACCATGGGCAATATTACAGCCCTGTGCGTCTCACCCCACACCCATGTAAAGGAGATCATCCTGCATTACGACGTCTTTACCCATTACCCCAGCGGCAATATCGTTCCGCACGACCAGCTGCTGCACTATACATGGCGGGAAAAGCGGGTGAAGACCGCTTCCGGATGGGAATACCGGCCACAGATCGTCATGCTGCACATCAGCAATCTGTGGAAATACGACAGCCGGGACACCATCTACCCCGTTCACTATGAAGATGTAAACGTGGCGGTGTAGCCTCCCGCGGAACCGGACCGCTTCGTGACCGTCAAGGCGTCCGATTTAAGCGTCCACCGCATCGCCGCGGACCACATTTTATACATCGAGACCGTCAAGCGCGCCGCAAAACTGCGGATTCACATGACAGACGACACGCTCACCATCAACGAAACACTGCCGGGATTTGAGAAAAAATACCCCGGACTTTTTCTGCGCGTACACGCCGGCTACCTGCTCAACCCGGCCCATGTGCGCCAGATCCGCCGGTTCTTCGTGACTTTATCCGATGGGACGCAGCTCCCTGTTCCGGAGAAGAAATATACGCAGGTCAAAAAAATACTCCTGCAGGAGATCGCGAACAAATAGATCCGCTCCCGCAGGAGTCTGCAAACAGACCGCTTCAAACAACAGATATTCTGCCTCTTTCCTACCGTTCCCCGCGGGCTATCATATCAAGCCGCTTGTCGATCTCCTCCTTCCAGGCGTTCTTATCCAGGGAGCCAACGACCATATCGCCCACCTGATTCCCCTCGCTGTCTACGAATACGGACGTAGGATAGGCCGGCACATGGTCATGGATGAAACCGTTCTGCAGATCTCCGGCCGGATTCAGGTTCAGATAGGCGTCCGCGTGCGTATCTCTGGCAATCTCCAGCGCCTCCTCATATTCCTTCTGCAGCAGCTGTCCGTCAGACGCGTCCACGATGTCCCCGCAGATACCGACCACCTGAAAGCCCCGATCCCGGTATTCCTCATGCAGCTCCGCCAGATCCGGCATTTCCGCCTTGCACGGCCCGCAGAAGGTGGCCCAGACATTGAC
>CANPZZ010000205.1 GCA_947589125.1 uncultured Lachnospiraceae bacterium
CCGGGGAGGAACTGATGGATAAATCGGTCTCCTTTGAGGAGGTAATGACGATCCGGGCGGACGGCGGCCGGAATACCGTCCTTGCGACGGTGCTTCCCGACGATCTGAAGCTGCCGGAGGATTATGTGTATCTGAACGGATGGTGCGGCCCTTTGTGGAATGGGAGCGGTCCCGACGGACGGATGCTGTGGCAGGTAGACAGCGAGTGGTCCGACCGGAACGAGGAAGGCCGTATGATGCATGTCGGCGAGGACGCGCTGCGCGTGATCGCCCTGTACGAGAGGGAGAGGACGGAGCGTCTCTCCCGGGATGAATACGCGTGGCTGGCGGAGCAGGGTTATGTGAAGACCTGCGGCGACTATGACGGCTTGTTTAAGGCGGCGTGGCAGATCGTGGTACTGGAAAACAGGGACGTTCAGGCGCGGCTGATCGAGATCGGGGACCGGATTAAGAGAAAGCACCAGGCGGAGTTTGAGGCGCTGAAAGCGCCTTACGTCAAAGCCTGGCTGGACATGGTTCCGGCGCATCTAAAGAAGCTCGGAGCCTATGAGATGCAGTTCATCTTCTCGGACGGGTGGTTTCTGATCCATTGTGTCACGGCGCTTCTGCGGAACGGGAAACTGAAACCGCCGACGGAAGGGCAGAGGAAGGCGCTGACGACGGTGCTGGGGTTTGGCAGGAACGGGCGCGAGGGGTGACTGAGCTTTTTCATTTTATAGTTTATTTTTTCCGGATCCTGTATTATATTTATATAGGCGTATTCGGATAACAGAAAGAGGAATTGTATATGAAATTACTGATCGTGCGTCACGGCGACCCGGATTACTCCATAGACTCCCTGACAGAGCGGGGCTGGACGGAGGCGGAATATCTGTCGGAACGGCTGTCGAAGTTAAATGTGGCGGCCTTCTATGTATCGCCCCTGGGCCGGGCGAAGGACACGGCGTCGCTGACGCTTAAGAAAATGAATCGGACCGCGGAAGAATGTCCGTGGCTTAAGGAATTCGGCCCGCCGGTGGCCCGGCCGGACTGGAAAGGGCCGGGACTCTGTCCGGTGGCCTGGGACTGGCTGCCCCAGGATTGGACTACGGATGAGCGCTTTTATGAGGAATCCCAATGGTTTAAACGGGATGTGTTCGAGGACGCGGGTGTGAAGCAGGAGTATGACTGGGTCGTGGAGAATTTCGACCGTCTGCTGGCACGCCACGGATATGAGCGGGACGGACGGATCTACCGCGCGGTCCGGCCGAATAACGATACGATCGTGCTGTTCTGCCATTTCGGCGTGGAGTGCGTGCTGCTGTCCCATCTGCTTGGCGTTTCGCCGATGATTTTGTGGCACGGGATCTGCGCGGCGCCTACGTCGGTGACGACGGTGATCTCCGAAGAGCGGCGGCCGGGCATCGCGCTTTTCCGAGCGAACGCCATCGGGGACATTTCACATCTGTACGTTCATGGGATGGAACCGGCTTTCGCGGCCAGGTTCTGCGAGTGTTATGAGAATGAAGATGAGCGGCGCGACTGAGGGGTGTGAGGATAGCAACGAAGTGGAGAATCTGCGAAACGATAAGGGAATCTGGAATAGCAGAACAGCGAAGAGCCTGCGAAAAGGAGACGTGATGAGTTTATATCGGGATATCGAAAACTACGAACCATTCAACGAGCAGGAGGCCTGCGACAAAGCGCTGATGCTTGATTATATTCGGAAGTGCCCGGATTATCTGGACCGGATCAACCAGATCGGCCATTTCACCGCGTCGCTCTGGACGGTGAATAAGGCGCGTACGAAAACGCTGATGGTCTATCACAAAATCTACGATTCCTGGGCCTGGATCGGCGGCCACGCGGACGGCGACGGAGACCTTCGGGCGGTGGCCCTGCGGGAGCTTGCGGAAGAGACAGGCGTGAGGAACGCTTCGCTGGTCGGCGGCGGCATTTTCAGTCTCGAGATCCTGACGGTGGACGGCCATGTGAAGCGGGGAAAATATGTGCCCAGCCACCTGCATCTGAACGTCACGTATCTGGCCGAAGCCGACGAGACAGAGGCTCTGGTCGTGAACGCGGAGGAGAATAAGGCGGTGAAATGGTGGACGTTCGACGAGGCGCTGCGCGCGTCGACAGAGCCGTGGTTTGTGGAACACATTTATAAGAAACTGATCGCAAAATGCAGCGTCTGACCGTCATATGATATAATCAAACCCAGCAGTCTCCCTGCGCATCAGGTCCGCGATCGTAATTCCGTCAAGATACTGCGAGATAAGCTTGTCCAGCCCTTCCCACATCGGAAGCGTCCGGCACTGCGCCATCCGCGGACAGGGCTTTGCGCCTGACTCCAGGCAGGCTACCGGTGCCAGGGAGCCTTCCGTCAGCCGCAGGATCTCTCCGACCGTATAGTTCTCCGGCGTTCTTGTCAGCCGGTACCCGCCGCCTTTGCCGCGGACGCCGGTCAGTATGTTCTGCTGCACTAATATCTTTAGGATCCCTTCCAGATATTTCTCGGATATTTCCTGCCGCTCGGCTGTTTCTTTGAGCGGCACGTAGCTGTCTTTCTGATTCTCTGCCAGATCGATCATTACCCGCAGCGCGTAGCGGCCTTTTGT
>CANPZZ010000206.1 GCA_947589125.1 uncultured Lachnospiraceae bacterium
TCCCAATCCGGGACATATCCCCGATCGTGGGCACCCGGAACTTCCCGGTGCCGCTGATGCGGGTGACCGTCCCGCCTTCTTCATCCACGCAGGCAAACGCCGGAAGCTGAAGCCGTTCTTCGCTGTATTCCTGTACCGCGGCCAGCATTGCCATGGTCTGATCCTGATCCGTCAGGTTACCGCCCATGTAAATAAATCCGCCAGCCGGAACCGTATCAAATGCAACTTTAAATTCTTCATCCACCGCGGTAAGCGGCTCCTCGCTGCCCACAAGCACATCCAGCGTTATAACGAATAGCTGCGCCGCCTTTTCTTCCAGAGTCATGCCTGACAGACGATCTGATATTTTATCCTCCAGATCCGCGTCATCGATGGTGAAAAATGGAGACACCGGGAGAAGCTGCGTCTCCGGAGCAGCCGCGTCTGACTGCGCCTCCCGGGACGGCGGCTCTTCTGACGGATTCTCCTTCGACTGGAGCTCTTCAGACTGCGGCAGTTCCAATTGCCCTTCTTCTGACTGCATCTCCCCCAGTTGCCCCGCCGCACCGCCGTCTCTCTCCGTTATCGCCTCATCTGCTGTCACCGATTCGCCTGCCATCTTCTGCCCGCCAGTTCCGCAGCCAACCGCCAGCATACCCGCGATCAACGCACAGCCAAACCACATCCATCGCATTTTCATCCACATAACCCCTCTGTTCCGTAACCTCTTCTATTCCATATCCAGAAGCGTCTTCTTCACTTCCAGCATCCGGTCGCGCAGCACGGCTGCTTCCTCGAAATTCAATTCTGCCGCGGCCTTGTGCATCTTCTTCTGCAGTTCCTTCATCAGCTTGTTCAGTTCCGCCGCGTCCATGGACTCCAGATCCTTCTCATTCTCCTTCGCCTTCAGGTCCTCGTCCGCCGCCTTCGAGATCGCGATCAGGTCCCGGACCGCCTTGCGGATGCTCACCGGCGTAATACCGTGGGCTTCGTTATACTCCTGCTGGATCTTCCGCCTCCGATTGGTCTCATCAATAGCCTTGCGCATGGAATCGGTGATTACATCCGCGTACATGATCACATGGCCGTCCACATTTCTCGCCGCGCGTCCGATCGTCTGCACCAGAGAAGTCTCCGACCGCAGGAAGCCCTCTTTATCCGCGTCCAGGATCGCCACCAGCGATATCTCCGGGATATCCAAACCCTCCCGCAGCAGGTTAATACCGACCAGCACGTCGAATACATTTAACCGCATGTCCCGGATGATCTCGGCCCGCTCCAGCGTGTCGATATCGGAATGAAGGTACTTCACACGCACCCCCACGTCCCGCATATAATCGGTCAGATCCTCCGCCATCCGCTTGGTCAGCGTCGTCACCAGAACTTTATTGCCCTTTTCGATCTCTTTATTGCACTCCGCCACAAGATCGTCAATCTGCCCGGCCACCGGCCGCACGCTCACCTCCGGGTCCAGAAGCCCCGTAGGCCGGATGATCTGTTCGGTCCGCAGCATCTCATGCTCCGCCTCGTAATCCCCCGGCGTCGCCGACACGAACATCATCTGGTCGATCTTGCCCTCGAATTCCCCGAAATTCAGCGGCCGGTTGTCAAGCGCCGACGGCAGGCGGAAACCGTAGTCCACCAGCGTCTGCTTCCGGGACCGGTCGCCATTGTACATCCCCCGCACCTGCGGCAGCGTCATATGGGACTCGTCCACGATCATCAGAAACTCGTCCGGAAAATAGTCCAGAAGCGTATACGGCGGCTCCCCCGGCGCGGTCCCCACCAGATGGCGGGAATAGTTCTCAATGCCGGAACAGAAACCGGTCTCCCGCATCATTTCCACATCGAAATTCGTCCTCTCCGCAATCCGCTGCGCCTCCAGAAGCTTATCCTCGCTCTTAAAATACGCCACCCGCTCCTTAAGCTCCGCCAGGATATTCTCCGTGGCGATCATCATCTTGTCCTTCGGCACCACATAATGGGACGCCGGGAAAATAGCAATGTGGTTCAGCTGCAGTTTCGCCTCCCCGGTCAGCGTGTCGATCTCCATGATCCGGTCCACCTCGTCGCCGAAGAACTCGATCCGGTAGGCCGAGCTGTCCGAATAAGCCGGGAACACTTCCAGCACGTCGCCCCGCACCCTAAACGTCCCCCGGTGGAAATCCATGTCGTTCCGCTCATACTGGATATCGATCAGCTTATGGATCACGTCGTCCCGGTCCTTCTCCATCCCTGGCCGCAGGGAGATCACCATCTCCTGATAGTCGATGGGGCTGCCCAGACCGTAAATGCACGACACCGACGCCACGATGATCACGTCGCTCCGCTCCGACAGCGCCGCCGTCGCCGAATGGCGCAGCTTATCGATCTCGTCGTTAATGTCAGAATCCTTCTCGATATAGGTGTCGGTGGACGGGACGTAGGCCTCCGGCTGGTAGTAGTCGTAGTAGGACACAAAATACTCAACCGCGTTCTCAGGGAAATATTCCTTGAACTCGCCGTAAAGCTGCGCCGCCAGCGTTTTATTGTGCGCAAGTACCAAAGTCGGCTTCTGCAGCCGCTCGATCACGTTCGCCA
>CANPZZ010000207.1 GCA_947589125.1 uncultured Lachnospiraceae bacterium
TCTTTGAGCGGCACGTAGCTGTCTTTCTGATTCTCTGCCAGATCGATCATTACCCGCAGCGCGTAGCGGCCTTTTGTTGATATCAGCATTTGTCTCTTTCTCCTTATCGTTGCCTCTGGATTTTCTGCTTAGTGATGGGGTTCGGCGCTTTTGTGCCGTACTGTACTTTCTTTTCCATACGCCGGCGACTGCGTCTGTGGCGCGGCGATTTGGTTTACGTCAGTATGCAGAAAGCATGCCAGTGACATGCTTCCTGTATTAACAGTTCTGTCTGCTGTGTCGTTCGTGCAATATTACCTATAAACCTATTATAGTACATGGTAAATGGGTAATCAATAGACAAATCGGAAATATTTTCCGAAATCCTATTGACAAAGCAAAGCGGCGAGCGTATAATCCCCATAAACATATCAGTTAAGTAGGTAATTACTTAAACCGATCATTTACAGGAGGTAATCATATGAGTCGTATCTACACATCGGCCGATCAGCTGATCGGCGGCACACCGCTTCTGGAGCTTACGCACATCGAGAAGGAGGAAGGCTTAAAGGCCCGTGTACTGGCGAAGCTGGAGTATTTTAATCCGGCAGGTTCCGTCAAGGACAGAGTGGCCATGGCCATGATCGACGACGCGGAGGAGAGGGGCGTCTTAAAGCCCGGCTCCGTTATTATAGAGCCCACGTCCGGCAATACGGGGATCGGCCTGGCCGCCGTAGCGGCGGCCAGGGGATACCGCATCATCATCGTCATGCCGGAGACCATGAGCGTGGAGCGCAGGCAGTTAATGAAGGCCTACGGCGCGGAGCTGGTCTTAAGCGAAGGCGCCAAGGGCATGCCCGGGGCCATCGCGAAGGCGGATGAACTGGCGAAGGAGATTCCGAACAGTTTCATCGCGGGACAGTTTGTGAATCCGGCCAATCCGAAGATCCACCGGGAGACCACAGGGCCGGAGGTCTGGAACGACACGGACGGCCAGGTGGACATTTTCGTGGCAGGCGTCGGCACCGGCGGAACGATCACCGGCGTAGGCGAGTATCTGAAGGCGCAGAAGCCGGAAGTGAAGGTAGTAGCCGTGGAACCGGCTGCGTCTCCGGTTCTCTCCAAGGGCGTCAGCGGACCGCATAAGATCCAGGGCATCGGCGCTGGGTTTGTGCCGGAAGTGCTGAATACCGGGATCTACGACGAGATCATTCCGGTGGCCAATGAAGACGCTTTCGCTGTGGGACGGCTGATCGGGCGTAAGGAAGGCGTGCTGGTGGGTATTTCCTCCGGAGCGGCGGCCTGGGCGGCGATCGAGCTGGCGAAGCGGCCGGAGAACGAAGGCAAGACCATCGTGGTGCTTCTGCCGGATACGGGCGACCGGTATCTGTCGACGCCGCTGTTCGAGTAATGCGGAATTAGACAACGCTTTTTAAGCATAGCGTTCGTTTAAAAATGCAAAGACGCTGCTTCGAAAGGTATTCTGTCCCTGTGATGCACGGATTGCTTCGCGCTTTGCGCTCCCGCGATTCTAAGCTGACATTATACGAAACAAGAAACATGGAATCACGAGAAGCGCGTAAACCTGAGAACACGAAGATGTGAAGTCACAGAAAGAGAGTGCATCGTAAAGAAAACATAGAAAGAAAAGAGGATCCGCAAATGAGTAACTATCATTTTGAAACACTGCAGCTTCACGTAGGACAGGAGCAGGCCGACCCGGCGACGGATTCCCGCGCCGTACCGATCTACCAGACCACATCCTACGTATTCCATAATTCGGCCCACGCGGCGGCCCGTTTCGGCCTGGCCGACGCCGGCAATATCTACGGCCGTCTGACCAACTCCACCCAGGACGTGCTGGAGAAGCGGCTGGCAGCCCTGGAGGGCGGCGTGGCGGCGCTGGCTCTGGCTTCCGGCGCGGCGGCCATCACCTATACGATCATGGCGCTGGCCCAGAAGGGCGACCATATCGTTTCCCAGAAGACCATTTACGGCGGCAGCTATAACCTGCTTGCCCATACGCTGAGCCAGTACGGCGTTACGACGACCTTTGTGGACGCCCACGACCTGGCGGAGGTGGAAGGCGCGATCCGGGAGAATACCAAGGCTATTTATCTGGAGACCCTGGGCAATCCCAACAGCGACATTCCGGACATCGACGCTATCGCGGCCATCGCCCATAAGCACGGCCTGCCGCTGGTGATCGACAATACCTTCGGCACTCCGTATCTGATCCGGCCCATCGAGCACGGCGCGGACATCGTGGTCCATTCCGCCACCAAGTTTATCGGTGGCCACGGCACCACCCTGGGCGGCATCATCGTGGATTCCGGCAAATTTGACTGGAAAGCCAGCGGCAGATACGCGCCCATCGCGGAGCCCAATCCCAGCTACCACGGCGTGTCCTTCGTGGACGCGGCGGGGCCGGCGGCCTTCGTGACCTATATCCGCGCGATCCTTCTGCGGGACACCGGCGCGACGATTTCCCCGTTCAACGCCTTCCTGCTGCTGCAGGGCGTGGAGACGCTGTCCCTGCGTCTGGACCG
>CANPZZ010000208.1 GCA_947589125.1 uncultured Lachnospiraceae bacterium
AACAGGGTGGAAATGTTGTCGTTGTCCGGCGCCTGCCTGGTCAGCTCCCGCATGGCCTGCTTCACCGTCAGGTTCTCCCGCAGGACGATATGGTTCGTCGTCATGCGGCTGCCGATCTCGTCCTCATCGAAGGACGACAGAAGCGTCAGGTCCCGGCGCGTCTCCTCGTCCATGCAGCTGATGATCAGCGATCTTCTGGACTTCTCGATCTCGCGCAGGATCTCCAGGGCCGCGCCTGATTCCATGTGCCCTGCCAAGACGGCGGCCTTGCGCACATCCATCTCCGTAAGGTACGTCCCCGCGTCCTCCCGCTCGGCATGTTCCAGGATCTCCGCCAGGAAATCCGTATCCAGAACGCGGTACAGCTTCTTCCGCTCCGCGTCCGTCAGGTGAACAAGCACGTCAGCAATGTCGCTGGCGTGATAGTCCTCCAGCTTCAGGCTCATGGCCTTCGGGGAAATGCTGCTGCGAATGATCGCTGTAATCTCGGAGGCGTAATCCGGGCGGGCGGCGGTCTCCTCAGGTTCCGCACCAGGAGCCTCAGCGCCCAGTCCGGCTGCCGGCACTGCCCCAGAGGCCTGAGGCACTGATTCCGGCGCAAAATCCGGATTCATCGGCTCTGACGCTGAATCCGGAACTACCGACTCTGACGCTGAGTCCGAAACTGACAGTTCTGCAGATTCCGTTCTGCTGCCCGAGACTACACTCGTATCAGGATTCTCAAGCACATTTTCTGTCTTCATATAATCTTTCTCTTCCACGCCTGACGCCTCCTTTCTCCATCATCTCCACCGACAGCCGGCATCTTCCTTCGTCTTTGCCTCTCCGATTTTCTTTTGCCGTCTCTGCGGGCTGCTGACATTTTCTTTTGCCGTCTCTGTTTTCATCTTTCCTGTCTGCCTGCCCCGCAGGCAACTGCCTTACGCCAGATGCATCACCTGCAGAAGCAGTATCCAGCTGAGCCCGTAATACGTCACCACGGCCACCAGATCGTTGACCGTCGTGATCAGCGGTCCTGACGCCACGGCCGGATCGATCTTTATTTTCTTAAAGAACAGCGGGATCATGGTTCCTACAGCGCTTGAAAATACCATCGCCACCACCAGCGAGATCCCGATGCAGCCGGAGATCGCAAACGCCATCATGCCCTGCCGGCCTTTCACCACCATCACATACAGGCCCAGTATCACGAAGGACGCCAGTCCCAGAAGCAGGCCGTTGGAGAATCCGACCCGCATCTCCTTGAAGATCAGTCCCAGCTTCTGCCGCCCGGTCACCGAATCGTCGGTCAGTACCCGAATCGTCACCGCCAGCGACTGAGTGCCCACGTTGCCGGCCATGCCAAGGATCAGCGACTGGAACGCCATGATGATCGTAAGCTTTGAGACCACCTGCTCGAACAGTCCAACCACCGTGGACACCATCATGCCCAGCGCCAGCAGGATGAAAAGCCAGGGCAGCCGCTTCTTCATGCTCTCTTTAAGCGGCTCCTTCAGATCTTCCTCCGCGGTCAGACCGGCCAGCTTGGCGTAGTCCTCGCCCATCTCGTCGTCTACCACCTGGATCACGCTCTGGGACGTGATCACGCCCAAAAGGTGGTTATTATTGTCAAGAACCGGGATCAGGTCCTCGGAATAGTCCTTCAGCTTCTCGATACAGTCGTCGATATCCTCGTGACCGTACACATAGGGGTACGACGTCATGATCAGATCCTCAAACGCCGTCCCCGGGCGGGCGATGATCAGTTCCTTCAGATCCACCGCCCCGTAATATTCGCCATTTTCATCCACCACGAACAGGGTGGAAATGTTGTCGTTCTCCGGCGCCTGGGCGATCAGCTCGCCCATCGCCTGCTTCACCGTCAGATTCTCCCGGATCACGATGTGGTTCGTCGTCATGCGGCTGCCGATCTCGTCCTCGTCGAAGGACGACAGAAGCACCAGATCCCGCTTGGATTCCTCGTCCATACAATCGATGATCAGCGCCCGCTTCTCCTTCTCGATCGTATGCAGCGTCGCCAGAGCCGCGTCCGACTCCATGTGCTCCACCACCGTGGCCGCTTTCTTCACATCCATCTCCGTCAGATACTGCCCTGCCATATCCTCCTGGGCATACTCCAGGATACCGGCCAGGATCTCCACATCCATGATACGGTATAATTTCTTCCGCTCCGCCCCGGTAAGCTGGTCAAGACTCTCCGCGATATCATTCTCGTGATAGTCCTCCAGCTTCTCGCTCATGACCTTGGGGGAGGCGTTGCTTCGGATGATCCCGACGATCTCTGACGCATAGTCCGGTCTGACAGAAGTCATTTCTTCTGTCCGTTCCATCTCATTTTCCATGCCGGAAAGCCTCCTTATTCAGTTATGAAAACATTGGAAAATAATGCCAGAAAATGGCCGGAAGATCATTAAAACCCACGTATAACACAACCAGGCGCACAGAACTGGACGCCCGATGTCATGGGAAATGCCGCGTCTTCCGGTCTTATCTGACCGTAGCCAGTCGATCGTTCGTGACTGTCG
>CANPZZ010000209.1 GCA_947589125.1 uncultured Lachnospiraceae bacterium
TCGAGATAAAAGGCGAGCCCGTGCTGTATGAGGAGCATTTTTATTATTGTGTTAATGCTGACGAGGAAGAAAACGAATTTGAGACGGCGGCCATGACGAATGAGAATCTGCTGAATGCCCGCAATGCCTACCGCGCAGCACATGGACTGCTGACCTCTGATGAAATAGTGGCGATCAGGGAAAGTTACGGGTTGTCGCAGGTGGATCTGGCAAGGCTTCTGGGATGGGGGGAGGCCACGATTTCCCGTTATGAAAGCAGGGCGATCCAGGATGAGGCATACGATGTGATGCTTCGCCTGATAAAGGATAATCCGCTGAAAGCTCTGGAATTCCTGAAGAGAAATGCCGGTAAATTCTCCAATTCCAAACGCCTTGAGATTAAGGCGCGTATCGTGGAGAAGCTAAACGATTACGGAATGGAGTTTCTGGTTCGTCAGGCAATCGAAGGTGAGTATGCCCAATATGAGGAACCATCGGACTCGAATGGTTATACGGTTCTGAATCTTGATAAGATTGAGGCCATTATTTCGTACTTTGCGGAAAGAATCGCCAATCTGTTCAAAGTAAAGCTTATGAAGATGTTATGGTACGCAGACGCATTGTCATATAAGAGAAGGGGAGTTGCCATGACCGGTCTTGTATACAGGCATGAGACGATGGGAGCGCTGCCGATCAGTCATTATAAGCTTATGAATCTGGAGAGAATTGATGTAAGAGAAGAAGCAGACGGCTATTATGATTCGATACTGCACATATATCCCGGAAAAGGGATCGACTATACGGTTATTGCGGAAGAAGAAAAAGCAATATTGGATGAAGTGATTATGAAATTCGCTGCGTTTAAGGCGAAGGATATCGTTGATTATATGCATCAGGAAACGGCTTATCGGAAGACGGCCCAAGGGGATATCATTCCGTTCAGGCTGGCAAAGGATATCCGGGACTTTTCCTGAAATGACTAAAATACAAAGGTATGTTTGACAGGCAGAAGAAAGTGCCGGAAGTCCCTTACACTGCAGGGAATTTCCGGCACTTATTTTCATGCGAGCAGGGCGCCAGTGACGCCCTGCTCGTATTATCTGATAGTGTGATTATGCGGTTACATACTCCTCTGGGACGGCTGCCGCGGCTGCTGGCCGCCCTGATGCGTGTGCGTTCCGGTTCCTGGCCTGTTTCCCGCGGCCTCGTTTTCCGCCCCGACAATTGCGCCGAAATTCGTGGCGATTCTTGTCGGCTGCGGCCCGGCCGGAGTTGTCGTGTTTCCGCCCTGGGCCGGGGCTAGAGTGTTTCCATTCTGAGTCACCTGCCGCTGCTGATTCTGCGTCCTATCCTGGAGCGCCTGGTTCTGCCTTATGCGTTCCGCATCCATCCTGCGCCACTCGGCTCGGAGTTCGTCCATCGACCGTTCCTGCAGGTTCTGCTGGATTCCGAGAGATTCGTTCAGCTTAACCGGCGGAAGCGCTTTCTGCTGTCTGAGCTGGTTCTCGGCCGCCGTGGCGCTTGCTATTTTCTCCTTCAGACCGGCCCGGATCGCCGCGATGCGCCGCTGCCGGTCCGGATCGTTCCGGAACGTTTCATTTGCTTTCGCTGTATTGGTCATGCCGTCCTCTCTTCGCGCTTCGCACGCGCTCAGATCCAGTCGGATCGGAGTCGTCAGAAGATCCCATTTGCCTTCCGCGTCCGGCACAAGCCGGACCAAGTCGATATGGTGCCCGCCGGTTACCATAGCGTGCAGCAGCACTTTATTGTAGTCGATCCGGGACTGGCCGCCGCCCGCCAGCTGGTTTGCGTAATCCTTCAGAGACATCCCGTCCACATAAAATATATCTTCCCTGCTCCCTCCCAATATGTTATAGGATTCATCCGAAGTTGAGCAGATCAGGGATAATGATTCTACGAACTCACCGGAGGGATCAAAGGTGTCTAAGTATTGATTCAGCTGCAGGGTCGAGGCGTCCATGAAGTTTTTGGCGCTGGCGGGAAGCTTAAGGGCCAGCGTCCGGTATCTTTCCGGATTCATGAGCTGGCGGGAGATATCCTTCAGCGGTTCGATCGCGTCACTTTCCATACTGCGGAAACGGCCGAGATTCGGGCTTCTGCCTGTCAGTTCTACTCCTCTCTTTTCCCAGACTGCGCCCGCCGCTACTGTGCGTCTTGTTTTCATAAAATAGCGTTCCCTGTCCATAGGAGTCGGATATCTTTCGTGGAACCATTCCGGATACTGCTTCGATTTTACATTCAGTGTCTGTGCCAGACGCAGAAACGTTGTCATACGGAACATATCCTTCGGATCGTCAAGGTTCGCCTGGTCAGGATCGAAGTTGTCGAGAAAGTCCCCCATTTTATCTAAGTAGACTTTTCGCGCTTCCATATTCGGAGAATAGAACGCCGTCACCATTTCTTCCAATTGACTGGGAAAAACCCGGTCCTGCTGATCCTTCGGCAGATCAAGATTCTCACATATAAGCATATTGGCAAACGAAAGCAGATCCCGCGTATCCCCGTCCTTATA
>CANPZZ010000210.1 GCA_947589125.1 uncultured Lachnospiraceae bacterium
GCCGCTCAGACCACTTCATTTGCGAAGATAACGGATTCACCGGACCCGATTAAGGGCCGCTCAGGGATGGTCTTCACGGAAATCTCCCGCAGGACGCTTCCACCGTATGCGTCCCTCTCTGGCCGTTCGCTCTCCGCTACTGTTCCCGTCAGCGCGTTTTCTTATCATTAACGATTATATGCGCAGCGGGCGGGTTTGTCAAGGAGTTTCCGCAAATGCGGATCAAACAAACAACTGCTCTTCCGGAATTGCGGCAATCAATGAAAGCATTTCAAGGATTTCATTTCTCAGCGCACCTTTCATGCATTCGCGGAAATAGCACAATGCAGGCCATTTCGCCGTCATGACGATCCAAGCGTACCAACGCATCGCCTGTATTTCACTCTCCGTGGCATGGTAGATTCGAAGCATTTGCTTCATGTCTTTTTTGAAACCGTTGACCGCAAATGTAAGACGGGTCTGAGCGCCTTCCGGCTCCGCATGCTTTTCGTCGTAGTCAAATCCCGCCAGATTTACAAGCTGGTTGATGATCACTTCCGTACCCGCAAGATTGAAATCAATAAAACCAATAAAACGTTCATTTTCATCGATCAGAACATTCGAGAAGTTTTCATCTCCCTGAAATACACACCGCGGTAAGTTTCTGTATACCGCTTTCAGATTCTTCCGAACCTGCGCATGCCTTTCAATGAGCCTTTCAGCGAGACAGTCTTCCTTTTCTGACCGCAGCAAAACGATCAGCTGATTGAAGTTGTTTTCTTTTTCATCGATCCCGTTTGGAATATCAAATGGGCTGAGATCAAACAGACTGTACATGCCCATCGTTTCCGACAAGTCTACGCCGCTGTATTCTGCCGCAAATCCTGCCACGCTTTCCTGAACCTCATGAACCAGCCGTTCCCCATCCGCCAGCTTTTTATCTCCCGCAAGCGGCCGGTCAATATATTCGGACAGATAACAGAGCATCTGTTTCCATGGATGTAGAAATCTGCCTCCGGAATCAGCATGGAACTGCGGACATTGGATACCCAGAGCATGGTAACGCTCAATCAGTCTGTGCAGATCGTTCATTCGCTTTTCTGTCATTCCCGGCGCGTTGCAGAATCTGAGTACCCATTTACGGTCAATGATATAATTCAGACGGATGTCTGAGCTATCATGCGTGGAATCGATAAGCTGTACGGTTTCGAAGGTTCGAATATCAAATGCGTTTAACTCTGTGAGAATATCCGAACGCTGAGGAATATCTGCCCCTGCCGGAAAATTTACACCTCCATGGAACATTTCTGTACTATCAGTCATGATACTTCTCCCCTTTACAAATGTGATAGTCAGCTTCTCTTATTGCCGCATATTCAGTATATCACATTGATGAAAGGGCAACTATGACTCTTTTATTTTAAAAAGAAATCTATGAAAGATTAATCTATACCGTCTTCTTTACCGCCACCGCCGTAAACTCCCCCGGCAGCTTCTCATTCTCCCAGGACGGATGCTCGTCGAACCGTTCCAGACAGAAACCATTCCGCAGAATTGAATTAATGATCTCGCTGACCGTATGCGTGCCATTTGAGCATCCGGAGCGGATCCGCCATGTCTTTACGCGCCCGCTCTGCTGGCGTACCGGCGGTCCTTACCCAGAATGCGTATGCGTCGAACTCCCACGCCTCCTTGTTCCGCCTGCAGTAATCCCTCATCTGCACATTCTCCTTTCTCATCTGCGAGTTGTCCTGTGATCCTGTGATATTTCGTGAACTGCCTTATGATTATAACCGATACGTGTTGTCCTTACAAGAGTCTTAATCGTTTCCGTATCGACTACACTTAGATTTTATGTATTCACCGCTTGACATATTGTGTAATTTTGTGTATTATATTCTAGGGGAGAAAAATATGAATCCGAGAAACATTGCGATAAGAGATTTAAATAATAATGGTTATCTATTAAAGCGAAGCGGCGGAAACCATGATATTTATTATAATCCGGAAACTAAGTATTCCATTCCATTGAAGCGTGGACACTTTGACGAAGATGATCTTCGCTATATACGTAAAGAGATAAAACAAGGCGGCAGAGCTTGAAAATCCTCTTCAGCCGCAAAGGAGGCATTTATGAAATATATTTATACTGCTACTTTTGAACCGAATCAAGACGGCAGCAAATACTATTGCCGGGTACCCGACCTTCCCGGATGTATTACCACCGGAAACAGCATTGAAGATGCCATTGAAATGATTACCGATGCTGCCAGCGGCTGGCTCGTGGTAGCTGAGGATGAAGGAAATGATATTCCAGCGCCGACACCGCAGCAGGATCTTAATATTCCAAAAGGCACTGCTTGTTCCCTCATTCGTATTGATACACTTGCCTACCGCGCAGCTACGGATACCAAAGCAGTCCGTAAAAATGTATCACTCCCGGCATGGATGGCAACTCTGGCAGACAAATGGGGGGTGAATTGTTCACAGGTTCTTCAGGACAGCCTTATGCAGTTGTTTAACACCAGACATGCGCGGCAGTAATTCCTTCAACCGATTGAAATATTTTTCCATCACGATACGGGGAATGTCACTTGCACATTCTTCGCACTAGAAATATCAAAGGGGAGCCAGGCATAGAATCCAGACTCCCCTCTGATATTTCCGTCCAGTAAGAGCGCCGATAACACTCTCCTTGCATTTTTATTCGAACAGAATATCTGTGACATTTCAGCCGCATTACTCCGTATAATACTGCGCCTGCGCGTTCCAAAGCTCATGATACTTCCCGGCCTTATCCGCGACTAGCTCCTCATGCGTCCCTCTCTGTACGATCCGCCCCTCGTCAAACACCGCGATCTCATCGCAGAACTTGCAGGACGACAGCCGGTGCGAGATATAGATCGCGGTCTTATCCCCGGCGATCTCGTCGAATTTGCCGTAAATCTCCGCCTCCGCGATCGGATCCAGCGCCGCGGTCGGCTCGTCCAGGATGATGAACGGGGCGTCCTTGTAAAGCGCCCGGGCGATGGCGATCTTCTGCGCCTCTCCGCCGGATATTTCCACGCCATTCTCCGTAAAGTCCTTATAAAGCTGGGTATTCAGCCCGTCCGGCATCGCCGCCAGCCGGTCGCCGAAGCCCGCGTCCGTAAGCGCCCTTCGGACCTTCGACTCGTCGTAGGACGCGCTGCCGGCTACGTTGCTGCCAAGCGGCTGGGAAAGCAGCTGAAAGTCCTGGAACACGACAGAAAATATATTCATGTAATCGCGATAGTTATATTTGCGGATATCGATCCCGTTCAGAAGGATCTGACCCTCCTGCGGGTCGTACAGCCGGCACAGGAGCTTGATAAATGTGGTCTTGCCGCTGCCGTTCTCTCCCACGATCGCCAGGCGACGGCCGACCCGGAAGCGGATGCTCACATCCTTAAGCGCCCAGAGTTCGGAACCCGGATACTTGAAAGACACATTCCGAAACTCCACATCGTACTGCCGGTCGGACCGTTTCTCCGTGGTCAGGCTTCCCTGATACATGGCGTTGGGAATATCCAGAAACTGAAATGTCGTGTCCAGATATCCGGCGTTGGTCTTAAGAATGCCCAGCAGTGCGGTCAGGTTGAAAATGCTCTCCGTCATCGCCGTCGCGGCGCCCACATACTGAGTGATGCTGCCCACATCGAAGGCGCCCGCCCAGGCTTTCAGGCATGTAAATACATAGATCGAGCCGGTAATCAGTACGCTGATGCAGGTTCCCAGACCGCTGTAGATTCCCATCGGCCCCATTGCCAGCTTCGCCATGACGCCGTCCCCGCCGAAGGACCTGTTTTTGCCCCAGTAAGCGCTGACAAGATTCTGCTGATTATAGATCCGGATATCCGTTCCGCGTTCTTTCTTCAGACCGATAAATCCGAAAAAGCCAAACAGCCGGTTGCCGAAAGTAGCTTCCTCCGACGCGCTGCCCCAATAGGAGATGGACTTGACATTGCAGACGCCGGCCAGCAGGCTTACGATCACCATCAAAGCAGCCAGCAGGAAAATAAATACCGGGCTGTTTAGGACGGTGAGCCATCCTGCAGACGCCGGAACCGGAGAGGTAAACAGGCTGACGGTCAGAGCAATCCCGCCCGCGATCCCGGTTATGCTCTTTAAGCCGTACTCGTATACCTGCGGAACGCGCATCATTCCCCAGGATGACCAGTTTTCACTCTCCCGGATCTGTTCCCTGAGATCGTGGGTCTCCTGCTTATCCATATCCGCGTAATCCATGGAGAACATTTTCTTAGCAAAAAGGATTTCCTTGCGGCCGTACAGATCGTCGAACAAGGTTTCCTCCCGCTGATACAAAAACGATTTCAGCACCGCGAAAGCTCCGGTACACGCCACGCAGGCTGTGACCCACCGCCACAGTGCGTCCGCCCGGCGCAGAAGCGCCAGCTCTTTTAAGATCTGCGCGGAAAAGAATACCGCAGCGTAGGGCGCCAGCGCGTCGACTACCGCGTAAAGCGTCATAACCGTGAAGAATCTGGGGCTTATCCCGGCAAGGAGCTTACCCGCGCGCAGATGCACGGCAAGCGCGTGACTTATCGTATTCTTCTCTTCCATTTTCAAAACTCCTTTCCTTCCTGATAATAGCGGCTCTGAACCTCAAAAAGCTTCGCGTAGGCACCGCCCATGGCTAAGAGGCTTTCGTGGGTGCCTTCCTCCGCGACGCGGCCGTCCGCGATAAAGATGATCCGGTCGCAGAACCGGGTGGACGCCAGCCGGTGGGAAATAAACACCGAGGTCTTTCCCGCCGTCATACTGTTGTATTTCAGATAAATGTCATTCTCCGCGATGGGATCCAGCGCGGCGGTCGGCTCGTCCAGCATAAGGATGGGCGCATCCTTATAGAGCGCCCGCGCCAGCATCAGGCGCTGGGTCTGCCCGCCGGAGAACAATACGCCGTCCAGATAGACCTCCCGGCCCACATGCGTATCCAGACCGTCCGGCAGTTCGGCAATGGTCTTTGCAAGTCCCGCTTTCTCCACACAGTCTCTGACTTTCTCATAATCGATCTGCGTGCTGGTCTGGGCGATATTTTCGGCGACCGTCACATCCAGGATCGAGAATTCCTGAAATACCGCGCTGAACAGCCCGTAATACTCCCGGCGGTTAAACTCCTTAATATCCGCGCCGTTTAGAAGCACGCGTCCCTCTGTGGGATCGAACAGGCCGCAGAGGAGCCGGATCAGCGTGGATTTGCCGGCGCCGTTTAAGCCGACGACCGCCAGCTTCTCGCCGGGATGAACAGTCAGGTTCAGGCCGCGGATCGTGTCCTCTTCGGCGCCGGGATAG
>CANPZZ010000211.1 GCA_947589125.1 uncultured Lachnospiraceae bacterium
TGGGGAAGACGGATGGAACGTCGGCCTCCGATGGAGCAGGTTATCTGGACATCGCGTCCTTTTTGAAATCCTACGGCGCACGGCCGAAAGAGGATCTGGCTGAGCTGTGGAAACGGATCGTGTTCAACATGGCGATATCCAATACCGACGATCATTTGCGGAACCATGGTTTTCTGCTGACGAAAGAGGGCTGGCGGCTTGCTCCGTTTTATGATATCAATCCGGTGCCGTATGGAGATACGCTGTCCCTTATGGTGGACGAAACCAGCAATGAGATATCGATTCCGGCCGCGGTCAGCGCCGCCCCGCATTACGGAGTCAGCAAAAAAGACGCGGAGGTGATAGCCGAGAAGATATGCCGGATCGTCGGCGGGCAGTGGGAGAAGGCGGCCGCGGCCAACGGGCTGTCGCGGGAGGCGTGTAATTACATGAGACCGGCGTTTGACGCGTGCCGGGAGTGATTGGAATTAATTTTAATTATGGATAGGGCTGCCTGATTTTCCTGTTCGGCTTTCCTGCGATTCGCTTTGCTGTCTCGCATTTCGGAGCTTCTGAAGGAAGATCAGGCAGCTCTTTTTTCTTTTGTGAAATAGATTGACATACGTTATCATAAGTGCTATACTGTTATACATATCAGAATAACAGTTAAAACAGCGGAGGTACAAATGTGAAACTGATCATTTCCAATGTATCCGGCGTGCCGATCTACGAGCAGATCAAGCAGCAGGTGAAGTCGGCGATCCTGTCGGGAGAGCTTCAGGAGGATGAGCCGCTTCCGTCGCTTCGGACGTTGGCCAGGGATCTGAAGATCAGCGTTCTGACCGTGACGCGGGCCTATACGGAACTGGAGCAGGAGGGGTTCGTCCGGAATATCCAGGGACGCGGGTGCTTCGTGATGGGGCGCGGCTCCGAGCTGATCCGGGAGCAGCTGATCTGCAAGGCGGAGGCGGGGCTTTCCGAGGCGGTCCGGGCGGCGCGGATGGCGGAGCTTTCGGCACAGGAACTGCACCGGCTTCTGGACATTTTATGGGAGGAGAATGAGAATGGATAATGTGTTGGAGGTAAAGGAACTGTCGAGATCATTTCCGGGCTTTCAGCTTAAGGATATCAGCTTCACGCTGCCGAAGGGCTATATCATGGGACTTATCGGGCCCAACGGCTCCGGGAAGACGACGACGATCAAGCTGATCTTAAATATGCTTAAGCGCGACGGCGGGGAAGTCAAGATTCTGGGGTGGGACAATATTGCCGAGGAGAAGGCGGCGAAGGCGGAACTGGCGGTCGTCTTCGATTCCAATTATTTCTGCGAGGCGTGGACCGCAGCGCAGACGGAAACGGCGGTATCGGGCTTCTATGAGAACTGGGATACGGATCGGTTCCACCAGCTGCTGGAGCGGTTCCGTATCGATCCGGCGAAGAAGGTGAAGGAGCTTTCCAGAGGGATGCAGATGAAGCTGATGCTGGCCTGCGCGTTCTCCTATGGAGCGAAGCTCCTGATCCTGGACGAACCGACCAGCGGTCTGGATCCGGTATCCCGCGACGAGCTTCTGGCCATTCTGTCCGGGTACATCGAGGACGGGGAGCACAGCGTCCTGTTCTCGACCCATATCACCGGCGATCTGGAGCGGGTGGCGGATTATATCACTTATATTAACCGTGGCAGCCTGTTCTTCACCGGCGGGAAAGATGAATTCGTGGACAGTTTCCGGATCGTGAAGGGCGGGCCGGAGGATCTGACAGAGGAGATAAAGGCGCGGCTGATTGGGCTTCGGACGCATCCGACAGGGTTTGAGGCATTGGTACGGACGGAGGAGCTGGAGAGGATGAGGCATACGGGCGGCAAAACGGCTGAAAATCGCAGTGTCCAGGGAAATAGAGACAGTGAGACAGTGCGCTTCCCGGCTTATGCTAGTGAGCTCAAAGAGCCGCTGCCGGTGGATGGCTGGACTGTGGAACCGGCCACGATCGATGAGATCGTAGTGTTTACTTCGAAAACCTCGGATGACAATTTGGAATGAATCAGTTGGCAGAATCATCCTGCGGGAGCGGATTCTAAGATATTTGTGGACTCTGCAGGAACCATATAGAGAGAAAGGAAGAATACGATGAACGAGACACTGAAAGCCGCGCGGCTTGATTTTGCTCTGCTGCGGCCGTATTGGAAGAATCTTTGCTTTGTCATTCTGATGCCGGTTATTTACACGGGCGTCGTCCGCTCGCTTTCGGCGGGGATCTCATTTGAAATGTGCATGCTCGGGATCACCGCATCCTACACCTTTGCCATTTCGGAAAAGAACGGCATGGAGCGGCTGTACGGCGTCCTGCCGGTCGCCAGAAGGCACCTGGTCTTTGGCAAATACCTTTTGATCTGCGCGACAGGACTTCTGGCCCTCGGTATCTCGCTGGTCACCCATACGGCTGTGCTGAAAGTGCTGGGCGAGACCGTGCATGTCTGGGAGATCGCTGTGAGCGCCGTGCTGGGATTCTTTGTGTACACCTTTTATGTGGTGTTTCAGCTGCCGGGGTATTATAAGTTCGGAGCTGTGGGCGGGAAAATGTTTCAGTTTATCCCAGTGACGGGGTATCTTCTCACGCTGATTCTGCTTCCCCGCGTCGATCCGAACAGTCCGGTACTGACGGCGGTGCTTGGGCGGCCGGGGATGCTGGCCGGCGCGGTACTGCTGTGTTGCGCGGCGGCGTATGGGATCTCGATCGGGGTGTCGGTCAGGATCGTGAAGAATAAGGAGGTGTAAGGGTGGAAGCCTCCTCCGCGCCAAAGAACATCACATCGTAAATCGGCAGATATGTGATCTTTCCATTTGTTTTAATCTCACGTGCATTGGACAGGACAAAAGCTTTTTTGACATGATAATCGTCGTTCTTCACGAACGTATTCAGCGCGCTGTGGACCGTGTAATCCTTGCCGGATTTCACCTCGATGGGAACGGCGGAAAGGCTCTCGTAATGATCGATCAGGAAATCGACCTCTCCTTTGCTGCGGTTATCGTAATAATAGAGCTTGTAGCCATGCGCGATAAGCTCGCTTGCGACTACACTTTCGTATACAGAGCCTAAATTGATGCTTTCCTCATCGTCCAGGATCGCCCGTATATTGCTGCCGTACAGAAGTGACGTGAGAATGCCTGCGTCGTTCAGATACAGTTTCAGCAGATTCTTGCCGGAGGATTCGATCAATGGGAAAACCGGTGTGGAGATGGCTTGCACATTTAATGCGATGCCAGAACTGATCAGGTATTCAAACTCGTCTTCATAGTTGGCAAATGTGCTGCCTTTCTTTCCTTCTATACGTTGTGCGACCACGCGTTTCTTTTTGTTCTCCAGGTTGGAGGGGATTTGATCGTAGATCCGGCGGATCTTCAGTTTGCGGTCTGCGTCATACTTGGAAGCATCCGCGGCATAATAATCATGGATCTCGCGCTGAATTTCGCGCACAACCTGAATATTCATTGTTTCCAGATAGGCGTTGACCGCGGCCGGCAGACCGCCGACCAAAAGGTAACGCTTAAAAAGGCCCATCATCTTTCCGTGCATTGCCTCATCCAGCGATTCCTGCGCCTCGTATTTTTTCTGCAGCGCATGGACGGCAAACTCGTTCATACCGTTGGCGTAAAGAAATTCTTCAAAGTCCAGCGGGAACATACGGATCTTACGGATGCTGCCCATAGGAATGGAGGTCGTCTCTGAAAGCGTTACGCCAAGCAGAGAGCCGCTGGCGATATAGGTAAAACGATGGTCGTCGCGGAGAAATTTCAACAGCGTAAGAAGATGAGGGTAGGCCTGAATCTCATCGATGAAAATCAATGTGTCTTCAGCTTTCCCCATCTTATTGCCATCGATCATGCTGACACGGAGATAGAAATCCTCTACCGTCGCGGCGCTTTCAAACAGCCTGCTGCCAACGGAATCCTCCAGCATATTGATATCAATGAAATTGGGAAACAGTTTCTTCCCCACATAGCGGATAATATACGTCTTTCCGACCTGACGCGCGCCGTCGATCAGTAAAATGCGGTCAGAGCCGGAACGGAAATGCTGCTCAATCAGGTCTGCAATTTTTCGTTTCAGCATGGCGGATCACCTCGTGAAAACTTTTCAAATATATTATACCCAAGTTTTGACAACTTTTCAATATAGAAAGTGCCTATAAAATTCAACTTTTCAAATATTTCTGCATGGCTTGGTATTCACTTTTCATTTTTCATCAAACTGGCGGAATACAGTTCATGGCGGTGTCGGCAGGCTGACAGGAGTAAAGGTTGTCGGAGACTGAAACAATATAGTGGAATAGATTCCATAATTATAATTAATATCAATAAAAGATGGAATATATTCCATTTTTATTGATATTTTGAGTATAATAGTTATTGAAACATAGGAAAATGTCTGCGATATCGCTATGAGAAATATGCTTGTACGCGGCAGGGACACAGACGCAGGCCATATACTGGAAAATCTTGTTTATCTCGAATTGAAACGAAGATACCGTGAAGTGTATGTGGGGCAGATCGGTTCAACCGGAGAAGTCGATTTTGTAGCCATTGAAGATGGAGATCCGATCTATTTTCAAGTGACGCAGTCCACGCTGGATGAAGGGGTTCTCATGCGTGAGCTTGCTCCGCTGCGGCAGATCAATGACAATTATCCGAAATACCTTCTTACGCTGGATCGGATATTTGACGATGTAAATTATGAGGGAATAAGAAAAAAGAATGTCTTACAATGGATGCTGGAAGAACGTGAATGAACGAGAATGAAAGAGAGTATGAGGTTGTCCCAAAAGTTGAATTGAAATGACCGGGCCCGGGATGAGCGAACTCCTCCCGGGCCTTTTTATCATTTTTCTCCATTTTACATATCAGAGTCAATCTCCTCGTCCCAATTCCCCTGTGTATAGGTTTCATCCACCATGTCGCTGATGCCTGCCAGCAGCATGATAATACCCTGCACTCTGTTGGACTGGATCACATAAGTGCCCTTCTGACGTTCGTTCTCCGTAATGAGGTCGGCGGCCAGCAGAGGCTTCATATGATGATAAACCTGGCCGGTGGAACTGAAACCGCACTTTTCCACGAGCGCGGATACCGTTTTGGGTCCGCGAAGAATTTCCAGCAGGATGGAAAGGCGGGTTGTATTGCCGATGCAGGCCAGCACTCTGCCGGCAATGCCGCTTTCAGCCAGGG
>CANPZZ010000212.1 GCA_947589125.1 uncultured Lachnospiraceae bacterium
GCGGAATCCGGATTCCTTTGTGGTGAATTCTTCGCAGGGAGGAGGTTTCAAGGACACATGGGTATTATCTCATTAGAGAGGGCTGACCATCTGTACTGGATCGGCCGGTACACGGAGCGGGTGTTTACGACGCTGGTGACGTTCTTTGATTTCTATGACCAGATGATCGACATGGACTTAAACGCCTATCAGGATTACTGTAAAATGGTAGCAATCCCGGACATCTACGGGGACAGCGGAACCTTCAGCAAGCGGTATCTGTTTGACAACTATGACCCGAATTCGGTTTACAGCAATCTGGAACGGGCCTATGACAATGCCATCGTGATCCGCGACGAGATCAGCAGCTATACGCTGGCTTACATCCAGCTGGCGCTGGATCATCTGCAGGCGGCTTCCGGCTCGGCGGCGCCCCATTATGATCTTCAGCAGGTGATCGACGATCTCCACGCCTTCTGGGGCTGCGTGGACGACCGGGTCGACGACGAGGAAGCCCGCAATATCATGAAGTGCGGGAAGTATCTGGAACGGCTGGATCTGTATATCCGGCTGGGCTATCCGGAGCGGGATATCGAGCGGGGGTACAGCAAGTTCGTGAACCGGCTGGACAAGGTACATCTGAAGTACCACGAGAATTGCCGCAGGAAGCTGGATGAGATCATTGGATCCGGAAGTGTAAAGGAACGGAAGGACGAGGCCGTGGCGGCGGTGTGGAATTTCTTCTGAGAATGTTATCTGAGGTGGGACAGTTTGAAGGTTTTGCAGGTTCAGTATGAAATGCGGCTTACATTTGACGCGCCGGTAACGGATCATTATTTTCAGTTCCGGTGTCTGCCGATGAAAGACGATGCGCAGACGGTGGAGACGATTAAAATCTCGGTGGAACCCGCGTGCGCGGTTCATGAGAGGATCGACGGCTTTGGCAATCGGATGTGCTATGGGGAGGTTCTGGAGCCTCACGATTCGCTCTCCGTTCGGATGGACGCGATGGGGCGTGTGGCGAGGAAATCGATCCGTTGTAGTTTTGGAAAACGAAGAATGCGGCCAGCCAGTATAGAAACGCCTAGTACAGGCATTGCCGGGAATCTGGAACCAGAATCGGAGCCAGTATTTCCGGATACTGCAGAAATTGAACTGCTTTCAATTGCGGATAGTCCGGCCGGCGAGGTTCCCGGAATTGTCTATGCGTATCCATCGGAACTGACCAGGCCGGATCAGGCGATGAGAGAGTGGCTTGATGCCGTCCGCGGGGATTATGATTCTGAATGCGGATTTCTGGAATATCTGATGCACCGGCTGTATCAGAGGCTTTCCTATGTCCAGGGACAGACCCATGTGGGAACCACGGCGGCGGAAGCATTCGCGCTTTCAGGAGGCGTCTGCCAGGACTTTGCGCATATCTTTACGGCAATGTGCCGTTTGGCCGGTTTCCCGGCGCGGTACGTGGCGGGAATGGTCGTCGGCGAGGGCGCGACCCATGCATGGGCGGAAGTGTGGCAGGACGGCGCATGGACCGCCTATGATCCGACCCACGACTGCATGGCGGACGACCGGTATATCAAGTTATCTCATGGCCGGGATTTTATTGACTGTTCGGTTGACAGAGGGAGCTTTTTCGGCGCGGGGGGACAGCAGCAGACGGTGTATGTGAAGGTGGCGGAAACCTCAACACTTCCAGATATGCCCTGACTGTCTTTTCACAGCGCAGGCGCTGGGTATATGGGGCATATACATAAAGTCTGTCGATTCGCCTGATGTTGCGTTTCAAACTGTTGCGTTTCAAACAGATTCTAAGCGCTTCAGATGTTTCCTTGATGTCAATTTGTTCTGGATAACGGTTTTCTCATTGTCTCATTGTCGATCTGAGAATCTGTATTGAACTCATACCTAAAAATTGCTATAATGCATTTATGATACACTTGACAGTATAATATGCTTTACCAGGGAGCCGAAGGGGCGATTACGTCAGCCGCCGGACTTTATGAAAGGGGGCTGGTGCTATGGTTACATATGCGGATCTATTCGCGTTTGTGATTATGCTTTGCGCCGTTGTAACTCTTGTTATATATGCAACACGCAAAAAGTAGCGCCCTTGTCTTGGTAGGATAGACGCTACTTTTTTAGTACTTATCTTGCCGGCGGCTAGGCGTATTCTAGCTTTCGGCTCTCTTGTTAAGTATATTATATGACATATCCGAAATATTTGCAATACCTTTCTGAAAAGTAAAGGAGACTGAAAATGAGCAAAATCCATATAGCGCAGATCATTTTCGTGGTTATTGAAATTCTTGCTTTCATTCCTCTGACGATCGAAGTTTTCGGAGATATGGAGCCGGATATTATCATAGTTTCTGCGCTTGTTATGGGAATCGGGCTGTTCGGAAGCTGCATCTGCGGGGTAATCCGGGCGGTTCGGGATGAGAGGAAGAAATGAGCGCGTTTAAGAATGTTTATTTTATCAATGGAACCGCCTATGCCGGGAAGTCGACGATGGTCAAACTGCTGGCTGAAAAATACAATGGGATCGCCTGCGAGGAAAACTATCATAACCGATTGCTGCCGGGACTGGACAAAGCAGAATTCCCCGGACTGACCTACACCAGAGATCTGGAGGACTGGCACGATTTTATCCGAAGGACGCCGGATGAATACGAGGCATGGATCCGGCGCACCAGTAAGGAGTGTGAGATTCTGGAACTGGGGATCCTGGAAGAACTGCGGACGCGGGAAAAGCCGGTCTTCGTGGATACGAATATCTCGATCGAGACG
>CANPZZ010000213.1 GCA_947589125.1 uncultured Lachnospiraceae bacterium
ACCCGACGCAGCCGAGCCCGGAGAATCCGACGCAGCCCAGCCCGGAGAATCCGAGAATCTTTATTCCTGAGAATCCTGCGCCGCTGCACAGTACGCCGCCCATTGACAATATCGCCAATGAATCGACTCCGCTTTCCAGTATCGGGATTATGGAGAATATAGAGGATGAGGATGTACCTCTCTCTTTCATCGTTCCGCGGACAGGGGACGATAAGCCGCAGGAAAAGGCATTTAAAAATACCGGTACAGTCTGTAGTGGCTGTACCGGTATTTTTTAGCAGGTCTGCTTTTGCGTGTTTGTCTCAGGGCATTCGCCGCAGTTCGGCTGCAACAGCGCGTTTGCCCGGTCAGATCACTATATATTTCAGCACGAAGAACACCGCCAGCACGTACATTAACGTACTGATCTTCTTCTCCTTCGCCTTTCCGCACACCAGATTGATCACCACGTAGGAGATTACGCCCAGGGAGATGCCTTCGGAGATGCTGTACATGAACGGCATTGCGATGATGCAGATGTAGCAGGGGATGGTCTCCGAGTAATCATTGAAATCAATCTTTGTGATCGAGGTCATCATCAGGAAGCCGACCACTACCAGGGCCGGAGCCGTGGCAAAGGATGGGATCGCCAGAAAGATCGGCGAAAGGAACAGGGACAGTCCAAAGAGGAGGGCCGCGACCACGGCGGTCAGACCGGTGCGTCCGCCTTCGGCGACGCCGGAAGCGCTTTCCACGAAGGTTGTGGTGGTAGAGGTTCCGAACACGGCGCCGACAGAGGTGCCCAGGGCGTCAGCCAGAAGCGCGCCGCGGATATTCGGAAGCTTCCCGTCTTTATCCAGCATATCCGCCTTGGAGGCGACGCCGATTAACGTCCCCAGCGTGTCGAACATATCCACGAACAGGAAAGCGAACAGGATGACCAGGAAGTCCAGGGACAAAATCCGTGAGAAATCCATTTGCATAAAGGTGGGCATCATGCTGCGGATGCCGAAGCCGCCGGAGAAATCCGGGAACATGCTGTAAAATCCGGCCGCCGCGTCGGGGCGGTAAAGTCCGACCAGCTGGCAGATCATGCCCAGCACCCAGGTGGAGAGGATGCCCCAGAGGATGCTGCCTTTAACATTTTTCACGACCAGAATGCCGGTCGCCAGGATGCCGATGATTGCAAGAAGCACGGTGATGCCTTCCGTCGTGAAGGTGCCGTTTTTCACGGAGCCGCTGAAGGAATACAGGGTCACCAGCGTGGAGCTGTCGACGACGATTTTGGCGTTCTGCAGACCGATGAAGGCGATGAACAGGCCGATGCCGACAGACACCGCGTGCTTTAAGTTCATGGGGATCGAATTGAAAATAGCTTCGCGCACGTTGGTCAGCGACAGCACGATGAAGACGATGCCTTCCACGAAGACCGCGGCCAGGGCCATCTGCCAGGTATAGCCCATGCCCATGACGACGGTATAGGTGAAATAGGCGTTCAGTCCCATGCCGGGCGCCAGCACGAACGGATAATTGGCCAGAGCGGCCATCAGAAGCGTAGCGACCATGGCGGCCAGCGCCGTGGCGGTAAATACGGCCCCGCTGTCCATGCCGGCTTCCGACAGGATGCTGGGGTTCACGGCCAGGATATATGCCATGGTCATGAATGTGGTGATGCCGGCCATGATCTCAGTTTTGACATCCGTGTGCCGGTCGCTCAAGTGAAATACTTTTTCGAGAACTCCTTCCTTCCCTTTCATCTCTTTGTTCCTCCTGCCATTCGGGGATCATGTTCCGTGGAAAATGCTTTTACAGGAAAAAGCATCTGGCACGAAACACGACAGCTTATTGTAACGCAGACATTTTATCATACTTTTTGGTAAATAGCAATTGACAAGATGGTATTTTCTGACGATTATTTCGAAAAGATTTTGTTTATTTCAAAAGTATTGAAATACTGAGACAATGACTTTATAATATTTTGAAAAAGATCATCAATATGCTTTACAATATGGCGGACCGCATCTATGCAGGTTTGAAATAAAATGTAAATTATACTTGCATTTTTCTGCATAAGGTATATAATGGTCATATGAACAATTATTCATATGTTGATTCCGGGAGCAGTCAGGTCTGTATTTATCCCTCGGAAGCGAACATGGAATGCGAATATCATATGCGAGGAGGATATGCCTTATGAAGAAGAAATTCAAAGTGGAAGTGGATTGCGCCAATTGTGCGGCGAAGATGGAAGATGCTGTGAATAAGATCGAGGGCGTGAAAGAGGCGACGATCAGCTTTATGACTCAGCGGCTGATCATCGAGGCGGACGACGCCAGATTCGACGAGATCGTGCAGGAGGCGGTAAAGGCCTGCAAGCGGGTGGAGCCGGACTGCGAGATCTATGTGTAAGGCGTTAGCTGCAAAGAACCTTTGACACGAATGCCCTTGTAATTCCGGCAGAGGCGGAGACGGCGCCCAGAGACACAAGGCAGAGGACACGGAGGAACAGAGGATGAAGACAGTGATCATAGGCATTGCGGGTGGAACCGGTTCGGGCAAGTCAACCTTTACCAACCGGCTGAAAGCAGCGTTCGGGGACGACGTGGCGGTTCTGTATCACGACAATTACTACCGGGCTCAGGACGACATTCCCTTTGAGGAACGGAAGAAACAGAATTACGACCATCCGCGCGCTTTTGAGACGGAACTGCTGCTTGAACAGCTTCAGGATCTGAAGGCCGGGAAGGCGGTCCGGTGTCCGGTCTATGATTATTCGCTTCACACCCGGTCGAAGGAAACGGTGCTCGTGGAGCCGAAACCTGTGATCCTTCTGGAGGGTATTCTGGTGCTGGCGGACGAACGTCTGCGGCGGCTTCTGGATGTGAAGGTTTTCGTGGAAGCCGATGCCGACGAGCGCATCCTGCGCCGCGTGATCCGCGACGTGAAAGAACGCGGCCGAGACATCGAAGGCGTGGTGGAGCAGTATCTGACTACCGTGAAGCCTATGCATTATCTTTACGTACAGCCCACCAGCGC
>CANPZZ010000214.1 GCA_947589125.1 uncultured Lachnospiraceae bacterium
GCATACATTTCTGAAATTCTCTTAAAAGAATCTTCAGGGTTCTGCATACTGTTCAGTCTTCAATTGTCAAGGTCCGTGTGCTGCTGACTTCCGCCGCAACTTCCCTAGGATATCACACCAGGTTGGCTTTGTCAACAACTTTTTTGAAAATTTTTCTGCCCTTTGGGGGCAAAAAAACAATCATACGGATCCTGGAAAAAAGAGCGGAGAAAGAGGGATTTGAACCCTCGCGCCGGTTACCCGACCTACACCCTTAGCAGGGGCGCCTCTTCGGCCTCTTGAGTATTTCTCCGTAGTTCCAGTTTCCATAAGATTGGTCTTCAGAAACATTTCTGTTTTTCAGACGCTTTACAATTATACAAAATAAATCCTTTATTGTCAACCCATTTTCTCGTTATTTTTACGGTTATTTTTTCCCAGATTTCGTTTAATCTCTTCTTGAATTTTCTGTTCTACAAGATGTGCGATGTCTCTGGTTTTAAGCCCAACATATTGTTCCGGATAGATAGGATCCAGGATATGTACCTGCACCTGTACCGGACGGATAGAGGGAAGATCGAAGGGTTTGAAGCTGTCGATCAGAGCCACAGGAACAATTGGACAGCCGGCGTTCACCGCACTCTTAAAACTTCCGGCTTTAAATTCCTGCAGATTGTTTCCGTCGCGGCTGCGGGTCCCTTCCGGAAAAATGATAAAGTTCTGTCCGTTCTTCGCCCGCTCGCTCATTTCACTGATGATCTGCATGGAAGAACGGATATCGGAACGGTCCATTGCCAGGCCGTCTACGATCTGCATCACCTGCTTTACCAGGATCCAGTTCTTTACTTCTTTTTTCGCAACAACGCTTAAAGGACGGGGGCACGCTTCAATGATCGCCAGAACATCGAACATTCCCTGATGGTTCGGAAACATGATAAAACCGTCTTTTTCCGGAAGTTTCTCCACGCCGGTGACAGTTAATTTGATCCGGCCCCTGCGATTGACGGTTTTTACTATGGAACGGATGAAATCGTAGCCCTGCTGCAGCGAATACTTTTCTTTATACTTACTGCGGCGGACAAGTCCGATATACCAATACGGAACCATCAGAATATCCAAGATCACCATTAATATGATTCGATTCATAATCACCCTCCTCTGACCGCGTTATATCTGAAAATAATAATCTCTGGCTGTTGCGGCAGGCACTGCAGCATTTTTCAAATTATCCTATATTCCTCTGCCGCGGTCTCGTACAGATCATTCCCCTGGCTGTCGATGACCACGATCACCGGGAAATCTTTCACTTCCAGCCGCCGTATGGCTTCCGTTCCCAGATCGTCATAAGCAATAACTTCACTGGAGAGGATTCGTTTGGAAAGGATCGCTCCGGCGCCGCCGACCGCCGCAAAATAGACCGAACCGTTGCGGACAATTGCCTCTTTTACGGCAGGACTTCTCTTTCCCTTGCCGATCATAGCGCCCATGCCCATATCAAGAAGAGCGGGCGTATATTTATCCATGCGGCTGGCCGTGGTCGGTCCGGCAGATCCGATTGGACGGCCTTCCCTGGCCGGCGACGGACCCATATAATAGATTACGTTGTTTCTGATATCAAACGGAAGTTTTCCGCCGGCGTCCAAAGTTTCCTGCATCCTCTTGTGAGCGGCGTCTCTGGCGGTATAAATTGTTCCGGTCAGAAGAACATAATCTCCCGCCCGCAGGGCGGACGCGTCATCATGGCTGATCGGAACCGATATTTTTTTATCCATGTTATACTCCATTCTGTTTGATTTTCATAAATGCACTTTTTGCTGTTTTCCACACTTCGGCTTACTATTCACCTGCATTTTCCACATGATCAACATTTTTATGTCAGATCACCCGCCGCGCATGGCGGTTTACATGACAACAGATATTCACCGCCACCGGAAGTCCCGCGATATGCGTCGGATATGTTTCAATGTTTACCGCAAGAGCTGTAACTGTTCCGCCAAGACCTCCCGGACCGATGCCAAGGCCGTTGATCTTCTCAAGCATCTCTTTTTCCAGTTCCCTGATATAAGGAACCGGGGATTCTTCGCTCAGATCTCGTGTCAGCGCATGTTTCGCCATCAGCGCGCATTTTTCAAACGTTCCGCCGATACCGACGCCGACCACCATGGGCGGACAGGCGTTTGGTCCCGCGTCCCTGACAGCCGTCAGAATTGCTTCTTTTACGCCCTCGATTCCGTCCGCCGGCTTAAGCATAAATATCCGGCTCATATTCTCACTGCCGAAGCCTTTGGGTGTGACCGTGATCTCAATCTGGTCGCCGTCCACGATCTCTGTGTGGATAATTGCCGGTGTATTGTCCTTTGTATTCACACGCTCAAGAGGATCGCTGACTACAGATTTGCGGAGATAGCCTTCCGTATAGCCCTGCCGGACGCCTTCGTCTACCGCTTTTCGCAGAGAATTTCCCTCAATATGTATATCCTGACCGATCTTCATGAACACCACCGCCATGCCCGTGTCCTGACAGATAGGGATCATATCCTCGCCCGCGATCTGAAGATTCTCCTGCAGCTGCCCCAGAATCTGACGGCCCAGAGGCGATCGTTCCTCCGATACTGCCTTTTCAAACACCTGGCACATATCGGGAGAGAGAAAATGATTTGCCTCGATGCACATTTCCTTAATATTTCTCGTAATTTCTTCCGCCTGTATCGTTCTCAATACCTGTACCTCCGCAATCTTACTGTCTTACTGAATACAATTTGCAGCAATATCAGCCGAGCCGGCTCTGTATTTTCTGAAAAGAGCCGCCATGCAGGCGGCTTCTTTCCGTTACCATAATTATTCTGAGTCAGATTCATCTGCCATGGATTCGATGTCTTCCGTTTCATCGAACATCACATCTTCATCAGAGTCTTCGCTATCTTCAAAACCATCTCCCAACGCTTCTAAATCCTCTTCCTCAGAATTCGGGTTTTTCTCCCCGTCGTCCCGCACCTTCGCGATGCTGACGATCCGGGTATCAGAATCTTTCTCAATATTCATCAGCTTCACACCGGACGTATCGCGGCCGATCACAGAAATATCATCGATGCCGATCCGGATAATGATTCCTTCATTAGTGATCATCATGATATCGTGATCATCCTTCACCAGCTTCGCACCCACCAGATCGCCGGTCTTCTCGGTGATCTTATAGCAGCGAATGCCCTTGCCTCCGCGGAACTGAGCAGTGAACTCGCTCGTCTTCGTTCTCTTGCCCATACCTTTTTCCGACACGGTCAGAAGCGTCTCCCCCTGGCTGTCCATCTGCATACCGATCACTTCGTCGCCGGGATTCAGCCGCATTCCGGTAACGCCCATGGAGACGCGGCCCGTGACGCGGGCGTCGGTCTCATGGAAGCGGATGCACTGGCCTTTCTTCGATATCATAAAAATATCCTTCGTATTATCCGTGACCTTTACTTCGATCAGTTCGTCGTCTTCCCGCAGGACGATCGCCTGAAGACCGGTCTTGCGCACGTTGGCGTACTCGCGCAGCGGCGTTCTCTTTACCATACCCCGCTTCGTCGCCATGAACAGATAATCATTCTCATCGTAATCTTTCATCGAAACGATGGCGGAAATGGTCTCCTCCGGCATCAGCTGAAGGAGATTCACGATCGCGGTTCCCCTGGCGGTGCGGCCGGCTTCCGGTATCGCATAGGCCTTCAGCCGGTACACGCGTCCGGTATTCGTAAAGAACATGATATAATTATGGTTCTTCGTCAGAATCAGATCTTCCACATAATCTTCTTCGATAGTCTGGATTCCCTTGATTCCCTTGCCGCCCCGGTTCTGGCTGTGGAACGTATCCTTCGGCATCCGCTTGATATATCCGAAATGGGTCATCGTGACCACGGTCTCGTCGTTGGGGATCAGATCCTCGGCTGTCATGTCGAAATCATCGAATCCGATGCTGGTGCGGCGGTCGTCGCCGTACTTGTCAGCAATGGTCTGGATCTCCGTACGGATGACGCCGAGAAGAAGTTTCTCGTCGGCCAGGATCGCTTTTAATTCGGCGATCTTCGCCTCCAGCTCCTGATATTCCGCTTCCAGCTTCTCCCGTTCCAGACCGGTCAGAGTACGCAGACGCATATCTACGATGGCCTGAGCCTGGGCGTCGCTTAAACCAAACCGGTCCATCAGCTGCTGCTTCGCGATCTGCACAGTCTGGGACCCGCGGATGATCCGGATCACTTCGTCAATATGATCCAGCGCGATCAGCAGTCCCTCTAAGATATGGGCCCGTTCTTCCGCCTTATTCAGATCGTATTTTGTACGGCGTGTCACCACATCCTTCTGATGATCCAGATAATAATTCAGCATCTGGAGAAGATTCAGTACCTTCGGCTGGTTATCCACCAGCGCCAGCATGATCACGCCGAAGGAATCCTGAAGCTGAGTGTGCTTCAGAAGCTGGTTCATAACCACGTTGGCATTCACGTCCCGGCGCAGTTCAATCACGATACGCATACCGGTCCGGTCCGATTCATCCCGCAGATCCGTGATGCCGTCCACACGTTTTTCTTTTACCAGCTCGGCGATCTTCTCGATGAGGCGAGCCTTATTAACAAGATAAGGAATCTCCGTGACGACGATACGGCTCTTGCCGTTAGCCATGGTCTCAATATCCGAGACGCAGCGGACGCGAATCTTGCCGCGGCCGGTCCGATAGGCTTCTTCAATCCCGGCTTTGCCCAGGATTGTGGCTCCCGTCGGAAAATCCGGTCCCTTGACGATATCCATAACCTCTTCAATGGTCGTCTCCCTGTCTTCCTGAATCTCATTGTCAATGATCTTCACAACGGCGCCGATGACTTCCCGCAGGTTGTGGGGCGGGATATTCGTCGCCATACCGACGGCGATACCGGAAGTACCATTGCACAGAAGGTTCGGATAACGGGCCGGAAGGATCGACGGCTCTTTCTCCGTCTCATCGAAATTCGGCACGAAATCTACGGTATCTTTATTAATATCGGCCAGCATCTCCATCGATATACGGCTGAGTCTTGCTTCCGTATAACGCATGGCGGCCGCGCCGTCGCCGTCTATGGAGCCGAAATTACCGTGTCCGTCCACAAGCGGATAGCGGGTAGACCAATCCTGAGCCATGTTAACCAGAGCGCCATAGATCGAACTGTCGCCGTGAGGATGGTATTTGCCCATCGTGTCGCCGACGATACGGGCGCACTTTCTGTGAGGCTTGTCCGGACCGTTGTTCAGTTCGATCATAGAATAAAGGACACGTCTCTGAACCGGCTTTAAGCCGTCTCTTACATCCGGCAGAGCCCTGGAAGCGATAACGCTCATGGCATAGTCGATGTAGGATTTCTCCATGGTATCCTTTAGATCGATGTCCTGTATTTTATCAAATACATTCGGTTCCATAAAATGTCCTCCTGTTGCTGCTGTATGCTGTTCCTTATAAGTCGATTATTTTGCGATCTTTGGATCTATTCTCAGTTCAAACTGCTGCCTGACAGCTTTATATATCCAGATTCTGCACTTTTCTCGCGTTCGCCTCGATAAATTCCCTCCGCGGCTCCACCTGATCGCCCATAAGGATCGTAAATGTCAGGTCAAGTTCCGACGTCACGTCTTCATCCATATTGACGCGCAGAAGAATCCTGCGCTCCGGATCCATCGTGGTCTCCCAAAGCTGCTCCGGATCCATTTCTCCAAGACCTTTGTACCGCTGGATCTTATTATTATTGTCGCGGCCGATATCGGTCAGGATCTGATTCAGTTCCGGATCGCTGTAAGCGTACCAGATCCGCTTGTTCTTCTCGATCTTATAAAGCGGCGGCTGCGCCAGATAGACATGCCCCTGCCTGATCAGCTCCGGCATGAACCGGTAAAGGAACGTCAGAAGCAGAGTGCTGATATGGGCGCCGTCCACATCTGCATCAGTCATGATGATGATCTTATGGTAACGAAGCTTCGTGATATCGAAATCTTCGTGGATACCGGTTCCGAAGGCGGTGATCATGGCCTTGATCTCAGCGTTGGCGTAGATCTTGTCAAGACGCGCCTTCTCTACATTCAGGATCTTGCCGCGCAGCGGAAGGATTGCCTGGGTGTCTCTGACGCGGGCCGTCTTGGCGGAACCGCCGGCGGAATCTCCCTCTACGATGTAGATCTCGCATTTCTCCGGATCTTTATTCGAACAGTCGGCCAGCTTCCCGGGAAGGGCCATTCCTTCCAGAGCGGTTTTCCTGCGGGTAAGTTCACGGGCCTTGCGGGCCGCCGCCCTGGCTCTCTGGGCCAGGATCGATTTCTCGCACATCGCCTTGGCCACCGTCGGATTCTGCTCCAGATAATAGGTCAGCTGCTCGCTGACAATGGAATCCACAGCGACCCTCGCCTCGCTGTTGCCCAGCTTCTGTTTGGTCTGTCCCTCAAACTGGGGCTCCTCGATCTTCACGCTGATGATCGCGGTCAGACCCTCGCGGATATCTTCACCGCTGAGCGCCGGATCGCTGTCTTTCAGAAGCTTGTTCTTCTTGGCGTAGTCGTTGAATGTCTTCGTCAGCGCGTTCTTAAAGCCGGTCAGATGCGTTCCGCCTTCCGGCGTATTGATATTGTTTACAAATGTATAGATATTCTCCGTGTAAGCGTCGTTGTGCTGCATGGCCACTTCCACGTAGACATTCTCTCTGGTTCCTTCGCAATAGATGACATTCTCATACAGAGGCGCCTTGCCCTTATTCAGATATGTGACGAATTCCTGAATACCGCCTTCATAGTGGAAGGTCTTTTCGATTTTCTCTTCGCGGTCGTCCCGGAGCGTGATCTTCAGGGCTTTCGTCAGAAATGCAGTCTCCTGCAGACGGATCCGCAGCGTATCGTAATCATAGACTGTTTCCTCGAATATTTCCTTATCCGGCATGAACGTGATCTTCGTACCGTGCTGATCCATCGGACAATCCCCAATGACTTCCAGTTCGGACGCGACTTTTCCACGCTCATAGCGCTGATGATACACTTTTCCTTCGGTATAGATCGTTACCTCCAGCCATTCGGAAAGGGCGTTCACCACAGAAGCGCCTACACCATGAAGACCGCCGGAAACCTTATATCCCCCGCCGCCGAACTTTCCGCCGGCGTGAAGCACCGTGAAGACCACCTCAACTGCCGGAAGACCTGATTTCTTCTGGATTCCTACAGGAATACCGCGGCCGTTATCGATAACCGTAATGGAATTATCACTGTTGATCTGAACGTCGATCTGTGTGCAGACTCCGGCCAGCGCCTCGTCGACGGAATTATCCACAATCTCATAAACCAGATGGTGAAGACCTCTGGCAGACGTACTTCCGATATACATACCAGGCCTTTTTCTTACGGCTTCCAGTCCTTCCAATATCTGAATTTGGTCAGCTCCGTATTCAGCACTCATTCAATCAAGCCTCCTGTTCATTTTCGCTGGTTACTGTGCCTTCTACGACACGATAGATCTGATCGATCTGAAACCGTCGGCTTAGGAAATCCTCAAGCCCCGTGCAGGTGATCAGCGTCTGGATCTCATCGATGCCTTCAAGAAGATGCTCCTGTCTGCTTCCGTCCAGCTCCGACAGAACGTCGTCAAGAAGCAGCACCGGATAATCCTTAACAACATATTTGACAAGTTCGATCTCTGCCAGTTTCAGCGACAGCGCGGCTGTCCTCTGCTGGCCCTGGGAACCGAACTTCCGGATATCGATTCCATTTACAATAAAACTCATATCATCCCTGTGTGGTCCGACTGTCGTAGTTTTTAACTTTATGTCAACTTCACGGCTTTTCTTTACCGCCGCTTCCAGATCGCTTATCTCCGTATCCGGCTCGTAGGACAGGCTTAATATCTCTTTCTCTCCTGACAGCTTCCTGTGGATTCCAATGATAATATCATTCAGCTTCCGGATGAATTCCCGGCGGAACTGGATCACCTGGCTGCCATACTGAACCAGCTGCATATCCCATACGTCGAGCATATTCTCATAATCCGGATTAAACGGCAGTTCCTTTAAAAGCTTATTTCTCTGAATGATCACCTTATTATACCGGATCAGAGCATGAACATACAATTTATTCAGCTGGCAAAGCTCCATATCGATGAATCTGCGCCGTTCCGCAGGACCATTCTTGATAATATTCAGATCCTCAGGTGAAAAGAATACCACATTAACAATACCGAACAATTCGCTTGCTTTTCGTATCGGAACACCGTTGATCGCTACGCCCTTGGGTTTATTCTTCTTCAGGTGCATATCGATGCGGTAAGGAATATCTTTCTTTCTCACATTCAGCTTGATATGGGATTCTTCTTTATCAAACTGGATGATCTCCCGGTCCCTGCTTCCGCGGTGGGACTTGGTCGTGCAGCATACGTAAACAGCTTCCAGAATATTCGTCTTGCCCTGGGCGTTGTCCCCATAGAGAATGTTCGTGCCGGGACTGAAATCCATATGTAACTGTCCGTAATTGCGGTAATTTTCAAGTTCTATGGATTCTATCATCATGGCCGGTCACGCCTCGATCTTGACAGTCTGTCCGTCGTACTCTACGATATCTCCGTCATGCAGCTTTTTGCCGCGCTGATACTCTACCTGACTGTTTACTTTCACACGGCCGTCCTGAATCGCGTATTTGGCGTCCACGCCGCTGTCAGACAAGCCGGCCAGTTTCAGAGCCTGGCCGAGCTTGATATATTCATCGCGAATCTTCACGATCTCCATGATCCATTCTTCCTTTCATCCCGCTGAAGAAACTGCGCTTTCTGATTCCGTCCGCAGATACCGCCTTCATCCGCGGCATACGCCGGTCAGATAGTCGCCGCGTTAAAGTTCACCGGCAGGATCAGATAGATGTAACTCTCATTCTCGTCCTTGATAAAGCACGGCGACTTGGGATTCATCATATACAGATCCACTTCCTCATCATCGATGATGCGCAGCGCATCCAGCAGGAACTTCGGATTAAATCCGATCATCAGATCCTTGCCGGTCTTGCGGATCAGAACCTCAGCGTTCATCGTACCGAAACTGGAATTCATCTTAAGCTGCATAACATTATCTGTAATATTCAGAATGATCGGCTTCTTGTCATTCTCGCGGATCAGGATGCTGGCCCTGTCGATGCAGTCGAGAAATTCCCTGCGGTTGATCGTCACCTTCGTCGCGTAATCGCTGGAAAGCATCTGCTCGATACGGAAATATTCTCCCTCGATCAGCCTGGATACCACGACCGTATCGTCAAACTCGAACAGAATATGATTCTTGCTGAAATAAATCAGGACTTCTTTATCATTGTCCCCGCCCAGAATCTTGCTGATCTCACTGAGAGTCTTGCCGGGAACGATGACTTTTATATCATCGTAAGCGTCCTTCAGCGCAACATTCCGGATAGACATACGATGGCCGTCCAGAGAAACCACCTTCAGAAGATCCGCGTGAACCTGGAACAGTTCGCCGGTCATCATCTTGTTGCTGTCGTTCGGTGATATAGAAAAAATCGTCTGACCGATCACTTCCCTTAAACTGAACTGGGACAGGCAGATATAATGGTCCTTTTCAATAAAGGGAAGATAGGAAAATTCTTCTCCGTCCCGTCCCTGAATGTTGAATACGGAATTATCGCAGGAGATGATTGTATTAAATCTCTCATCGGACTCAATGGTGATCGGAGAATCGCCGCCGGAAAACTTTCGTACGATCTCTGAAAAAAGCTTGGCGTCCAGTGCGATCTTTCCCCCGCTTACGATGGTCCCCTCCACCTTCGTCTCAATGCCCAGTTCCATATCGTTGGCTGTCAGCTTGATCTGGCCGTCCGAAGCGTCGATCAGGATACACTCCAGGATCGACATGGTCGTCTTGGACGGAACCGCCTTTAATACGATATTGATGGCATTCTGAAGATCGTCTTTCTGAAATGTGAGCTTCATGGCTGTTGATAACTTCCTTTCGTGTTTGTTCGTAATATGTAAATATATGATTAAGTTCTTTTTAGAAGACTTATTAGTAGGGGATGGGGACAAGTTTAAAACCCGGAAACCCCTTGCAAATCCTCATAAAAATAAATCTGAAACCCTGTGGAAAATGAAACGCAAACTATGAGAATACCTTCCGTTTGTCCACAGGCGAAAATCCGTTCAGATTCCTTCTGAACTTTGTCCACAGGATATACCTGAGATTCCACCATTGTTCCACAGTTTATTGTGGACGGATCTTCTTACGGATGACGTCGATGGTGTTGGCAAGGGCTGTGTCGGTCCGGATCTCCCTGGCGATCTTGTCCCGGCCGTGAATGATCGTCGTATGATCGCGGCCTCCTAAGTACTGGCCGATCACCTGGAGAGAATCTCCTGTCATATCCTGGCACAGATACATGGCGATCTGCCTCGGATAGGCGATCTCCTTGTTGCGCTTCTGGGAAGAGATGTCTAAAGTTGTGATTCCGAAATGGTCGGCCACCACCTGAATGATCAGTTCAGAGGTAATCTTCCGTTCCGATTCCGGCGAAATGATATCCTTTAAAGCTTCTTTCGCTAACTCAATATCGATCTCTTTGTTATTATCAAGCTTGGAGAGGGCGACGATCTTCGTCAGGGCGCCTTCCAGCTCGCGGATATTGGACTTGATATTGGTAGCGATGTACTTGATTACTTCATTATCTATATTATAGCCTTCCAGATCTTCCTTTTTGCGGAGGATGGCCATACGTGTTTCATAGTTGGGGGGCTGGATGTCGACAGGAAGGCCCCATTCGAACCGGGAGCGAAGCCTTTCTTCCAGCGTAACGAAGTCCTTCGGCGGTTTGTCGGAGGAGATGATAATCTGCTTCTTGGATTCGTACAGTGTATTGAACGTGTGGAAAAACTCTTCCTGAGTTGATTCCTTTCCGATGATAAACTGGATGTCGTCGATCAGAAGCACGTCAATATTCCGATATTTCTCACGAAATTCGGTAGTAGTAATATTATTCTTATTACGGATGGCGTCGATCAGCTCGTTGGTGAACTTCTCGGAAGTCACATAGAGAATCCTGGAATTAGGATTGTTCTTCAGTATAAAATTGGCAATAGAGTGCATAAGGTGGGTCTTGCCCAGACCTACGCCTCCGTAAATGAACAGCGGGTTGTACATCTCTCCCGGAGATTCAGCCACGGCAAGAGAAGCCGCATGCGCCAGGTTATTGTTCGGACCCACGACGAAAGTTTCAAAAGTATAGCGGGGATTCAGATTCGCCTCCTGGATCAGGGACTGATTCACATCCGCGGAGGGAGCCTGGATCAGATGCTTGCCGCCGGAATGCTTGTCCTGTGACGAAATATCTTCGTCAGTGATCAGTTCGATGGTACACGAAAAACCGGTGACCTCCGCGATGGACACCTGAAGCTGCTTTTCATATCGTTTTTTGATGATTGTCACACAGTAAGGGTTGGAATCCGGTACAAGGATCTTCACTGTGTTATTCTCGACAGCATAAGGCTTCAAAGGAAGAAGCCATGTATCGTAGGATGGTTCCGATACTTCGTATTCTTCCCGCAGATGAAGCAGGATAGCCTCCCACTGGCTTTTCAGTTGTTCAAGCATGTCTTTCTCCTAACCTATCGTAAAATCCTGCGGCGCAGGCGCATAAGTCCACTCTCTTATCTATTTTATAATAAAGACCGGATTTTTGCAATGGAAAATCGAAATTGTTTGTGGATAACTGTGTTGAAGAAGATGAATAAAGTGAAATATGATATGAAAATAGAGGGAAAAGTTGAAAAGAGGATATGTTTCCACAAATTATCCACACTTTGTGGATAACTTTTTTCTATTGACGAGGAGAACGATTCTATATATAATGCAGATGTATTGCATTGTATCTTTTAAAAAAGAACAGTAGCAGGAGGAAAATGAATATGGTAAAAAAAGACACTCGTTGGATGACCAGTGTCGCACTTATGGCAGCGATCGTGATCCTTTTGGCGAACACGCCTCTGGGAATGATTCAGCTTCCTATTATTAAGGCGACAACTGTACACATTCCGGTAATCATCGGAGCCGTTATGCTCGGGCCTCTGGCCGGGGCGATCCTTGGGGGAATTTTCGGGATCTGTTCCATGATCTCCAACACCGTGACGCCGAGCCTTCTGTCCTTCGCCTTTTCTCCGTTTATGAGTACGACAGGGATCGTGGGCGCTGTGAAAGCGGTGTGGATATCTGTGGGATGCCGTATACTGATTGGTGTTGTATCCGGCTGGCTGTGGATATTGCTCAAGAAGATTCGTCTGAACCGGTACGCGGCTCTTGCGGTGACTGGATTTGTCGGATCCATGACCAATACGGTCACAGTCATGGGAAGTATCTTCGTGCTTTTGATGAATGAATATGCCAGCGCGAGAAATGTGGTCGGCGCAAAAGAGGTTTTTGGTCTGATCATGGTGACCGTCACGTCGTCCGGAATTCCGGAAGCCATCGCAGCCATGATCCTGGTAGCCGTGATCGGTTCGGCGCTTCTTTTCGCAATGTCGAAAATGCCGGAATACGGCCGCAGGCAGATCAGAAGCCATAAAGCCTGATCGTTAAAAATCTATATCTAGTTATAAAGAATACAATCAATACAAGTTATGGGAGCGGCTTTTCTAAGAAAAAATACCGCTCCCTTTTTTGTAAGATTTTGCTTGACTTCCAACGTTTCCTTCTATATAATTGTAACGATGTTTAATTTAGAGATGCTCTGAAAGAGGAGGTGTTGAACGCGATGAAGATGACATTTCAGCCTAAGAGAAGACAGAGAGCGAAAGTTCATGGTTTCAGGGCCAGAATGAGTACTCCGGGCGGAAGAAAAGTTTTAGCCGCGAGAAGAGCAAAAGGAAGAGCCAGATTATCTGCTTAATCGCTTATGCGGAGAACCCGCCGGCGGCGGCTTCTCTTGCATATTCACATGAATGACAGGCCGCAAGGAATTGTGGCCTTGTTTATTTTTTAATGAAAAGAAGAGCAATCGGCTTTCAGTATGATGTGGAGGACGCATGAAGAGGTTTCCTTCGATTAAGAAGAACAGCGAATTTCAGAAGATATACAAAAGCGGAACTTCTTATGCCAACCGATTGTTAGTTATGTATGTGAAGCCGTCGGAACATCCCGGCGTCAGGATCGGAATTTCCGTCAGCAGGAAGGTAGGGAACAGCGTGGTGCGCCACAGGGTGACCAGGCTGATTCGGGAAATATTCAGATTAAACAAATTAGAGACAGATTCTGGATTAGACATCATCGTGGTCGCGAGACCCGCGGCAAAAGAATCAGATTTCAAAAAACTGGAAAGTGCTTACATGCACTTGTGCGGACTGCATAACATCAGAAAGGAATCGAAGTGAGATTGGTATGGTGAAGAAGTTTTTGATTCTTTGCATCAGGGGCTATCAGATATTCTTATCTCCTCTGAAAGTCAATTTTCACTGTATTTACACGCCTACGTGTTCTCAATACGCCATTGAAGCACTGGAAAAGTACGGCGTGGTGAAAGGATTATGGTTGTCCATACGGAGGATATTGAGATGCCATCCGTGGGGCAGAGGCGGTTATGACCCAGTTCCGTGAAACGAGGAGGTAATGGATTGGATTTTTTAGTACTGACTAAGGTAGGCGGGCCATTCGGAGTGATCGTTCAGGTGCTCGGATGGATCATGGAGATCCTGTTTGCGTTCACGAATCTGTTTGGCGTCGTGAACATCGGCCTGAGCATCATTCTGTTTACACTTGTGACAAAGCTGATCCTGTTTCCCTTATCGTTAAATCAGCAGAAGTCCAGCAAGATCCAGGCTGTCATTCAGCCTGAGATCCAGGCAATTCAGAAGAAGTACAAAGGCAAGAATGACAATGATTCGATGATGAAGATGAATGTGGAGACCAGGGCGGTCTATGAGAAGTACGGCGCTTCCATGACCGGCGGATGTCTTCCGCTTCTGATTCAGTTTCCCATCATGATCGGCCTGTACCAGGTGATCTATAAGATTCCCGCGTACGTAGGCATGGTGCGGAATTATTTTGAAGTGATTATGGATAAGCTGCCGGCGAATTTTGCTTCCAATGAAGTATTTATGAAGCTGGCTCAGAGTCAGGCCCTTGGCAACGCGGATTTCTCCGATGCTGACAAGGTGGTCGATCTTCTGTATAAGCTGACCAGACCCCAGTGGGCGGAACTGGCCGGCGTATTTCCGGAGATTACAAACGCTGTGACCAGCGCCGGGGAGAACGCGATTGAAGCGGTCAACCGGATGCAGAATTTCCTGGGAATCAACGTCGCTTACACGCCGATGAATGTTATTACCGGATTTTTCGGTGGCAATGAGGAATTCGGGATTCTGGCCTGCATCATGGCTATCGTGATTCCGATTATGTCCGGTCTGTCCCAGTGGTACTGCACGAAGCTGATGACAGTCAATCAGCCGGAGCAGCCGGACGACGCTCCGGGCGCAAGCATGATGAAGTCCATGAACGTCGCGATGCCGATCATGTCGCTGGTATTCTGCTTTACGCTTCCGCTGGTCATCGGTATCTACTGGGTAGTCAGCAGTTTGTTCCAGATGGGACAGCAGATCTATATGAACCATTATATGGCGAAGGTCGATATCGACGAGCTGATCCGGAAGAATGTGGAGAAGGCCAATAAGAAACGCGCCAAGAAGGGACTTGCTCCCAACAAGCCGACCACGATCGCCCAGGCAATGAAGGCCATGCAGGAAGCGGAAGCGAAAGAGAAAGCCGAACAGGAGAAGAAAGCAGCGAAGACGAAGAAGCTTGTAGAAGATTCCACGGCATATTATAATCAGAACGCGAAGCCCGGAAGTCTGGCGTCGAAGGTTAACATGGTGCAGAAGTATAACGAAAAACACGAAAAGCATTGATGAGGGATAGTATATCAGGAGGGTATCTATGGATGTAACAAGAGTTACAGCGAAAACATTGGATGAAGCCATCACGAAGGCGGCCATTGATCTGGGAACTTCAAGCGATAATCTGGAATATACGATAGAAGAACAGAAGTCCGGTATTTTCGGTCTTGGCAAAAGCGTAACGATCAAGGCCCATAAGAAAGAAGAGGGAGATCTGGACGATCTGTACGCGGCGGTCGTCGAAGGCAGAGAAGAGAAGAAGCCTGCGCAGAAGGCGGCTCCGGAACAGGCCAGGGAAACTGTAAAGGACATTCCCAGACAGCAGCCTGCGAAGGATTATGTAAAGCCCGCTCCCAGGAATGAATTTAAGGACCAGAAAAAGGACGAGCCGAAGAAAGAAGTTAAAAAGGAAAAGAAAGATAACCGCAAAGAGTTTAAGACAGAATTCAAGACGGAATCCAAATATGAAGTAAAGAGCATGAAGGGCAAAGAGAAAGAGCCGAAGAATGCGGAGAAGGAAGCGCCGAAGAAGGAGCAGAAGCCAGTTCAGAAACCGGCGCAGAAGCAGCCTCAGGCTCAGAAGGATTCTCAAAAGAATAACCAGAAAAATTCTTACAGAGAAAGCATTGAGGCTGAGAAAGAAGCTTTAAGGCTGGCTGAAGAGATGCGGGCTGAGAAAGAGAGAGACCGCAAAGAGAATAAAAAGCCTTCGAATATCGAAGCCTGCAGGACCGCGGCGACAGATTTCCTCATTAAGGTATTTGCAGCTATGGATATGAAGGTAGACGTGGACACGATTTACGATGATGAAGAAGTAGAACTGATCGTGAATCTGTCCGGCGAAGATATGGGTATTCTGATCGGCAAGAGAGGACAGACTTTGGATTCTCTTCAGTATCTGGTAAGCCTAGTCGTAAACAAGCAGACAGAAGGTTATCTCCGCGTAAAGCTTGATACAGAGAATTATCGGGCCAGGAGAAAGCAGACGCTGGAGCAGCTGGCGAAGAATATCGCCTTTAAGGTGAGAAGGACAAGACACAGCGTTTCCCTGGAACCGATGAATCCTTATGAGAGACGTATTATCCACGCGACGCTTCAGAATGACCGGTATGTGGTCACAAGAAGCGAAGGCGAGGAGCCTTACCGCCATGTAGTCGTATCCATGAAGCGTGAAGCCAGAGAAAGAGACCGCAGAGGCGGATACAGCAGGCATAACAGTCTGAATAACCAGAATAATCAGAACAGCCAGGAAAGCGGCGACGCAGAAGAATAATGCGAACCTCCGATAAGGGCCGGAATTAATTGTTCCGGCCCTTTTTTACCAGGTATATTCTGTGCGGAAAAGGCATCTGCCGGCAATGAAATTGGAGAGATCATTTGTTATGAGAACAGATACAATAGCCGCGATTGCCACAGGACTTACAGATTCCGGAATCGGAATCGTGAGGATCAGCGGAACGGATGCGTTCAGTGTGATCAGAAGAATATTTGTAAAGAAAAACGGCGCTGCGGCGGATGTGAACCAGTCACATACGGTGCAGTACGGTTTTATTTGTGAAAATGGAGAAAAGATAGATGAAGTTCTGGTCATGATCATGAAAGGTCCTCACAGTTATACCGGAGAAGATACCGCTGAGATCGACTGTCATGGCGGCGTGCTGATGATGCGGCGAATTCTGGAAGTGGTTCTGGCGAATGGAGCCAGGGCGGCGGAACCGGGAGAATTTACAAAGAGGGCTTTCTTAAACGGAAGGATCGATCTGTCCCAGGCGGAAGCGGTGATCGACGTGATCAATGCAAAGAATAATTACGCGCTGAAGAATTCCATGAAACAGTTAAGCGGCAAAGAATCGGAGAAGATCCGCGGGCTGAGGAAAAAGATCCTTTACGAGATCGCGTATATTGAATCAGCCCTGGATGATCCGGAGCATATTTCTCTGGACGGATACCGGGAAAGCCTTGAAATTACGCTGAACGAAGTGATCGGGCAGGTGAAAATGCTGATCGATTCCGCGGATTACGGGAGAATCGTGTCGGAGGGTATCCGCACAGTGATCGTAGGAAAGCCGAACGCTGGAAAATCGTCTCTGATGAATATGCTTCTGGGAGAAGAAAGGGCCATCGTTACGGAAATCGCGGGGACCACAAGAGATACTCTGGAAGAACAGATCCGGTTCGGAGATATCAGCCTTCGGATCGTGGACACGGCAGGAATCCGGGATACGGAAGATATCGTGGAGAAGATCGGCGTCGGCCGGGCTAAAGACGCGGCGTTGGATGCGGATCTGATCATTTATGTGATCGATTCCTCTGTGCCCCTCGATGAGAACGATTATGAAATCATGGATCTGATACAGGGGCGGAAGGCAATCGTCCTTTTGAATAAATCCGACCTGCCGGCCGTGGCGGACATCTCTCCGGCTGCTGTTTCTGAAAGGCTGGCGGATAAAAAGATCATTACCGTTTCGGCAAAAGAAGAAACCGGTTTTGATGAACTGAAGGAAACCATTCAGAAAATGTTCTGCACAGGAAATATTCATTTCAACGATGAAGTTCTGATAACGAATCTGCGGCATGAGGAGGCGCTTCGAGAGACGCTTGCCAGTCTTGAGATGGTGAAAGACAGTATTCGGAATGGCCTGCCGGAAGACTTTTTCTCTATTGATCTGACAGACGCTTATGAGAAGATGGGAAGCATCATCGGAGAAGCGGTGGAAGACGATGTGGTGAATGAGATATTCAGCCGGTTCTGTATGGGGAAGTAAATAGATTAAGTATTAACAGATGCAGAATGTACGTTTCTGACGTATGATATTCTTCCGAAAAGAGCGGTATATCTGTGATTCAGCGAGAGGACGGAAAAATGGCGGTTTTAGAGGAATATTATGATATTGTGGTCGTAGGAGCCGGACACGCGGGATGCGAGGCGGCTCTTGCGTGCGCGAGACTGGGACTTGAGACGATCATGTTCACGGTCAGCGTGGACAGTATTGCCCTGATGCCCTGCAATCCGAACATCGGAGGCAGTTCAAAGGGACACCTGGTCCGTGAACTGGATGCGCTGGGCGGCGAGATGGGAAAGAATATCGACAAGACATTTATCCAGTCCCGGATGCTGAATGAATCCAAAGGTCCGGCCGTTCATTCTCTGCGGGCGCAGGCAGATAAGCAGGATTATTCCCGGCAGATGAGAAAGACGTTGGAGAATACGGACCATCTGACGATTCGGCAGGCGGAAGTATCGGAAATTGTTACGGAAGAGATAAATCCGGCCGGCGATCGGTGTTTGCGGGAACGGGAAGGAACATCGGGAGCGGATTCCATTTCTGATAAAATCGACGGGGCCGGTCAGGAGTTCGGACAGAACAGAAAAAAATATCGGATCAGCGGAGTAAAAACGGTATCCGGCGCCATCTATCACGCAAAAGCGGTAGTTTTGGCCACAGGAACTTATCTGAAAGCAAGATGTATCTTTGGCGATGTAAGTAATTATACCGGACCCAATGGGCTGCAGGCCGCCAATCATCTGACGGATTCTCTGAAAGCGCATGGAATTGAGATGTACCGGTTTAAGACCGGAACACCGGCGAGGGTGGACCGGCGCAGCCTTGATTTCAGTAAAATGGAAGAACAGCCGGGAGATGAATATATCCAGCCGTTTTCATTTTCCACAGATCCGGAATCTGTGCAGAAGAAACAGGTCTCCTGCTGGCTGACGTACACCAATGAGAAAACGCATGAGATTATCCGTCAGAATCTGGACCGGTCGCCGTTATTCTCCGGTGAGATCGAAGGAACTGGACCCAGATACTGCCCGTCCATCGAAGACAAAGTTGTGAAATTTCCGGATAAGGAACGGCATCAGATATTCGTGGAGCCGGAAGGACTTTATACGAATGAAATGTACCTGTCCGGCATGTCCAGTTCCCTGCCGGAGGATGTGCAGCATGCCATGTATAAGACGGTGCCGGGGCTGGAACATGTAAAGATCGTGAGAAACGCCTATGCGATCGAATATGACTGCATTAATTCCCTGCAGCTGAAGCCGTCTTTGGAATTTAAAACAATAGAGGGATTGTTCAGCGGGGGGCAGTTTAACGGAAGTTCCGGTTATGAAGAGGCGGCCGTTCAGGGATTTATGGCCGGAGTGAACGCGGCGATGAAGGTTTTAGACCGGGAACCGTACGTGCTGGATCGTTCCCAGGCGTATATCGGAGTGCTGATCGATGATCTGGTGACGAAGGAAAATCACGAGCCATATCGGATGATGACATCAAGAGCGGAATATCGTCTGCTTTTGCGCCAGGATAATGCGGATCTGCGATTACGGTCCATCGGCCATGAAATTGGGCTGGTAAGTGATGAAGAGTACGAGAAGACCTGCGAGAAAGAACGTCAGATCGAAGAGGAAATCCATCGTTTGGAGAGGACAAGCATTGGAGTAAATCCTCAGATACAGGACTTTTTGATGCGCCATGAAAGTACGCCTCTGAAAAGCGGAATTACATTGGCAGAGCTTGTAAGAAGGCCGGAACTTGATTATATTATGTTAACTGAATTAGACGATAACAGACCGAAACTGGCGAAAGATGTGATTGAACAAGTTAACATAAATATAAAATATGAAGGTTATATCCGCAGACAGAAGCAGCAGGTAGAGCAATTTAAAAAATTGGAGAAGAAACGGCTGGATATCGACTTTGATTATCGTCAGATCAAAGGTCTTCGGCTGGAGGCTGCGCAGAAACTGAATCTGTATAAGCCGGTAAGTATCGGACAGGCATCCAGAATATCAGGGGTTTCGCCGGCGGACATATCGGTGCTTTTGGTGTATTTTGAAAAATATGGCGGAAGTGGAAATGATCGGAGTTCTGTCGAATAGAGTGACGCAGGATAGAGTGTGTATATGACCGATTGGGGATAAGATGTATGGATAATCAGTTCAAAATGTGGATAACTAGCGGAATGAAAGAAATTTCTGTGGATTTGTCTGATGATCAGATGGAGAAATTCTACTTATATTATGAAATGCTGATCGAATGGAATAAGGTCATGAATCTGACTGCGATCACGGATATGAAGGATGTGATATTTAAACATTTTGTCGATAGTGTCTCGCTGGTTAAAGCCGTTGATGTTTCACGTGAAACATCTTTGATCGATGTAGGTACCGGCGCTGGATTTCCGGGTATTCCTTTGAAGATAGTTTTTCCTGAATTGAAGGTTACATTATTGGATTCATTGAATAAACGAGTTCGGTTTCTTGATGAAGTGATTGATAAGCTGAAATTGACTGAAATTGCGGCGGTTCATGGGAGAGCTGAAGATGTGGGGAGGGATTTAGAGTATCGGGAAAAGTATGATCTGTGCGTATCGCGTGCTGTGGCAAATCTTGCTACGCTGTCGGAGTATTGTATGCCGTTTGTGAGAGTTGGGGGGAAGTTTATATCGTATAAATCGGGGATAGTTGAGGATGAGTTGAAGGGGGCTGGAAATGCGGTGAAGATGTTGGGGGGACGTGTTGAGGATGTGGTGAGATTCAGGATTGAGGGGATAGATGCGGAGAGAAGTTTGGTTTGGATTGTGAAGAATAGGAAGATAGATTCGAAGTATCCGCGGAGGGCTGGATTGCCGGGGAAGGAGCCGTTGGGGGTTGTGTAGGGGGTGGATGTGCACATTGTCGTGAAGGGTACGCGTGGCCGTCTGGGGCCGGGGCACATTCTGGGCGCTCATGGCTCCGAAGGGAAGTCTGTCTAACCACAAAAATGGGCCGTTTCGGGGCACCGTCAAATTCGTGAGAAATCCTGAAAGGATTTCTCACTCAGCTTGCGCTCCGCCCCTGACTTGAGGTCAGGGGCTCCGGCCCCGAAACGGCTCATTTTTGCGCTAAGACAGACTAACCCTTCTCCGCAAATCGCGCCCAGAATGTGCCCCGGCCCCAGACGGCCACGCTGTGTTGTCGCTGGAATGAATGGGTGGTGGGGAGCACCGATAGCGCTTCGCTGATCGGTGCGTGGCGGGCGTTTTTATCGAACAGCAATGAATAGGGTCGTGAGTATTCGTAAAGGGAGAGCATATTCGGAGAACGTAGTATAAAAGGAATTAATATAGTTAAAGAAAGAACAGAAAGATTAAGGCTTATGGAGGTATTACGAGATGTGGTTCTGGTTGGCACTTGGGTCGGCGATTTTTGCGGCACTGACGTCAATACTGGCAAAGGTGGGAATTGAAGGTGTTGGTTCTAATCTTGCTACGGCAATACGCACGATGGTTGTTGTTGTCATGGCATGGGGAATGGTGTTTGTTACGCATCAGGAAAGCGGTATCAAGTTAATCAGTCAAAAAAGTTGGATTTTTCTGATATTGTCCGGACTCGCTACCGGAATCTCGTGGCTGTGTTATTACAAAGCTCTTCAGATAGGAGATGCCTCAAAAGTAGTCCCGATTGATAAGCTGTCCGTGGTCATAACGCTTGTGTTAGCTTTTGTCTTTTTACATGAAGAATTTACAACAAAGTCAATAATTGGCTGTATCCTGATCGGAGCGGGAACATTGATGATGGTCCTCTAAATCAGGCAACATTTTGTATTGCAATTAATTAAGACAGTCTGCCTTACTTGCCCGCATTCGAATATATTCAGTAAAGGCAAATTCGACATACTATCAAGATAGTTTGCCTTACTTGTCTATATCCCCTAAAAATCGGTAAAGGCAAATCCGGCATATTATAAAAATAGTCTGCCTCACTTGTCTATATCCCCTAAAATTCAGTAAAGGCAAATCCGACATATTATCAAGATAGTCTGCCTTACTTGTCTATATCCCCTAAAAATCGGTAAAGGCAAATCCGGCATATTATCAAGATAATCTGCCTTACTTATCTATATCCCCTAAAATTCAGTAAAGGCAAAT
>CANPZZ010000215.1 GCA_947589125.1 uncultured Lachnospiraceae bacterium
GTCAGCACGCCCTTGTTGGTGGAAATGATGGCGATTCCCAGTCCGCCTAAAACCTTCGGCAGATCCTCGCTTCCGGCATACACGCGCAGGCCGGGCTTGGAGATTCTCTTGATTCCGGAGATGATCTTCTCATTCTTGTCAGCGCCGTACTTCAGCGTGATGCGAATGGTCTTGTAGGATCCCTCGTCAATCAGGTCATATTTCCGGATGTAGCCTTCCTTAAGCAAGATGTCGGCAATCGCCAGCTTCATCTTGGAAGAAGGGACATCTACCGTATCATGTTTCGCAGTATTTGCGTTACGGATTCTTGTAAGCATATCTGCAATCGGATCGCTCATGTTCATGATCTAAATATTCCTCCTATCTTAGTCTTTCACAGGGAAGTTCTTCTCCCCGCAGGACGACCTGACGCTCCCCACAACGTTCTCACAGGGAAGTTCTTCTCCCTACGGTCGAAGAACGACTGTTTTTCTAAGTTCATCCTTCGCCTATGGCTCGGATTCACCAAGAAAAACATGTCACCAACTAGCTTTCTTGACGCCCGGGATCTGGCCCTTGTATGCCAGCTCGCGGAAGCAGATGCGGCAGACGCCGTATTTTCTCAGATATGCGTGCGGACGGCCGCAGATACGGCAGCGGGTGTACTCCCTGGTGGAGAACTTGGCCGGACGCTGCTGTTTAATCTTCATAGAAGTTTTTGCCATTGGATTTTCCTCCTAATTATTTCTGAAACGGCATGTTGAATAAGGTCAGAAGCTCACGGGCTTCCTCGTCGGTCTTCGCGGTGGTTACGAAAATGATATCCATACCTCTTACCTTGTCAACCTTATCATACTCAATCTCCGGGAAGATCAGCTGCTCCTTGATGCCCAGCGCGTAGTTGCCTCTGCCGTCGAACGCGTTGGGATTGACGCCGCGGAAGTCTCTGACTCGCGGAAGCGCCAGGTTGATCAGACGGTCGGCAAACTCATACATCTTCTCGCCGCGAAGGGTTACCTTGCAGCCGATGGGCATGCCTTCCCTGATCTTGAAGTTGGCGACGGACTTCTTCGCCTTGGTGATAATGGCCTTCTGGCCCGTGATGAGTTCCAGATCCCTGACTGCGGAATCCAGGATCTTCACGTTCTCCTTCGCCTCGCCGACGCCGATATTGATCACGATCTTGTCGAGTTTCGGAACTTCCATGATGTTCTTATAGCCGAACTTCTTGATCATGGCGTCCACCATCTCGTTCTGATACTGTTCTTTTAATCTGGACACGATCTTTGTTCCTCCTCTCCTGATCAGTCAATCACTTTGCCGGTCGCCTTGGCAACGCGGACCTTCTTGCCGTTCTCGACTTTGAAGCCGACTCTTGTTGGCTTGCCGTCGACGACCAGCATTACGTTGGAGATATCCAGAGCGGCTTCCTTCTGAATGATGCCGCCGTTGGGGTTGCCGGGACCGGGTTTCGAATGCTTGGTCACCAAGTTGCAGCCCTCAACCAATACCTTGCCGGTCTTGGTGTCCACATGGAGCACCTTGCCGGTCTTGTCTTTGTCTTTTCCGGTAATGATCTTCACCAGATCGTTTTTCTTGATTTTATGCACAGTCTGCACCTCCCTACAGTACTTCCGGAGCCAGGGAAGCGATCTTCATGAACTGCTTGTCACGAAGCTCTCTGGCAACCGGCCCAAAGATACGGGTTCCTCTCGGTGTCTTGTCATCCTTGATGATGACGGCTGCGTTCTCATCAAAACGGATGTAGGAACCGTCTTTACGGCGAACGCTCTTCACGGTGCGCACTACGACAGCCTTTACCACATCGCCCTTCTTTACAACACCGCCGGGCGTTGCATCTTTGACCGTGGCAATGATAATATCACCAACACTAGCATATCTTCTAACAGAGCCGCCCATAACGCGGATGCAAAGGAGTTCCTTCGCGCCGGTATTGTCAGCGACCCTCAGTCTGGTCTCCTGCTGAATCATGCCTTAACTCCTTCCTGAACGATAAATTATTTCGCCTTCTCGACGATCTCCACAAGTCTCCATCTCTTGTCCTTGGACAGAGGCCTTGTCTCCATCACCTTCACAGTATCGCCGATGCCGCACTCATTCTTCTCATCATGGGCTTTCAGCTTGTAGGTCTTCTTCACGATCTTGCCATATAAAGGATGTTTTACGTGGTCCTCGATCGCGACGACGATGGTCTTATCCATCTTGTCGCTTACGACTTTACCGGTACGGGTCTTTCTTAAATTTCTCTCCACGACGTTCAACTCCTCTCTTTCTGAGTAATAACAGTCTGAATCCTGGCAATGTTCTTGCGAACCTCCTTGATTCTGCTGGTGTTATCCAACTGGTTGGTCGCGTTCTGGAATCTTAAGTTGAACAGTTCCTTCTTGGCGGATACCAACTCCTCATTCAGCTCTGCAACGGTCTTCCCGTTCAATTCCTGTACATATTTACTCGTCTTCACTGTTATTCACCGCCTTCTAAATCTGCCTTCGAGGCAATCTTACATTTGCAGGGCAACTTGTGCATGGCAAGACGAAGAGCCTCACGGGCGGTAGCTTCATCGACGCCTGCGATCTCAAACAGCACGCGGCCGGGCTTTACGACAGCTACCCAGTACTCCAGGGCGCCTTTACCGGAACCCATTCGGGTCTCAGCGGGCTTCGCCGTAACCGGCTTATCCGGGAAGATCTTGATCCATACTTTACCGCCACGCTTGATATAACGGGTCATGGCAACACGGGCCGCCTCGATCTGGTTGGACTTGATCCAGCAGGGCTCGGTGGCTATAAGGCCGTACTCGCCGTTGGAAATGGTATTGCCTCTTAAGGCTTTGCCTGCCATGCTTCCACGGAACTGCTTACGGCGCTTTACTCTCTTAGGCATTAACATTATCTATCGCTCCCTTCCTTGTTTCCTTTAGTAGGAAGTACTTCGCCCTTGTAGATCCAAACCTTAACGCCGATCTTGCCGTAGGTGGTATCTGCCTCAGCGAATCCATAGTCAATATCTGCTCTTAAGGTCTGCAGCGGAATAGTTCCCTCGCTGTAGAACTCGGTACGGCACATATCAGCGCCGCCCAGACGTCCGGAGCAGGCTGTCTTGATGCCCTTGATGCCGGCCTTCATGGAACGGCCCATGGTGTTCTTCATGGCGCGGCGGAAGGAAACACGGCCTTCCAGCTGCTGCGCGATATTCTCAGCAACCAGCTGCGCGTCGCGCTCCGGTCTCTTGATCTCCTTGATGTCGATAAACATCTTCTTGGAAGTCAGCTTCTGAACTTCGTTCTTCAGCTTCTCGATCTCAGCGCCGCCTTTGCCGATAACAACGCCCGGCTTCGCGGTGTAGATGATCACCTTAACGCGGTCGGAAGCTCTCTCGATCTCGATCTTGGAGACGCCGGAATTATACAGTTTCTTCTTCAGAAAAGTTCTGATCTTATGATCCTCGATCAGATTGTCCGCGAAATCGTCTTCCGCGTACCATCTGGAATCCCAATCTTTGATGACACCGACTCTTAAGCCGTGCGGATTAACTTTCTGTCCCATATTTGCCTCCTATCTCTCATTCAGCACTACGGTGATGTGGCTCATTCTCTTCTCGATTCGGTAAGCCCTGCCCTGTGCCCTCGGTTTGATTCTCTTCATGGTCGGTCCTTTGTTGGCGTAGCACTCAGCCACATAAAGGTTCTCCCTGCTCATGTTGTTATTGTTCTCAGCGTTAGCGATCGCCGATTCCAGTAACTTCTTGATCAGTGAAGAGGCGTATCTGGGACTGTATGTCAGGATGCCCAGTGCGGTCTGCACGTCCTTGCCCCTGATGGCGTCCAATACAAAGCATGCCTTCTCAACGGAAACGCGGGCGTAAGACAGCTTCGCCGACGGCCTGGTATCCTTCTGGGCATTTCTTTCTCTCTTGATCTGACTTCTATGTCCTTTAGCCATTGCTGTAACCTCCTTTCAATCTTCCGCTTAGCGCTTGGCAGTCTTCTTCTCGTCCTTGCCGTGGCCCCTGTAGGTCCTGGTTACGACGAACTCGCCAAGCTTATGGCCTACCATATCCTCAGTCACATAGACCGGAACATGCTTTCTGCCGTCATGAACTGCGATTGTATGACCAACCATCTGCGGGAAGATCGTGGAGCGGCGGGACCAGGTCTTGATTACCTGCTTCTGTCCCGAAGCGTTCATCGCGTCGATCTTCTTCAGAAGATGAGCGTCTGCAAATGGTCCTTTTTTAAGTGAACGTCCCATAAGGTAAATCCTCCTTCAATTATTTAATGGCGCTGCCGTCACGTCTTCTCACGATCAGCTTGTTGGAATGCTTGTTCTTCTTCCTGGTCTTCAGACCCAGAGCGGGCTTGCCCCACGGAGTGGAGGGACCTGGACGTCCGATACCGGTCTTGCCTTCGCCGCCGCCGTGCGGATGGTCGTTGGGGTTCATAACGGAACCGCGGACCGTGGGGCGGATGCCCATGTGACGTTTTCTTCCGGCCTTGCCGTAATTGATCAGGTTGTGATCTCCGTTGCCCACGACGCCGATGGTTGCGCGGCAGTCGATGGGAACCATTCTCATCTCGCCTGACGGGAGCCTTAAGGTTGCATACTTGCCTTCCTTCGCCATAAGCTGAGCGGCGTTGCCGGCCGCGCGGACCATCTGGCCGCCCTTGCCGGGATACAGCTCTACGTTATGGATCTGGGCGCCGACCGGGATCTCGGAAAGCGGCAGGCAGTTGCCCAGTCTCGCCTCGGCGTGGGGACCGCTCATGACCTTCATACCGTCGGTCAGCCCGGCCGGAGCCAGAATATAGGACTTCTCGCCATCTGCGTAGCAGATCAGGGCGATGTTGGCGGAACGGTTCGGATCGTACTCAATGCCGATCACAGTCGCCGGAATGCCGTCCTTCTTATTTCTCTTGAAATCCACGATTCTGTACTTGGTGCGGTTGCCGCCGCCATGATGCCGGACAGTGATCTTGCCCTGGTTGTTGCGGCCGGCGTTCTTCTTAAGGGATACGATCAGGGATTTCTCAGGAGTCGTCTTGGTGATCTCGCTGAAATCGGAGCCGGTCATATGCCTTCTGGAAGGTGTATATGGGTTGTAGGTTTTAATTCCCATGATGCTAACTCCTTTCCTTATTAACGCCCTGTTCTTTCGGGCATTCAGGTATACCCGCAGGGTGTTTCATTGTGGATGCCCGCTTTCCGGGCATTCAGGTATACCCGAAGGGTGTTTCAAATGTGGAAACGCACTCGGGCGTATCCTTTTATCACGGCGCAGTATAGGATTATTATTTTCACCGACGCCGTATATTCGTGTTAAGCAACGAGCAGGGATCCTGGAAATCGTAAAAGCCGCGTTGTGCTCGCACATAAGCGGGTTTTTCGATTTGCAGGAAGCGGGCGACTGCCCGCGAGCGAGGAAACGCAAGCGTTTCCGAGCCCCTGCGGATGCGGCTCAAATTACAGCCCCGAGAAGATCTCAATCTCCTTGCTGTCCTCAGTCAGCCAGATGATGGCCTTCTTGGTCTTCGCCGTCTTGCCGACGCTCATACCGCGTCTCTTGGTCTTGCCCGGAATGTTCAGGGTATTGACCTTCTTCACCTTGGTGCCCGGGAACATCTTCTCAACAGCCTCTTTGATCATGGTCTTGTTGGAATCCGGATGCACTAAGAAGGTGTATTTCTTCTCAGCCATGCCGTCCATGCTCTTCTCGCTGATGACCGGCTTTAAAATGACGTCGTAATATCTGATATCTGCCATTATGCGTACACCTCCTCGATGCCTGCGACAGCCGCTTTCGTCGCGACTACGGTGTTGTACTTCAGGATATCATACACGTTGATCGTGTTGACCGCAGCGGTCTTGACACCCTGGATATTCCTCGCGGACAGAACGGCGTTCTTGTTATCGCCATCCAGAACCACCAGCGCCTTCTCAACCTTTAAGTTGTTAAGGACAGTCTGGAACTTCTTCGTCTTGATCTCGTCGAACTTCATCTCATCCACAACGATGAACTTGTTCGCCTGAACACGGCTGGTCAGAGCAGACTTAAGAGCCAGTCTCTTCTCCTTCTTGTTCAGCGTGATCGTGTAATCCCTGGGGCTGGGAGCGAACACAACGCCGCCGCCCTTCCACTGGGGAGCTCTCGTGGAACCCTGGCGCGCATGGCCGGTTCCTTTCTGTCTCCAGGGCTTGCGGCCTCCCCCGGATACCTCTCCGCGGGTCTTGGCTTTCTGCGTGCCCTGGCGCTTGTTGGCAAGCTGGGCGACGACTGCCATGTGTACCAGGTGCTCGTTGACCTCTACGCCAAAGACAGCATCGTTAAGCTCCAGTGTGCCTACTTCCTTGCCTTCCATATTGTAAACAGATACGTTTGCCATCTGTGTCTTCCTCCTTTCCTGTCAGCCCGTTATTTCCCGACCTTGACAGTCTCTTTCAGCGTTACCAGTGACTTCTTCGGTCCGGGGACAGCGCCCTTTACGAGGATCAGGTTGTTCTCAGCGTCAACTCTGACGATCTCCAGATTCTGCACTGTCACTCTCTTGTGGCCCATGTGACCGGGCATTCCCTTGCCCTTGAACACGCGGCCCGGGGTCGTGGCGGAACCGTTGGAACCCTGATGACGATGAAACTTGGAACCATGGGCCATGGGGCCTCTGTGCTGGCCGAATCTCTTGATCGCGCCCTGGTAGCCTTTGCCCTTGGAAATGGCAGTCGCGTCTACCTTATCGCCGGCGGCGAAGATGTCAGCCTTGATCTCATCCTTAACGGAGTACTCATCGGCGTTCTCCAGCTTCAGCTCACGGATGTATCTCTTATAAGAAACGCCCGCCTTGTCGAAGTGGCCCTTGAGGGGCTTGTTCACCAGCTTTTCTCTCTTGTCCACAAAACCGACCTGCACTGCCTTGTATCCGTCGTTCTCTTCGGTCTTCACCTGAAGCACGGAGCAGGGGCCAGCCAGAAGGACAGTTACCGGGATCAGAACTCCGTTGTCGCCGAAGATCTGGGTCATCCCGACCTTTGTTGCCAAAATCGCTTTCTTCATTCCTTTTACCTCCTGTTTTGTCTACAGCGGAACGCACGCGCTCACACGCCGCGTTCATCCTAGCCTAGAAACAGTCATATAAGTGGAACACTATGACTCCGGCGGACCGGAGATGTTGATTCCTGTGAGGAATAAGTGTTGCTTCTATATAAACTATATCTGGGTCCTAAACCATCTGCGGACTTTCATCCGCGTCCGCGCCGGGTCCACACCGCTCATCCGGTCCCTTCCCGGCGCCGCCTGTGTACAATGATTACTTCGTCTTCATCTTAATATCAATGTACACGCCGGCAGGCATCTCAAGTCTTGACAGAGCTTCCACCGTCTTCTGGTTCGGAGCGGTGATATCGATCAGTCTCTTGTGGGTCCTCTGCTCGAACTGTTCGCGGGAGTCCTTGTACTTGTGGACTGCGCGCAGGATCGTAACCACCTCTCTCTTGGTGGGCAGCGGTACCGGCCCGCTCACCGTCGATCCCGTCTTCTTCACGGTCTCGATGATCTTCGCAGCAGACTGATCGACCAGCTTGTGGTCATAAGCCTTAAGTGTGATCCTCATTACCTGACTTGCCATAAAAAAAGTCGCCTCCTTTTCGCACTTGTTTGACTAAGTACGACAAGCGGTGACTGTACACGCTTCCGGGTGTGTCGCGGTTCTCAGGAGAACCAGCACCCGCTTTCTACATTCTTACTGCAGAAACTACTGTCTGTACAGTGACTTGTCGCCAGTTTTCGCAACTTGACATTCGCTCCACGGAAAACCTGCCTCGCCTCGCGACGGGCAGCAACCTCACGCTTCATCGCTATCATGCCACAGCCTTAGGAGTATACCATACTTTATTTGTAAATGCAAGGACTTTTTTACAAAAATTCCGCGCTTCTTTCCATGCGCTCAGTTATCCTCAGAAAATCCTTCTCTGACTTCGCCGGGAGCCGTGCTGTCGATCAGCCTGATCAGCTCCAGAGCGCTGCGGAAATATCTCCGTTCGTTTGTCTCCGCCCAGACCACTTCTCCCTGCCAGCTTTGATTCTGGCGGTAGAGGATCTTTACCAAAAATGTCCCCCTGTCCGTCTGCCGCTTCTCTGTCTGCTGTTTCTCCGGTTCCTGCGCCCGGCCGGGCAGAACGGTCCAAGATCTCTCTTCCATCTTCCTCATCCTTCTTTCTTCACTGTCAAACGGCAGTACATTTCACATCGGACTGCCTTCTTTCCATAACAGTTCCGGAGTTTTCTCCCGGAACTGACACAGACTGGGCGAATTCCAAAGTCCTCAGCATCAGTAACGTCTGATCCTGTGCCTGTTCGTCAAGAGACAGAAACAGAGAGTTAAATTCTTTCAGTTTCTTTGATTGTTCTCTTTTGTGAGTCATTCGCTCATCACCAATCCTTTTCTAGTGTATACAACACATTCTATCATAGCTTAAATCCATTGTCAACACCCTGCTGCTTCTATTATGTGTTGACAACGTTGTTTTTGTGTTGTATTATAATCATATCGTAAAAGAAAAGGAGATGTCTGCATTGCTTAATCGAATCAAAGAAGCAAGAAAAGCTCTTCATTTGTCGCAAAGAGAATTCGGGGAACGGCTTGGTGTAAGCCGCGATGTTATCAGCAACATCGAATATGGCAGAGTTCCGCCCAAGGATCTGTTGCTGAAGCATATCTGCGAAGTATACTATATTAATGAAAACTGGCTCAGAACCGGAGAAGGCCCGATGTTCGACAGTTCGCCCAGAGCCAGCCGGAAACTGGACGAAGCCATTTCTATATTCCAGTCGCTGCGGCCGGAATTTCAGGAGTACGCCCTGACCCAGATCCGTCAGTTGGCCGAACTCCAGGATAAAGAGGCGCGATGATTTATATTTGAGGGCGATTATTCGCCCTTTTTTCTTTTTCTTGCCATTTGCTTTGTCATTTGCTATAATCAAATTTGGATACAGTCAGTTTATTCATGATCTTCGACCGGAGAATCTCCGGGAGATCCAGATGCTTTATCATTTCATTTTCTGCCTTGCTTTTTGGTATTTACAGGCAGGTTCTTTTTGATGTACAATAAGGGGGTAAATTTATGTCACAGAGCAATGCAACCGTCAACAAAGAGTACAAGTCCAGCCTCTTCGCCCGGATCTTCTCCGAGCCCGAGGCCGCTTTGAGCCTTTACAATTCTCTTAACGGCACCGACTACGATGACCCGGCCGGGCTGGAGATCAATACCATCGAATCCGTGCTCTATATCGGCTGGAAGAACGACGTTTCCTTTCTGATCGGCAGCGATATGAACCTGTACGAGCACCAGGCCACATGGAACCCGAACATGCCTCTGCGAGGGCTGTTCTATTTCGCCGATCTGTACCGGGGATATGTGTCGTCGCGGAGCCTCGATATCTACGCCAGTGTGCCGCTTAAGCTGCCGGCGCCAAGGTACGCGGTCTTCTATAACGGCACGCGGGAGGAACCGGAAAGGCTGGAGCTGCGACTGTCGAGCCTGTTCCTGAAGAAGGACGGAGCGCAGGACGCGCCAGCACCATCAAGCCTGTCCCCAAAGAAGGACAGGGCGCAGGGCGCCCCGCCGGCGCTGGAATGCACGGCGCAGGTGCTGAACATCAATTTCGGCCACAACCGGGAACTGATGGGGCGGTGCCGGAAACTGTACGAGTATTCGTATTTTATTGACGCGGTCCGGCGGCACCTGAGAGAGGGGCTGACCCTGGGCGCGGCGGTGGACCGGACGGCGGATGAATGCATCGCCGGGGACATCTTGAAGGAATTTCTTTTAAAACACAGAGCGGAGGTAGCGAATATGGTAATGCCGGAATTCGACGCGGAACTGCATGACCGGACGACACGGGAGATCGGGTATAACGAGGGGTACGACGAAGGCAGAACTGCCGGGATTGCCGAGGGCAAAACTGCCGGCATCGCCGAGGGCAAAGTTGCTGGCATCGCCGAGGGCAGAACCGCCGGCATCGCCGAAGGCAAGGCTGTTGGCAAAGCCGGAACCATCTGCGACATGCTCTCCGATATCTGCCTGCTTCCGGAGGTATGGCGCGGGCGGATCATGGCCGAACGCGACATCGATACGCTCGATACATGGGTCCGGATCGCCCGGCGTGCCGGGAGCCTGGAAGAATTCCTAACAAAAGCCGGACTGGAGACATAACCGCGGCCGGACGCCGCTTGTCAATAGTTTTCATAAGAAAGCACCTCCGTTTCTGAGATTGATACAGTCATTATCTCAGAAACGGAGGTGTTTGAAAATCGTCTTGTTTTGTACCGTTTACGATTCGGGACTTTCATCCGTTAAAGACGTGCGCCGCAGGGCGCGCAATTAAAAGGAGCTGCCCTGAGACTCTTCACGAATCTCAGGGCAGCTCCCTGTGCTGCGCCAGACTATTTCTTCATACGTTCATACATCCGGGGTTCAGCTCTTCTCTTCTTCTGCCGTTACATCTGTCCTTCTGACCTGTTCAAGCCCCAAACGTATCAGTTCGACTGTCGCATCCGAGCGCGTCTGGTAGCGGCGCTCAAACCGAAAATCCTCTATCTGCTGGAATAACTCACTCTTCACAGATATTGTATAGCGGTACCTGTCAGTCGCCATGTTTATCACCTTTGGTTTCTTCTCTTTTCGGTTCTTACTTTATCTTCTTCCGCCTTTTCACTTCATTCCCGTCAGGCTTCTTCGTCCTCTTTCTTGGCAGACAGGATCCCAAAAGCTCCCATCATTCCCAGGGCGACCAGGCCGAACAGTGCCACCATGCCTACCGGCTTGTTGTCTCCGGTCGTCGGGGCCAGGAATGCCAACGGTACGTCCTCATCCCCAATCGTCTCGAAACCTGCCAGCGGCACCGGGTTATCCGGGAATTCCGCTAACGGCGTCGGATTATCCGGAATCTCAGTTCCTGGATTGCCGCCCGGATTTCTGCCCGGGTTGCCTGACGGCACGTTATCCGGATACTTCTCAATCTCTACCGGATTCGACGGGATCGGGTTCTCCGGCGTCCCCTTCGGCGGGGTATTCGGGTTCTGCGGGTCTTTCGGCGGGTTCTTGTACGTTGCGCTTCCGATGTTGATCCAGTTGTTCGCTCCTCCGGCGCTGTTGCCTCCCTCGACTCCCGGTACCAGCACCTG
>CANPZZ010000216.1 GCA_947589125.1 uncultured Lachnospiraceae bacterium
CGACAGACAGCCGACTGTCCGCCGGCCGCCGCAAGGTATAAAAGTATAGTATATCTTATCCTGATTCCGTCACATTATACGCGCAGATGCTTCCGTATCGTAAAGAAGCTGGCGAAAAATCCGATCCCCAATCCCAGAAGCGTAGCCGCCAGCGCCATATACGGGAAAATGACCTCAAGCGGCAGAAACTGGAATATCCCCGACAGGATCTGGAACCGCTCCTGCACATATCCGACCGCCTGGCGGTACAGATAAAACATGACGCACAGGGGAATGATCGCGCCCAGCAGTCCGATGATCACGCCCTCCACCACGAACGGCGCCCGTATCATCCCGTTGGTAGCCCCGATGTAACGCATGATCTGGTTCTCATTCTTACGGAACGCGGCCGCCACATTGATCGTATTGCTGATCAGGAATACGGACACGGCCAGAAGCACGCCGATGATGACCACCGACAAAAGCCCAACCACCGTATTGAAGCTTGTAAGCCCCGCTGCCGCGCTGTTGGAATAATTCACCCGGCGCACACCGTTCAGATTCTCCAGATATGCCACAAACTGGTCCTGTCTGGAGATATCGTTAAGAAAGATCTGGTAGGAGGAAGAACCCGCCATCGGATTGTCCTCCTCGAAGCCTGCCGCCAGTTCCTCAAGTCCCTCAAAGTATTCGTCCTTCATGATATCCCAGGCTTCGTCTTCCGAGATGAATTCCATGTGATCCACCTCCGGACGCTTCCCGATCTCCGAACCGATCTCCTGGATCTGGCTCACGGTCAGGTTTTCGTCAAAAAACACCGTGATCCCCACTGTGGTCTCCGCCAGCCGCACAATGTGCTGAACATTCACAATAATACTGAAGAACATGCAAAACAGGAATATACAGGCCGCAATCGTGGCTATCGAGGCCAGCGAGAACCAGATATTCCTGCAGATATTCCTTACACCCTGCTTGAAGCAGTACCAAAACGTACTAATCCTCATAAACCTCTCCGCCTTCTGTCACCCATTCATCTGCTATGTCGCCATAAAATCCGGGCATACCGTCTCCGACTACGCAGCCGCGCTCCATATAGATCACCCGCTTCTGCATCTTCTCTACGATCTCATGACTGTGGGTGACTACGATGACTGTGGTCCCCATCTCATTGATCTCTTCCAGAAGCTTCATGATCTCCATAGCGTTATGGCTGTCCAAGTTCCCAGTAGGCTCATCAGCCAGAAGAACCTCGGGACGGTTGATCAGCGCCCTGGCGATCGCCACGCGCTGCTGCTCGCCGCCCGACAGCTGGTGCGGATACATCTTATATTTGGAAGAGAGACCCACCATCTGAAGCATGGCGGGAACCGACTCTCTAATACGCCTGTTCGAAGCGCCTACGACACGCTGGGCGAACGCCACATTCTCGTAGACATTACGGTCTTTCAGGAGGCGGAAATCCTGAAACACGACTCCCAGCCTCCTGCGGTATTTGGGCACATAACTTCTGGGCATTTTGCCCAGGTTCATATCGTTGACAACGATGCGTCCCGAGGTCAGCTCCTCTTCCTTCATCAGCAGTTTGAAGATCGTGGTCTTGCCGGAGCCGTTGCGGCCCATGATGAAAACAAACTCACCGTCGTCAATGGTAATACTTACATTGCGGAGGGCTTTATTGCCCTCCACATATTCCTTCGTTACATTAGAAATCTCTATCATCTGTCAGTCAGGCCCCTTAGAAATCCGAATTCTCCATGTATTTCATATACTTGACGACCATGAGGGCAATCTTGAAGGTGATGGCGTCCTCAAAGACGCGCAGATCCAGTCCGGTACTCTTCTGGAGCTTGTCCAGACGGTAGACCAGGGTATTGCGGTGGATATAGAGCTGTCTGGAGGTCTCGGAGACATTCAGGCTGTTCTCGAAAAACTTATTGATCGTCGCCAGCGTCTCGTCATCGAACTCGTCCGGAGACTTGCCGTCGAAGATCTCCTTAATGAACATACGGCACAGCGGAAGCGGAAGCTGATAGATCAGGCGTCCGATTCCAAGCTTGTTATACGCGTTCACATTCTTATCGCTGTAGAAGATCTTGCCCACATCCAGAGCCATCTTGGCTTCCTTATAGGAACGGGAGACTTCCTTCAGATCGCCGACCACAGTACCGAAGGCTACGTGAACCTTGGTCATGGCCTCCGTATTCAGCATATCCAGGATCACGTTGGCCGTGCGCTCCAGATCCTCATAAGTCTCGCCCTGCTTCACCTCGCGCACTACAATGATATTCTTCTCATCCACCGCAGTGATAAAGTCCTTCGTCTTGGTCGCGAACAGACTGCGGACCGTCTCCAGGGCGTTGGCGTCCTTCTCATTCTTGGTCTCAATGATATAGACCACACGCTTCACATTCGTCTCGATATGGAGCTTCTTCGCCCGGTTATAGATATCCACCAGCAGAAGGTTGTCCAGAAGAAGATTCTTGATAAAGTTGTCCTTATCGAAACGTTCCTTATAGGCTACCAGCAGGTTCTGCACCTGGAACGCAGCCAGCTTGCCCACCATATATACGTCTTCACTGCCGCCCTTGGCCAGCAGAATATATTCCAGCTGATGCTCGTCAAATACCTTGAAAAACTGATAACCCTGAATCACCTGGCTGTCGGCGGGCGATTCCGCGAACATGAGGATAGCCGCCTCGTCCTGCGCCGGATCCGGGAATGTGGTGGCCAGCGTCTTGCCCTCCGTATCACAGATACAGAGATCGATCCTGGTGATCGATTTCAATCCGTCAATCGTGGTTTGAAGTATCTGATTCGAAATCATGGTATCCTCTCTCCTTTTCGTAAATTTACCCATATATTATCTTAATGCAATCATGGGGAAAATGCAAGAACTTTCCTGACCGTTCACACAAAAATCACAGTAAGCGGAGTCTTCGGTGAACTACCAGAAATACCGCGCCGGACCGGTGCAAAAGAGCATCACCGGCGCACTTTCTGCGCACTGACACTACTACAAAAAGGAGCGCCCCGCAAACGGGACGCTCCCTGTCTCTCATAAGATTCGAAACTAGTTGACGATCACCAGCTCGGTGTCCTTGTCGAAGATGTGAAGCTTGCTGGTATCCAGAGCAACCTTAACCTCATCGCCGACTCTGGCGGTGGTTCTCGGGTTCACGCTGGCCGTGAAGTTCGCATCCACAACATCGAAGTACAGGTTAACGATGGAACCAAGAAGCTCGTATACACGAACGGTCGCCTTGATAACGCTGTCCGCGGACTTCTCCAGCCACATCTCATCGTCATGCAGATCCTCGGGACGGATGCCCAGGGTAACGGTCTTGCCGATGTAGCCCTTATCCTCAAGCACTTTAGCCTTCTCAGCCGGAACTACGATCTTGTGCTCGCCAAAGGTCAGAACCGTCTTGCCGCCTTCCTTGGAAGCAACAGCATCAACCATGTTCATCTGCGGAGCGCCGATGAATCCAGCCACGAACTTGTTGCCGGGCTTGTCGTACAGATTCTGCGGAGTATCAACCTGCTGGATAACGCCGTCCTTCATAACAACGATCCTGGTACCAAGGGTCATAGCCTCGGTCTGGTCATGGGTTACGTAGATGATCGTCGCCTGCAGTCTCTGATGCAGCTTGGAGATCTCGATACGCATCTGGCCTCTCAGCTTAGCATCCAGGTTGGACAGCGGCTCGTCCATAAGGAATACCTTCGGGCTACGAACGATTGCACGTCCCATGGCAACACGCTGTCTCTGACCACCGGAAAGAGCCTTCGGCTTACGGTCTAACAGATGCTCCAGGTCAAGGATTCTTGCCGCCTCGTGAACCAGCTTGTCGATCTCGGTCTTCGGGGTCTTGCGCAGCTTCAGACCGAATGCCATGTT
>CANPZZ010000217.1 GCA_947589125.1 uncultured Lachnospiraceae bacterium
AAAAAAGCAAGGAAAACCTTGCAAAATGAGGAAATTTTTTATTTAATAGGTTTTAGCAAGTGGCAAACTCGGGATGCGTTTTTTCGGCATATATGGTACCTCTCTTTCTTGGATTGACTGTATTCATTTCAGGGAAAACTCACGGAGCGCCAAGCCTTCTGTAATCCCGTGAGAGAAGGGCGCCCGTGATGCTCTGTTCGTATTTCTAGGCAGAAAGGGTGCCGGTGCAGGCCTCCTGTATTTTTTGCTGCATTTCCCAAACAATATGAAAAATGTTTCAAGCGGTTAAAAACAGTATAAACTTTATGTGGAAAAAAAGCAACTAATAAGTGAAATATAGGAAGAACTGTGTTATAATCATTACAAAGTTTTACGGTAAAAAATATATATTTTTTACCGTAAAAAGCGTTCGATACCTGGTTAAGGGAAGCATAGAATTCTGAATAAAGCGCCATTCAGGGAAGTACACTCAAAAAAAACGGTAAAACGGTTTGCTGAATAATATAAAGAAAGAATGTTTGAGCAAATAGGAAGGAAGTGACAGACGATTGAATCAGGAAACATTTCGTTCTATTCTTGCGGTTGGCGAGACTGTGACGGTAGAATTTAAACGCTGTGGAAACGGAATCGAGCATGATGTTTATGAGAGCGTCTGCGCATTTCTGAACCGTTTTGGCGGTGATATTTTCATGGGAGTATTGGATGACGGAACCGTAATTGGAGTACCGGAAAAAGCAGTACCTGATATGGTCAAAAATTTTATAAGCGTTATAAGCAATGATGGTCTATTTCATCCGACTATTTATATTGCTCCTGAATTGATAGAATTTGATGGCCATATGGTGATTCATGTCCATGTACCGCCCAGTTCAGAGGTTCATAGCTTCAAAAAGGTGATCTATGACCGTATGGATGATGCAGATGTGAAAGTAACAGCGACTGGTGCGATTGCGGCAATGTATATCAGAAAGCAGAATGTGTTTACAGAGAAGAGAATATATCCATACGCTAAAATAGATGATCTGCGGCTTGACTTGCTTTCGCGTGTGCGCCAGGCCGCGGCAAATCATGCGATGGGGAGACACCCGTGGCAGGATATGGATGATATGGAACTGCTGAAAAGCGCAGGATTGTATGGTCTGGATGTCGCGACAGGTGAAAAAGGTTTTAATCTTGCCGCGATTCTCCTGTTGGGAAAGGATGAGGTAATCCAAAATGTCTGTCCTGCATATGAGACGGATGCGATCGTGCGGCGCGTAAATCTTGGATTGTGCGTACGAATCTGATTGAAAGCTATGATATTTTGATGGATTTTGCCAGAAAACATTTATCGGACAAGTTTTTTCTGGAGGGAGTGGATCGTGTCAGCCTTCGGGATGTCCTTGCGCGGGAGATAGTGAGCAATACTTTGATGCATCGGGAGTTTATCAGCTCTTATACGGCGAAATTTGTTATTATGCGAGACAGAATGTACACGGAGAATGCGAATCGGGTAGTGAAGGATGGGCTGATCACACCCGATAATCTGGAGCCAGTTTCCAAAAATCCGATTATAGCAACGTTCTTTAGAAATATTGGCAGGGCTGACAGACTTGGTTCCGGCGTAAGAAATTTGTTCAAGTATAGCCGTTTTTATTCCGGGAGCGATCCGAAGCTCAGCGAGGGTGATATATTTCGGATCATTGTTCCGTTGGATGATTCTTTCTCTTATGATTACGCAGTGGGCAGAAGTGATTCGGCAGGCGGTATTCATGGTGACGGCCGTGCAGATTCTGTTATTAATGAAAGCTATGGAAAAAGCTATGGAAAAGGTAATTTCGGGGGAGCAAAAGAAAGTTTGGAGCAGGGAATGACCCAAGATGTGACCCAAGATGGGACCCAAGATGTGACCCAAGATATGACCCAAGATACAACGAGTAAAGAGATGTATCAGCGAATTCTTGAATATTGTGTAACGCCCAGGAGCAAACAGGAAATCCTTGATTTTTGCGGTCATAGAAGCAAAAAGCGGTTTACGCAGTATTATATAACGCCGTTGCTCGAAAGCGGGCAATTAAGAATGACGATTCCTGATAAACCCAGAAGCGGAAATCAGAAGTATGTTACGATTCGCTCTGGAAAAAGCAACTAATAAGTGAAATGTGGCAAGAATTGTGGTATACTTTAACCGGTATGGAAAATTATAGCATTTCAAAAACGCATGCCGGAAGAAAAGGCGCGGCGGCCTTCCGGGGCAGGCTGTGAGAGGGGAGCAGGCAGATGAAGCTGGTGTGGCGGATCGTTTATCCGATCGCTGTGTATGAGATCCTGACGGCGGGGATGTTTCTGCTGTTTCCGGATATGCAGGCGCTCCCGGCCCAGGGGATTTCCGCGGCTGCGGTGCTGGTGATCCTGGGGGTCATATATGCGCGCGGAACAGCGGATGGAAGATTCTATACAGGATGGCCGTCGGGGCAGCAGGACGACCTCAACCGCTATCTCATCCCCAGATCCCCGTACGAGCGCCTTTTCCAGTGCGTCTGCATCGGCAGCGTATCCTGTTTCCTGTTTAATAACCTGATCGCTATCAGCGGTTTGCAGCAGGTGTTTACAGGTTACCAGGATAATCTGGTGCGGATCTACGAGCCGCCTCTGTGGCAGCAGATCGCGCTTGCTGGGATTCTGATCCCGGCGGCGGAAGAGCTGGTCTTCCGCGGGATGATCTACGGCACATTGCGGCCGCGGTTTTCATTTCCGGCTGCAGTGATCGTGTCGGCATTCATTTTCGGCCTCTACCACGGAAGCGTGGTTCAGGGAGTTTACGGAATCTGCATGGGGCTGGTCCTTGCAGAGAGTTATGAACATCGAGGGGGATTTTGGGCAGCGGTGACTGTCCACGCGGCCGCCAACCTGACGGCGGTTTTCGCAGAACATTTTGCATAATCTGGAGGGAAAAGACTTGAAACTGTTATCGATCGCAGTACCCTGTTACAACTCGGCGGCTTACATGAGCAAATGTATTGAATCCCTGCTGGCCGGCGGCGACGAGGTGGAGATCCTGATCGTGGACGACGGTTCCACGAAGGACGACACGGCCCGGATCGCCGATGAATACGAGAAGAACTACCCCGGCATCTGCCGGGCCATCCATCAGGAGAACGGCGGCCATGGCGAAGCGGTGAACACGGGGCTTCGCAATGCTTCGGGCGTCTATTTTAAGGTGGTGGACAGCGACGACTATGTGGACGCGGACGCCTACCGGGCGATCCTGGACACCCTGCGCCGCTATGTCTACGGCAGCCAGACGCTGGACATGCTGATCAGCAATTTTGTCTATGACAAGCAGGGGGCGGCCCACAAGAAGATCATGAACTACCGGACGGCGCTGCCCAAGGATCAGTTGTTTACGTGGAAAGACGTGAAGGTATTTATCCTGGGGCAGTATATCCTGATGCATTCGGTGATCTACCGGACCCAGCTTCTGAAGGACTGCGGCCTGGAACTGCCGAAGCACACCTTTTATGTGGACAATATTTTCGTCTACCAGCCTCTGCCTCATGTGAAGACCATGTACTATCTGGACGTGAATTTCTACCGGTACTATATCGGACGCGAGGATCAGTCGGTCAATGAGCAGGTGATGATCGGACGCATCGACCAGCAGCTGAAGGTGACGAAGCTGATGCTGGATTACTACGATATGGGGAAGATCCCCAATCGGAAACTGCGTCACTATATGGTCCGGTATCTGGAGATCATGATGGTCATTTCTTCGATCCTGGCGATCCGCTCCGGTACTGAGGAGAATCTGGCGAAGAAGAAGGAACTGTGGCAGTATCTTAAGAAGAAAAGCTTCCCGTTGTGGCTGCGGCTGCGGTTCGGCTTCCTGGGCCAGGGCATGAATCTGCCGGGAAAGGGCGGCCGGAAGATCTCTGAAGCCGGGTATAAGATCAGCCAGAAGTTCTTTGGGTTTAATTAAGAGACTGCGAATGCCGGATACAGTGGTTTGTGATATCTGTATCCGGCGGTTTTATTTAGAAAGTCAGTGCCCCTGTTGGTATTTTCATGCGGACAGGGCGTCAGTGACGTTTGCTCCTGTTATTGAAAATATATTGCTTATTTACATCATCGTATCGTCTCTAAGCACCTCAGCCAGACTGATCTTTCGCACTCCCCGCCATGCCAGATAATACGCCAGCGCCACAGAAGCCAGGATGGCCAGCATAAATAGGAGAATCGGAATATACGGCGCTTCCGCCGCGAATACGCCGACCTCCATATAGCTTGCCTTCAGCATGACTCCGACCGCGGCTGCCGTAATCGGAAGGCTGATCAGGATCGGACGCCAGGCGATCACGGCCGCTTCTATACAGAACATCCTTTTCAGTTCCTTCGGCGTCAGCCCTACCGACATGTATCTGGCAAATTCCCTTCTCCTCTGACGTACAAATCCCAGTGTATTGGAGAATACATTGCCGATGCCGATGATCGCGAGAAGAACGCAGAAAGCCCCGAAAACAGTCATCATTCCCCGTATCTGCCGGTTGTTCGTCTCATACTTCTGAATGCGGTTTTCCTGCTCTATGGTATATTTTTCCCCGACAAGCCGCGCGATCTCGTCCTGCAAAGCGTTTAATTCTTTCAGGGCCGCATCGTCTTTTGCGTCGCCTTTTCCGCGGACGCAGATGCAGCTGTCAGCCTCCGTTCCCCCAATCTGTCCCTTGATCTCTTTCCATAAGGACGCGGGGATAAAGTGTACCAGCTCGTAATAATCAAGCGTTGCGTATTCTTCCCGCAGCGCCGGAACCTCCTGCGTATAAGCCAGAACCGGGACCGCCGCCGTCGTTTCTTTATGAGCGCCGGATGGCGCAGAAGTATGCCCGGCGGATGTCCCCGCACCGCCGGACTGCACCTCCTTGCCAGACTGCTCTCCGATACCGGACTTACTCTCATTGCCAGACTGTTCCCCGCTGCCGGACTGCACCTCATTGCCATATTGTTCCCCGCCGCCGGACTGTCTCAGCACGCTCACTGCGTTTTCACCGACACCGGGCGCCTTTATATAAGGCATGAAAACAGGATGCCGGAAATCCGGGTTCGTCACATCGCGGATCTGATTTAAGATCACCGCGCCGTCAAGCCGCGGAGCGATGCCGATCTGTTCACAATAAGCAGCAAAACTCAGGTCATCCATGATAACAATCGGAGCATTTACAAGCCATCCGCCGTCCACCTGCGTCACGTAGCTTTCGGGAGCCCCGGAAAAGCCGCCTAAGGATTTCATATCTTCGGTCATTTCCTCTTCGGCGATGATTCTTTTCGCGGAAGCCTTCTGATACACGATAGCGCTTTTGATCCCGTCAAGCGCCTGTACAGCCGTCGTTTCTGCAAAATTATCCACATCGGTATCCTTAACAGTAACCATAATATCCCATACGTCCTGATACCGCTCGAAATAGGTTTCCCTTGTGCTGATCTGGGAGAGGGAGAAGAAACACTGCATGAGCGCAAATGCAAGGAATGAAATGATAAGCGACAGGGACGCTGTCCGCAGCGCTTTTTTCTGCGCTTTCAGCGCGTTGCCGGCCAATTCTCCTTCTATTCCGAACAGCAGCGAGAGCAGGCGGGAGTTTTTTTGTCGTTTCAGCTGGAATTCCCCGGTATTCTTAATCGCCTCCAGCGGCGTGAGCCTGCTGAGGCGCCGGGCGGGAAGCCATGCGGAGATCCATATCGTTATAACCGTTACAAACAATGTCAGCGCCAGCACCAGCGGGTGATAGCCAAAGACCAGTGGGTGCTGCCCTAAAACATCGCTGCCGATATAGGCGTCTACCAGATACAGCAGCCCCGCGCTGTCCGCAATGCCAAGCAGGGTTCCGGCAAGTAACGGCCCTGCGCAGAGCACGGCCGCTTCCTGCAAAAGGCATGTCCGGATCTGTTTCGGCGTAGCTCCGATACTGGAAAAAATACCAAACTGATGGATCCTCGCGTTCATGGATACCGCAAAGGCATTATGGATAATGATGATCAGCGAGAAGGACGCCGCCGCCGTGATCAGAATAAACAGCGGGAACAGAAGCCTTGGGGCAGTATCACTGGAATCGCGGATCATGTACATGGCAAGAAGTTCATAGTTATAAACGATTCTTTCCGGTCCGATTCCGAGCTGCCGCGCAATATGGGGAGTATCCGTAAAAACAGCCTTTTTATCGCTGAAATAAATATCTACGGTCGGTTCCGTCCTTTTCTGTTCCTTTTCATTTCGCTTTGCGTCCTCCACATTTGCGAAGTCTTTGATTGCTTCAATGTCCTCTGCCGCAAGTTCTCCAATGATACGGCTGTGCCAGCCGCCTTCCTCCAGTTCAATCCGCTCCACTTCATATTTCCACGCGTTATAAAAAAGTCCGCATAGAAGAGATAAAAGCAGGGCGGAAATAAACGCCGCGATCGTAACGGACAAACCGCCTGAATGGTTGTTTTTAATATAGCTTGATGAGTAATCTTTCCACATATCCATTACCTCCGCCGTTCATCACTGACGATGCGCCCATCCTCAACCGTAACGATCCGTTCCGCCGCCATGGCAACCTTTTCGTCGTGGGTGATCAGCAGAATCGTCTGCTCCAGGTTACGGTTGGAAAGCTTCAGCATGTCAACGACTTCTTTGGAGTTCTTCTGGTCGAGATTTCCGGTCGGCTCGTCGGCCAGAAGCAGGGCGGGCCGGTAGATCAGAGCGCGCGCGATCGCGACTCTCTGCTGCTGACCGCCGGATAACTGGTTCGGCAGAAGATCAAGCTTATCGGCGATTCCGAGAGAGCCTGTGATCTTATCAAAATACTCCTGGTTCGGCTTCTTCTTATCAAGCGCGAGCGGCATTAAAATGTTTTTCCGCGCCGTGAGCGTGGGGATCAGGTTATAGAACTGATATACCAGTCCTACCTTCCTGCGCCGGAAGATCGCCGCCTGTGTCTGATTCAGTTTGGAGAGGTCGGTTCCGTCTATAATGACTTTTCCATCCGTAGGTTTGTCCACACTCCCAAGAATATGCAGAAGCGTTGATTTGCCTGACCCAGAAGCCCCAAGGATTGCTACAAATTCTCCCTTACTCACAGACAGATCAATCCCGTCAAGTGCTGCTGCCTGATTCCCTCCGGAGCCATATACCTTCCTGACTCCCTCACATTTTAAGATTTCCATTTCGCTGTTCTCCTTTCTCTTGCGCGCCTGTCTTTGGACATTGCGCTCCCTGGCGGGGGAACGGATTCCTCCTGCCTTTGCGATTGCATTGTATCAAATGAAAGTTACAGGTCAGTGACAGTAAAATCGAATCTCAAATAGGGCTCCTCCGCCGGCTCTGTTCTCTGCCCGGATCGTCCCGTTTTGACGTTCTATGATCTCTTTTGCCAGGGCAAGTCCGATTCCGATCCCGCCCTCATGGGCATTTTGGCCTCGATAAAACCGCTCAAAGATGTGAGGTATATCTTCCTTCGCAAATCCTTTTCCTTCATCCCAGATCAGGATTTCCGTGTATAACGGATTCCGGGCATAGGAACAATGGACAGTGCGTCCGGGTGTTTGCTCCATACAGTTCTTCATCAGGTTCATGATCGCTTCCATCGTCCAGTCCATATCCGCGGAAATGAACAGTTCCCCCTGCTCCGGGATCTCGATGGAAGAATCGGTACTTAAGAAAAGCTCCTGCAGATTGTCCGCCGCAAGGGTAAGGAGAGTAAAGACATCGGTTTCTTCTTTCTGTAAAATCAATGTTCCCGCGTCAAGCCGGGATAAGGTCAGCAGGGATTCCTCCAGATAAGTCAGCCGCGCGAGTTGTTTTTCGATCTGCTCCAGAGCGGTGCGGCTCGTATTCTGCTTCGGGGCGTGATCAGTCTCCTTCTGTTCTAAGGCTGTATGGTCCTCCTTTCGCTTCGGAGCATGACCGGTCTTCGCTTGTTCCGGGTCTGCACAGTCAGCATCCTGCTTCATTCTTTGAACAGCCAAAGAGACAGCGGTGATCGGCGTCTTGATCTGGTGCGCGATATTGGATAAATTTTCCGCGAAATCATTTTTGGACTGCACCGCCTGCTCTTTTGTCTGAAAAAGAAATGTCACAGTTTTATAGATTTCATCCTCCAGCCTGGAAAATTCGTCTTCACCGGAAGCGGACAGGATCAGCGCCTTGCCGCTGTTTATCTGTTCCAGATACGCAGCCAGATCTCTGATTCTCTGATTTTCCGCTTTGTTCCGATAAAGGAAAGTGAAAAGGAAAAGGGAAGCTCCCGCGATCAGTCCGGCCGCTGCATAGAGAAGGATCGGCTTGTATTTCCATGCAGAAAGGCTGCCGGCGGCGGACTTTCTGTATGAAAAGCCCGGGAAATCAGACACATGATACCCGAGAGTGGACAATATATTATCTTCTGAAAGACCATCCGGGTTTCCCTCTGTATATTCCTTTAATGCGGCGGCTATGATCTTCTGTGTCCCTGGTTCCTGCTCGATCACTTCGCTGCAGACCGCATTTACCAGATCAAAGGAGGCCCTGCCGTAATGACAGGAAACCAGCCATGCGGCGACAGCGGCAGCAATAAAACTGACTGATAATACAAATCCCAAAGTGACAAATACATTCTTGCGGCTGCTCATATCGTATCCTCCATGCGGTATCCTACGCTCCGGATCGTTTTCAGACACGCCGGCTGTGAAAGCTTATCGCGAAGCCGTTTCATCGTAACGGTCAGCGTATTGTCATTCACGTAGCTTCCATTCACATCCCACACCTGTTCCAAAATCCCTGTTCTGGTGACGGTCCGCCCTTTGTTCCGCATCAGATACAATAAAAGCTGGTACTCGGCTGCGCTTAATGATATTTCTTCTGAATGGCAGAATACGGCGTGGCGGTTCTGGTCGATCACAATCCCGCCGCAGGAAAGATATCGCTCCGCCGCGCTGCCGGTTCTGCGGAGTACCGCGAGAAGCCGCGAATACAATACCTCGTACTCAAACGGTTTTACGACATAATCGTCAGCGCCGCTTTTGAAGCCCGCAACAATATCCGCGCTGTCGCCGCGGACGGTCAGGAAGATGACCGGCAGATCCTTCCAGTGACTGCGGATCCATTGACACAGACCGTCTCCGCGGCCGTCCGGCATATTCCAGTCTAATAAAACGCAGGCCGGAACCTTCTCTTTGATGCGCTGTCTGGCTTCCGCGAGGGTCGCGCAGATCGTCACATGAAAATTCTTAGGCTCCAGATATTCTTTTACGGCGAGAGCGATATTCTGATCATCCTCAATATAATATAGATCCGCATAGAATAAATCCGCCATGGCAAATTCTCTCCTTGTCAATTATGAACGTCGATTATGAAACATCATGTCGGTAACAATAAATCTTCCCATTCTAGTATAATAGCAGACGAAAATGACAGATCGGTGACATATGAATTATAATTTCGATCTTTGAATAACGCAACATCGGGACATTTACAACATATATCCTGTAAAAATGACAATAATAATAGTGCTTGCAATTGTGACTTTATAGGAGTATATTGAAATCGGAATGGTAACCAGGAAAGCGCGGCGGGAGTCCGGGTTGGTTCGGGCTGCGGCGGCGCGGGCAGTTTATTTTAGGATTATACAGGAGGCGGCAAAGGGGCTGCGCAAAAATAAGACGGACGGAGTTCAGACGGATGTCTTGTTTTTTGTGCGTCCAAACCGAATAGGAATGGCAAAAGATTTTAAGGATCCAGTGAAGAACACAGTGTGGGAGTACGGGATCATTACCCTGAGCATCATGGTCACGGTCGTGGGAGTCTATTTCTTCAAATTCCCCAATCATTTCGCGTTCGGAGGCGTCACCGGCTTCTCCGCGGTGGTCAGCGAGGTGACGAATCTGTCGGCCAGCCAGTTCACGTTCGTGGTGAATATGGGGCTTATCGTGATCGGTTTTATCTTCATCGGGAAAGACTTCGGTATGCGCACCGTCTACGCCAGCGTGCTGATGTCGGTGCTTTTAGAGGTGTGCGAGGTGCTCTGGCCGCTGGACAGTCCGCTGACCAATGAGCCGCTTCTGGAGCTGGTCTTCGCGGTGTTCCTGCCCGGCGCGGGCTCCGCGGTGCTGTTCAATATCGGCGCGTCCAGCGGCGGCACGGATATCATCGCGATGATCTTAAAGAAGCATACCAGCCTGAATATCGGCACGGTGCTTTTCCTGGTGGACCTGTTGTCGGTGGTGCTGGCGTTTTTCGTATTCGACGCCACGACCGGCCTGTTCTCCGTACTGGGCCTTTTGGCTAAGTCCCTGGTGGTGGACGGCGTCATCGAGAATATCAATCAGTGCAAATGCTTCAATATCGTCTGCGACGACGCGGATCCGATCTGCGACTATATCATCAATAAGCTGCACCACAGCGCCACGGTCTACCGGGCCGAGGGCGCGTTTACGCACCATGAGAAGACGGTGATCATGACCACCATGCGCCGCGGCGAGGCCATGCATCTGCGGAATTTCATCCGCCAGGTGGAGCCGACGGCGTTCATGCTGATCACGAATTCCAGCGAGATCATCGGGAAGGGATTTTTGACGAATTGATGCAAATTTTTCTTGCCACAAAATATATCTTCGTGCTATACTGATTCCATAGCAGGAATGCTTTCGCGATACTGCGGGCAGGAATGCATTGGCGTACAAATTCAAAGATAAAGGCAGGTGAACAGAGTGGACGGAAGCGACAGTCACGAACGATCGACTGGCTACGGTCAGATAAGACCGGAAGACGCGGCATTTCCCATGACATCGGGCGTCC
>CANPZZ010000218.1 GCA_947589125.1 uncultured Lachnospiraceae bacterium
TGGGCGCAGTTGAAGGTGCTGTTCATCCAGTTATTGTCCGCCTGGCCGAAGCCTTCCTCATAATGGGAATCCACATACTGCCGGTAGACCGGGAACAGATCGATGCCCTTGTAGGAAGCTGCGTCGAACCATGTGAAATGGTTGATGCCAAGCACATTGATCATAATATCGCGGCGGTCAACGTTCGTAAAGCCGAAGGTCTCCTCGCAAATACCCGCCAGAACCTTCTGGGTGCCGAACACTTCGTGGCAGCAGCCGAAGGCCTTGATCTGCGGAAATACATGGTACAGCGTCTTCACGCACAGGGACATGGGATTTGTGTAGTTGATGACCCAGGCTTCCGGTGAATACGCCTTGATGGCTTCGGCGATCTCCACGAACATGGGGATCGTGCGTAGCGCCCGGATGATGCCGCCGGGGCCGGCCGTGTCGCCGACAGACTGGTAGATGCCCAGCCGCTCCGGCAGATGCACGTCGGATTCCATCTCGTCAAAGGTGCCGGGCAGGATGGAAATGACGACGAAAGCCGCGCCGCACAGAGCGTCCTTAAGCGTCGAAACCGTCTTATATTCCCACCTGCCGGCCGCGTCCGGGCGTGCGGACAGGTGATTGCCGATGATCTCGTTGTTCTTCGCCGCCTGCTCGTCGATGTCGTAGAGGCGGACGGTTCCGCTCAGGGAATCATTTCTCGCCAGATCCGTCATAAATGTCCATGCCCACCCGCGGGAGCCGCCGCCGATGTAGGCCACCTGCAGGTCTGATATCCTGTCGTCTGCGTATTTCATGATAAATGTCCTCCTTTTTGAGCTGCCGCTTCCGGTGCTGGGGTCCATTGATTCGCTAAAGCCTTGATTTATCGGTCTGTTGACTCATTGAAGTTCTGATTCATCGGCCGATTGTTTTGCTGAAGTTCTGGTATAACGATCCAGTGGCCCGCAGAAGTCACGGTTTCGCAGCTGATTTTATTTCCATCTGGACACAGCATACTACAATATAGTATAATATTCTTATAGAATCGGGCATAAAAATTAAGAATTCGTACTTTTGGCTACTAATCATTAGCGCCAAAGGCAGATAGCAGGTCAAAATATTTTCGGAGAAGATAGTAAGATGAGACGGTTGGAGAAAAAGTCAGAAACAGAAAAGGCGGATAATCGTGTGTCAGCCAGACAGTTTTCATAATAAATGTGAAGAGACCGGGTTATGAACTGGGTGAATGTGCAGGCGTCTGCGGGAAGGAGGCTAAGATGGATCAGATTTTATTCAGCGGTGAAATGGAGGGCCTGTCCGCGGAGCAGGTCGTCCGCGACGCGGGCTTTTCCATGGCGACCCGCCATTTCCACGCGACCTATGAATTTTACTATCTCGCAGAGGGCGAGAGGTATTATTTTGTGGATAATGAAACGTATCTGGTGAAGGCCGGGGATGTCATGCTGATCGGCCCCAACCATATCCACAAGACCAGTCAGGCCGGCGCCGCCCGTAATAACCGGATCCTGCTTCAGATCAGCGGTGATATGATGAATCCCTTTCTGGAAAGCTGCGGGCTGGACAGCATTGAGACGCTGTTCGGCGGCGAGGTGCGGACATTTTCGCTGACGGAGGAGCAGAGGAAGGTCGTGGAGAACACATTTGGCAGATTGCGAGAGGAACTGGAGAGAAAGCCGCGGGACTATCCGGCCGCTGTCCGGCTACTGCTGACGGAGCTTCTGCTGTTCCTGTCCCGCTGCCTGTATTCGCTTGCGCCGGACACGCCGCGCAGGGAGCCCCAGACTGCCCGGACCTGGAAACACCAGAAGGTCCATGAGGTGGCCGATTATCTGACCGTTCATCCGGAGACGGACGAAAGCCTGGAGGAGCTTGCGCGCCATTTCTATGTGAGCAAATCCTATCTAAGCCGTATTTTCAGAGAAGTGACCGGATTTACGGTCAATGAGTACAGGAACGTCAGCCGCATCCGGAAGTCTCAGCAGCTTCTGCGGGACGGAAAGCTGTCGGTTACGGAGATCGCGGCGCAGGCCGGGTTTGAGAATCTGACCTATTATGAACGCGTATTTAAGAAATATACGGATACCACACCGCTGAAATATCGGAATGCGGGGAGCGGCGGATAATAACTTGCCGCAAGATGGCCTGGCGGCATCTTCGTAAGCAGCAGAAAGCGAGTAAAAGTATTTTCGTGAGCGGTAAAAACCGACAGAGAGAATTTCCGCAAATTTCGCTGATCAACAATAGGGATCTCTGCAAATGGCAGAAACTAATAGAGAGAACATCAGCAAATCGTGGAAACGGGTATTGACACCAGTTTGGGTTCTGCTATAATCGCGTTTAGATACAGATAAGTTTCATCAGGTAAAGGAGACAAAGCGTATGCGTTATTTATTTCAGGGAGATTCCATCACAGACTGCGGCAGGGGCGATTATAACAATCCCTTTGCCATGGGCATGGGCTATCCCCGCTTTCTGGAGGCGGAGCTGACCTCCGGATCGGAGGAGAATGTAGTAATGAATTGCGGCATCAGCGGCAACCGGGTCGTGGATCTGCTGGCCCGGTGGAAGAAGGATTGTCTGAATCTGAAGCCGGACGTACTGACGATTCTGATCGGCGTCAATGATGTATGGCATGAATATGGCGGGCAGAACGGCGTGGATCCGGATCTTTTCGAGGAAGTTTATCGGATCCTGATCCGCGAGACGAAGGCGGCGCTGCCGGACGCCCGGATCATCCTGATGGGCGCCTATGTGACCCACGGAACCGTCACCGACGGGGCCTGGGAGTATTTTGACGGCGGCGTAAAGACACGCCGCGAGCGTACCCGGAAGGTAGCGGAGGCGTTTGGCGTGGAGTTCATCGATCTCCAGAAAGCGTTCGACGACGCCCAGACGGAGATTCCAGTCCAGAGGCTGACACAGGACGGCGTCCACCCCACGGCGGCTGGGCACCGGCTGATCGCGAAGACGTGGATGGAGAATCTGTAAGGGATTGCTCAGACATTACAAAAACCTGCCGGAGTTTCCTCGGCATTCGGAGATAATGATGACAAAAGAAAAATGAAAGGATAAAACTGCCGGCAGTGGATTCTGCTTACTGTGTCAGAATCCACTGAATCGCGCTGTCCTTTCCCTCTCGAAGATCTTCGATATCCAATGGGACATATACATCTGGCAAAACTGTGGTTTCCCATTCATACGGATTGCCGGTACTGTCGTAGTATTTCTGAATGTTTGTCTGGTTGGTATCTCCGTTGATCCAGGTGTCGCTGATGCAGACGGATATTTGCGAATTAGGCAGAGCAACTGCTTTTCTGTCTGGGGAATAGCCAAAATTTGAGATAAATTGTCCCGTAGGTTCTCCTACGGTGACAGCATGTAATGATCTCTTAAAGACAGCCAAAAGCTGAATGGCAAAGGACGCTGTGCTGCCGCCGGTCAGTACATAGGTCTTGTGGATGGAAGGGACATTCAGAAGCTGGACACAGCGGTGGGCGATATATTCAACATTGTCACCGTATCCGCCGGGATTCTGGCGAAGGTCGATGATAAGTATATCGCACTCCGGATGTTCCTTTATGAGTGTCCCGGCCTGCAGAAAGAGATTTTGATAACTTTCTTTGGAGGAAAGAGACAGATCACATAAAGACATATAAATATAGCTGTCTTCATTTTCCTCGCGATATTCCGCCCAATTTCCTGGAATGAACAGACTCGATGCCCGATTATCCGCATACACCCAGGAACCTTCCAGGCATTCATCGCGGGAGACGACGGGCGCTTCGATGGACACAAGCTCCCGGTTATCGTTTAAAATCTGAAACGTATAGTCTTCGCGGTAATCACAGCCCGCCCAATCGAGAAAGGCGGGGAGGAAGAAATTGGAAAGACCGATCGTTCTGCTGATCCAGCTATTGAAGGGGTTGTACACACTTTCCAGCTTTTTTGTAATATAGGTCATATCTACTTCATTTACCGCTGCGATCTGATGATACATATACGGTTCGAACTGCTCATATCCTTCCAGATAAGCGATCAGATACAGATTGCCATCCACATAAAGGGTACGAAAAGGAAACGTGTCGTTCGATATCTCATCAGGCGGCTCAATAAACGTATGATTGTCTCCCATTCCGGCGATGATCGCGGCCATTTCAAAGAAGATATCGCTGTCGCTGAGAATATCTATATTCTCTGACAGTTGTCGGATCTGAAAATCGAATTCCTTTTCCGAGCAGTAACGGAAAGGATCCGGGTGATTCCCTTTATAAAGCTGGCTCAGAGCGTTCAGATCTTCTGTCCAGGCCCGAACGCGCTCCGGGAGAACAGATGTGGGTGCAGATGCCGGGGGTTCTGCGGGCGCGGACGCAGATGCCGGTTCTGAAAAATCGGCTTCTGCAGTTGTCGGAGCAGATGGAGATTCTTGAAAAGATGAGGTGATTCCGTCTGCATTTTGGTTTATAGAACTGCAACTGCTAAGGACTCCCAATATACCAATTAATAATAAAGCAGGGCAGAATTTTTGCAATGTGAAACATGGCCTCCCTTCCCGGCATTTGCAGTAATGATACTCAAATTTATATTACCATGAGTTTGCGGCGCAGTAAAGACATTTGCGTACCACACTGTTAAAATACCGAAGCACGCAGCCATCCCGGTTCAGCCGGTTATTTTAAATTCATCTCTTCAAAAGAGACCAACCGTATATGCGGGTTATTCCCGTAGCGCTCCTGTACGGCGTCCTGGAATCCATTTCTGGAAAAGACAGTATACCATTTATCTGGATAGGAGAACAGTTCGCCCCGCTCCAGAAGTGTTTCTACCACGTCTGTTCCGACCTTTTCGCTGCGCCATTTGCACTCGCCGAACCACGCGGAATGATCCTGCACTGCCATCAGGTCGATCTCTTCCTGGCATTTCTTTACGGGGTTCGGACCCCACCACCGGCCCACGTCGCCGAAGAAGAAGGGGAGCGCTGCGTGGATCTCCGGAAGAAACAGGTATTGCCGGCATATTTCCTCGAAGATGCTTCCCATAAAATCGTTAAGCTGCGGCTTCACCGCCATATAGTAAAGGGCTTCTCCCATACCGCTGGCGATGAGGCTCAGATTGGGCCGCACAAAGCGGTACCAGAACAGAAACATATTGTCGGCCAGCCGGTACAGAGTTCTGCGGCTGGCCGCACTTTCTGTAAACGGCGTCTCCTTGCGGACGATACCGATGGAGATCAGGGAATTCAGCTGGCTGCTGCAGCCGCTGGTCTCCAGACCGGTTCTGGTGGCGATCTCGTTCAGCCGGCTGGCGCCGCCGGCGATGGCGGTGATAATGGACTGGTAGGTGGCGGGTTCTCTCAGCTCCTGCTTCAGAAGGTTGGACGGCTCCTCAAAGAGACGGCCGCTCTCGTCGAAGAACAGCCGGACGATATTATCGTCTACAGACAGACCGGTATCGATCCGCGAGAGGTATTCCGGCACTCCGCCGGTTATTCCATAGAGAATGGCCTGCTCCTCGCCGGAAAATCCGGGAAGCATGGCTTTTGACTCAAAATA
>CANPZZ010000219.1 GCA_947589125.1 uncultured Lachnospiraceae bacterium
TATAAGAACCTGATCGGCAGGAAGTTTCTTACGATGTTTTTGCTGGTCCCGATGTATTTTTCGGGAGGAATGATCCCGCATTTTTTGCTGATCATGAAGCTGGGCCTTTATGACAGCCCGCTGTCCCAGATCATACCGGCGGCATTTTCCATATGGGATATTATTCTGATCCGGTCGTTTTTCCGGACAATTCCGGATTCGCTGGTGGACGCGGCCAAAATCGACGGCGCGGGCGTTCTGCAGGTGCTGACCAATGTGTTTTTGCCGTTAGGCAAACCAATTTTCGCGGTGATCGCGGTGTATACCATCGTCAGTACCTGGAACAGCTGGTTCAACGCGATGATCTATCTGCCGCATACCACCTGGCAGCCTCTGCAGCTTCATCTGAGGCGTGTGCTGGTGTCGTCGTCCCAGACGCTTTCGCAGGTCATGGATCAGGCGGCGGCCCGGGAGGCGGCGGCAAAAGAGCTTTCCAACGCGCAGCTCCAGTATGCGATGATCATATTTACATCGCTTCCGGTTCTGGCGGCATATCCGTTCTTTCAGAGGTATTTTGTAAAGGGAATGGTTTTGGGATCCCTGAAAGAATAAAAATAATGATTTATGAAAGATTATGTCTGGTCATTTATGAGAAAAAAATATATGATTAAAATTACAGGAGGGGACATCATGAAAAAAGAAAAAGTTTTGGCTGTTATATTGGCGGCGGCAATGACAATGGGGCTGGCGGCCTGCGGTTCCGGGGAGAGCGCGACGACTACGACGGCCCAGACCACCGCGGCTCAGACCACGGCGGCTTCCACGGCCACGACCGCGGCGGCGCAGGAAGAGGCGGCCGCTGAGACGACCACGCAGGCAGAGCCGAAAGAGCCGGATGTTATTCGGATTTTAGGCGTGGACCGTTCGGGTACGGATACGGACGGCAGGGTCGTCTATCTGTCGGACTGGGTGAACGGCGACAGCAAGATGTGGCAGCGTCTGGCTTCGGATCTTCTGGAAAAAGGAATCGTGCTGGAACTGGATCTGATCGCCGAGGATCAGTATAACACAGTGGTGCAGACGCAGATCGCGGCGGGCCTGGACTGCGATATGCTCAATCTTCAGGGAGTGGACTCCAAGACAAGACTGAATCTGGTCAAACAGGGCATCCTGGCCCCGGTCAATCAGATCTGGGAGAATTATTCCCAGGAATCGACGAAGGAATTCTATACCACAGGCAACGGCTCGGTCATGCTCCGCGACAAGATGGAAGACGGAAACGTGTACTGGCTGTCTCCCCTGACGGTCGGCGATTACGAAGGCCGGGTAACGGGAAGCGTCAAGGGCGCGATGATCCGCAAGGACTGGCTGGATAAACTGAACCTGCCGATACCGAAGACGACGGATGAGCTGTATGACGCCCTGCTGGCTTTCCAGACCCAGGACGTGAACGGAAACGGCGTAGCTGACGAAGTCGCCAGAGCCGGTCTGGGCAGCTTTAATAACGGCGTCGCGCAGTTCTTCGGTCTGGGAACCGATCTGGTATGCTTTACGGATTATGACTCCGACGTACTGACTTCTCCGTGGTACATGGATGGCGTCAAGGATTATATCCTGTTTATGAAACGTCTGTATGATGCCGGCCTTTTGGATCTGGCGGAGTCCGGCAACACGGCGAAGGTCGAGAACCGTCTGTCCCTGTTTACTTCCTGGTGGACAGAGACCTGGGAGGAGCCGACCGTGCTGACGCCCGAGGGAGCGGCGCCGGTCAACTATGTAGGCATCTCCTGCGATCCGGGAAATGGCATCGAGCCGGTCATCCCGATCCAGGACGGCATCCAGAAAAACGCGAATTATCAGGTGGGGTTTACGACGCAGGCGAACCAGGAAGCGGTCGGAAGACTTCTGGATTATCTCACCAGCGACGAGTACGGCCTGCTGACCGAGTGCGGGATCGAGGGATATACCTATGAGGTGGTAGACGGAGAGATAACGAAGATCCGCGACAGCGATATCAGCGAAGTGCAGATCATGTCCGTGCTTCCGGCTCTCTGGACGAATAACGCGATCCTGCCGAGACTGGAGACAGCGGACCGGAAAGCGGGGCTGGACAGTCTTCTGGAGCAGGGCTGGACAGACAAGGAAGCCCCGAACCGCGACCTGTTTGAGAATTATGATTCCTATGCGCTGACCAGGCTTTCCGTATCGGAAGAGCTGGCGGTGGCCACCGAGGAAGAGACCCAGAGAAGCAGCGATATCAAAGCGGATCTGGATACGTATTATTCGGAGCTTCTGACGAAGCTGATCATGGGTCAGCAGTCGATGGACGACTGGGACAGTTATATCGCGGATATGAAAGATCTGGGTCTGGATGAACTGATTGAAATCTATCAGGCCCGCTATGACCGCACGAAATAAAAGGCAGTTTTAAGTCAGGCGGCAGACGAAAGGACAGCCCGGCCGGCGGAATGCGCGCCGGCCGGGCCTCGCCGTAAAAAGCGATAGAGCAAAAAAGCAGATGAAAGCGAAGGGTGATCATGCTGAATTATTTTAAGGATCGGTTTTTCCGAAACACATTCCTGATCTACATGTCTGTCTTCGCAATTCTCCTGCTGGTTCTGTGCCTGGTCTTTGGGTACCAGGAGGCGGCGCAGAGAAGGGAGAAAGAATTTAAAGAAGCGCAGGCGTCGGCCCAGCTGATGGCGCAGTCGATCGACGATCGGTTCAGCACCATAGAGATGGTGGCCACGTATATTGATTCCGCCAGATGGTCTCCGTATCTGTCTTCGGAATCGGATATCCTGAATTCAAAGCTGGATTATTTTGACAGGAAAGAAATCCATAAGGAGCTGGGGGTCTTTAATGATGTTTTGCGGATCGCCCGGTCTACTGCCATTCTGCTTCCCAAAAGAGATCTGGCCGTGGACCGGGTGGATTTCCGCCGGATCGATAATTATTTTCAGTGGGTCGGGCTGGATCCGGAGTTCCTTGGGACGATTCAGGCGCAGCTTAAGGATAATTACAGTTCCCAGGTGCTGCTTTCGCCCAGAAGCGGGGAAGAGGACAGCTGGGATTTCTGCATTCTGCGGCAGATCGACTATGA